>JAILZB010000155.1 GCA_023512725.1 Chloroflexota bacterium | reverse complement strand
GCTGTCGTCCACGCCCTCGACCGCCCGCGGCACATCTGGCTGATGACTCCGGTAGCGGCCGTCGGCCCCCTGCTGGAGCAGCTTGTTCCCCTCCTAGAAGCGGATGATACCGTCATCGACGGCGGGAACTCGCTCTACCACGACGACATCCGGCGAGCCCGCTGGCTCGCTCGCCAGGGGATCCATTATGTCGATTGTGGAGTGAGCGGCGGCGTCTGGGGGCTCGAGCGGGGCTATTGCCTGATGATTGGGGGCGAGCCAGCGGTCGTGGCGCGTCTGGAGCCTATCTTTGCCGCCCTCGCTCCCGGGGTGGAGGCGGCGCCGCGGAGCCCCGGACGGGAGGGGCCTCCCACTTCCGCCGAGCAGGGCTACCTCCACTGCGGGCCGGCCGGGGCGGGGCATTTCGTCAAGATGGTGCACAACGGGATCGAGTACGGGCTGATGGCTGCCTACGCCGAGGGACTGAACGTGCTGCGGCACGCTGGCATTGGAAAGCAGGAGCAAGCAGCCGATGCTGAGACGACACCCCTGCGTCATCCCGAGCACTATCAGTACGACTTCAACCTGGCCGAGATCGCGGAACTGTGGCGCCGAGGCAGCGTGATCGCCTCCTGGCTGCTCGACCTGACGGCACTCGCCCTCGCTGCCAGCCCCGACCTGGCGAACTTCAGTGGGCGGGTTGCCGACTCCGGGGAGGGCCGCTGGACGCTGATGACCGCGATCGAAGCGGGGGTGCCAACGCCGGTGCTAAGTGCGGCCCTCTGGGAGCGGTTCGCTTCGCGCGGCCGGGCCGAGTTCGCCAACCGGCTGCTGGCGGCGTTGCGCTACCAGTTTGGTGGCCACCAGGAACCCACGGCGGCTGAAGGGTGAGCGATGGACCTCCCCCCAGCTGATGCGCTCTGCTTCTTCGGGGCCACGGGTGACCTAGCCTACAAGCAGATCTTTCCCGCGCTTCAGGCGATAGTTAAGCACGGCACCCTCACCGTCCCGGTCATCGGGGTGGCGAAGTCCGGCTGGACGCTCGAGCAGCTGGTTGAGCGGGCGCGGGCGAGCGTGACTGCTCACAGCGGGCTCGACCCGGAGGCCTTCCCGCGGCTGGTCGCGCTGCTGCGCTACGTCGATGGTGACTACCACGACCCGGCCACCTTCACCCGCCTTCGGGAGTTGCTCGGCCCGGCCCGCTTCCCGCTCCACTACCTGGCGATCCCACCGAGCCTCTTTCCGGTCGTGGTCCGTCACCTGAGCGAGTCGGGCTGCGCGCGCGGGGCCCGGGTGGTCGTCGAAAAGCCGTTCGGTCGCGACCTCACCTCGGCCCAGCAACTCAATCGCTTGCTCCACCGTGTCTTCGACGAAAACGCAATCTTCCGGATCGACCACTTTCTGGGGAAGGAGCCGGTCCAGAACCTGGTCTATTTCCGCTTTGCCAACAGCTTCTTGGAGCCGATCTGGAACCGTAATTATGTCAAAAGCATCCAGATCACGCTGGCGGAACAGTTCGGGGTCCAAGGCCGGGGAGCGTTCTATGAGGAGGCGGGGGCCATTCGCGATGTTGTCCAGAACCACTTGCTCCAGGTGACCGCCCTCCTGACGATGGAAGCCCCGAACCCCCTCTCGGCGGACTCTCTCCGGGAAGAGATAAGCGATGTGCTCTCGGCGATCCCACCACTCAGCCCGGAGGCCGTGGTCCGGGGGCAGTACCTCGGCTACCGCCAGGAACCGAACGTGGCCCCTACCTCCACGGTCGAGACCTTCGCGGCCGTCAAGCTGTGGGTCGAGAACTGGCGCTGGGCAGGGGTGCCGATCTACCTGCGGACGGGCAAAATGCTGCCGCTCACGGCCAACGAGGTGGTGGTCCAGCTGCGGGCGCCGCCGGTGGCCGTCTTCAACCAGCGTGACCTCAGCCCGACGAACTCGCTACGCTTTCGCCTCTCGCCAGAGGTGCAGATCGTGCTGGAAGCGCGCAAGAAAAAGGAGCGTGAGCGAATGGTGGGCGAGCCAGTCGAACTCGTCGCTGTCAGCGACCCAGGCGAAGATATGCTGCCCTATGAGCGGCTGCTGACCGATGCGCTGCGCGGCGACCAGACGCTCTTTGCCCGTCAGGATGCCGTCGAGCATTGCTGGCGGATCGTCCAGCCGGCGCTCGAGAACGTAACCCCGCTGTTCTTCTATCCGCCGGGCAGCTGGGGTCCGCCCGAGCAGGAGCGAGTGCTGGAGGAGGGCGACCGCTGGCGGGACCCCTCCGTCGTCGCTGGGCCAGAGGGAGCTTCCGCGTGAGGGAAGCGGTGGTCTTCCTGCTCGATGTGGATAACACCCTGCTCGACAACGACCGCGTGGTGGAGGACTTGCGGACCCACCTTCAGACTACCGTGGGTGGTGCGGCCGCTGACCAGTACTTCGTAATCTTCGAAGACCTCCGCCGCGAACTCGGCTACGCCGACTACCTGGGCGCGCTTCAGCGCTTTCGGTTGATCTACCCCCACGCAACCGAACTGCTCCGGCTCTCCCTCTGGCTGGTGGATTATCCCTTCCCCGCACGGCTGTACCCGGGTGCGCTCGCGGTGCTCGCCCATCTCCAGCAGTGGGGGCCGACGGTGATCTTCTCGGATGGTGATGTCGTCTTCCAACCGCGTAAGATCGACCGCTCGGGTCTCTGGCAGGCAGTGGCGGGCCGCGTCTTGATCTACATCCACAAGGAGCAGGAGCTGGCAGACGTTGCCCGGCGCTACCCGGCAGCGCACTACGTGCTAGTCGATGACAAAGTCCGCATTCTGAGTGCCGTCAAAGCCGCCTGGGGTGAGCGCGTGACGACCGTCTTCCCCCGCCAGGGGCACTACGCCCGGGACCCCGCTCTCGTCGCCCGTTACCCCACGCCCGACTGTACCATCGAGCACATTGGCCAGCTGGTCGAGTACGATCGCACTGCCTTGCTCGGAGCAGCATCCCCGGCACCGCCGGGTGACCACGAGGAGAGAAGATGAGCCGAACCCAGTACCTCCGCTATGCCGGCCAGGCGATCTGGCTAGATGTCATTACCCGCGAGCTGGTCCAGAGCGGGCGGCTGCAGCGCTTCATCGAGGAGCTGCATGTCTCCGGGCTCACCTCGAACCCCACGATCTTCGACCAGGCCATTCGCAACAGTACCGCCTACGATGAGCAGATCCGCGCCCGAGCCGAAGCCTCACCAGAGGAGCTGTTCTTTGAGCTCGCGCTGACGGACCTGGCAACGGCAGCCCGCCTGTTTTCCCCTATGCACCAGAAGACGACCGGCGTCGATGGGTGGGTGTCGCTCGAGGTTTCGCCGCTGCTCGCGTACGACACGGCGAGCACCATTGAGCAAGCGAAGCGGCTCTGGACTCAGGCCGGGATCCCCAACCTGATGATCAAGATCCCGGGAACCCCTGAGGGGTTGCCCGCAATCGAGGAGTGCATCTTCGCGGGGGTTCCGATCAATGTGACCCTGCTCTTCTCCCCCGAGCAGTACCGCGCCGCGGCCGATGCTTACCTCCGCGGGATCGAGCGGCGGATTGAGGCCGGCCTCAGCCCGGCGGTCGGCTCGGTCGCGTCGCTCTTCGTCTCGCGCTGGGACCGCGCCGTGGTGGGCAGCGTGCCCGATGAACTCCGGGGGCAGCTGGGCCTGGCGATCGCGAAGAAGACCTACCGTGCCTACCGAGAGATCCTGACTTCCGAGCGCTACCAGGCGCTCGTGCGCCGGGGCGCTCGCGCCCAGCGGCTGCTCTGGGCAAGCACCAGCACCAAAGACCCGACCCTCCCTGACACCTGGTACGTTACCGGCCTGGTGGCTCCCCACACTATCAACACCCTGCCGGAAGAGACGCTCCTTGCCTTCGCCGACCATGGGGAGGTGCGCGAGCTGCTTCCCACCGATGGTGGCGACGCTGATGCGGTCTTGGCCAAGTTCGCCGCCGCTGGTATCGATGTAGCTGAGCTCGCAACGCGCTTGCAGCGGGAGGGAGCGGCTGCCTTCACCGCCTCCTGGAATGACCTGATGGACTGCGTGAAAGCCCGCACCACCGCGCTCGCACGGGCCTGAAATCAGGAGGGCTGCCATGAGCCGCACGCTGCCACCCCTACTGACCGAGCGTCCGGAGTGGCAGGCGCTGGTTACCCACGCCCACCAGCTGCGGGGGGTTCACCTGCGGACCCTGTTTGCCGACGAGCCTCACCGCGGCGAGCAGCTGACTGCCGAGGCGGCCGGCATCTACCTGGATTACTCCAAGAACCGGCTGACTGGCGAGACCATCCGGCTGCTGGTAGCGCTGGCAGAAGGGTGCGGCCTCCGCGACCAGATCGAGGCGATGTTTCGCGGCGAGCCAATTAACGTCACCGAGCACCGGCCAGTCCTCCATGTGGCGCTCCGCGCCCCGCGGGAGGCGACCATCCTCGTCAATGGGGAGAACGTCGTCCCCCAGGTCCATGCCGTGCTCGACCGGATGGCCGACTTTGCGACCCGGCTGCGCCAGGGGGAGTGGCGGGGCTACACTGGCAAGCCGATCCGGGCGGTGGTGAACCTCGGCATCGGGGGCTCGGACCTCGGACCAGCGATGGCCTACGAGGCCTTGCGCTGGTATAGCGACCGGCGGCTGACCTTCCGCTTCGTCTCGAATGTCGACCCGACCGACTTCGTCGAAGCGGTGCGCGACCTCGACCCTGCTGAGACCTTATTTATCGTCGCCTCCAAGTCGTTTACCACCCTGGAAACCCTCACGAATGCCCGGGCGGCGCGGGAGTGGCTGCTCAGGCGATTGGGGGATGCACGAGCGGTCCGTCATCACTTCGTGGCGGTGTCTACCAATCGGTCAGCGGTAGAAGCGTTCGGGATCGACCCTGCGAACATGTTCGAGTTCTGGGACTGGGTGGGGGGGCGTTACTCCTTGCCCTCGGCGATCGGGCTCTCCCTGATGATCGCGATCGGGCCGCAGCACTTCCAGGAGCTGTTGAGCGGCTATCGGGCCATCGATGAGCACTTCCGCAGCGCACCGTTCGCGCAGAATCTGCCGGTCCTGCTGGGGCTGATCGGGCTCTGGTACAACAATTTCTTCGGTGCCGAGAGTGTCGCCATCCTCCCCTACGACCAGTACCTCGCGAAGCTCCCGAGCTACCTCCAGCAGCTGGACATGGAGAGTAACGGCAAAGCCGTCGACTGGTTCGGTCGCCGCGTCACCTATCAGACCGGCCCGATCGTCTGGGGCCAGCCGGGCACCAATGGTCAGCACGCCTTCTTCCAGCTCCTCCATCAGGGAACGAAGCTCGTGCCTTGCGAGTTCATCGGCTTCGCCCGCTCGCTCAACCCCTTGGGTGACCAGCAGGATCTCCTCATCGCCAACCTGATCGCGCAAACGGAAGCGCTCGCCTTCGGCAAGACGGAGGCAGAAGTACGGGCCAGTGGGGTGCCCGAAGCCCAGGTGCCGGCCCGCACCTTCCCCGGCAACCGGCCGAGCACGACCATTCTGCTCGAGGTGCTCTCGCCGGAGAACCTCGGGAAACTGATCGCCCTCTACGAACATAAAGTGTTCACCCAGGGCGCCATCTGGCAGGTGAACTCGTTCGACCAGTGGGGGGTCGAACTGGGCAAGGCACTGGCGAGCCGGATCCTGCCCGAGCTCCAGCAGCCCAGCGAGCCAGCGCTCGCGCACGATAGCTCGACGAACGCACTCATCCGCTGGTACCGCCAGCACCGAGCAGTGTCAGCACCAGCGACCTAGGCCCGAGTGCTCACGGCTTGCGGGCGCTCGTCAGCCAGAGGCCAGCGCGGGTTGGCTGCTCGCGGATGTCGCGGAAGCCAGCGGCTTGCAGCAGGGCTGGGTAATCCCGCAGGCCAGCCTGGCGCCAGTAGGGCTCGCCGTTGTGCTCGGTCTGCCAGTCGGAGGAATAGCGCCGGTAGGGGTCGAGGTAGCGGTACGGCATCGTGTCCCCGATCTGGAAGTAGCCGCCCGGCTTCAGGATGCGGTAGGCCTCGGCGATGACGTTTCGGGCGGCCTCATCCGGGATCTCGTGGAACAGGATGCAGGAACTCACCACGTCGAAGAAGTTGTCCGGGAAGTTCGTGCGCTCCGCATTCTGTTGGCTCAGGTGCAGGGCGACCCCCTCGCTCTCGGCGAGCTTATGGGCGAACTTGAGCAGCGGGGCTGCGAGGTCGATGCCGTAGACCTCTGCCTCCGGGAAGCGCTCCTTGATCGGGAGAATGCTCTGGCCGATCCCACAGCCGAGGTCGAGGATGCGCTCGTAGCGTCCCTCCGGGATCAGCTCGGCCACCGAGCGCTTCAGTGTCCAGCGGTCGTTGCGTCCGGCGTGGTAGACCACCTGACCGGTGGCGAGCACAAAGGGGATGAGGGGCTCTTTGTGCATCCCGCCCGGCTGAATGTGGTAGTCCACCTCGAAGTAGGCGGGGATCTCGAGGGTGGGGTCGAGCGTTAAGGTGCCGCGCGGCTGGGGAACGGGCTCTTCCAGCCAGGCCAGCAGTTCCGGCGCCTTGCGCGTCATCGCCTCGAAGAGGCGATTCCACATCATCTCCTGGGTCTGGCGGGAGATGAAACGGTCGACCTTCCACTCAAAGGTCGGCTCGACCAGAGCAGCGACTTCCTCGGTCATGAGCGGTGGCTGGCCGGCTGCCTGGCGTTGCTCGGCAACCGCCTGCACCCGGGCGGCCACCCGCGTGGCAATGGTGGCGATGGTGTACGCCTTCAGGTTCTTGATGAACTCGATCGTTGCGCGGTCCGGCTGATCCAGCTGGACTTCACCATCGGTGAGCACAGCCATCAGACCCTCCTTTGCCGGTGGGATACGCTTTCAGGCTATTGTACTTTGTAGACGCGATCGAAGGTGAAGGCAGTCGGGTTCTCTGGGGCGAAGCCGCGCACTTTGGGCGACAGGACATGGATGATGCTTTGGACCACGCCTGGGATGACGTAGAGATCCTCTCGCATCAGGCGCGCAGCCCGGCGCATCAGCTCGGCCCGGCGGGCGGGGTCCGGCTCACTCAGGGAGCTATCGAACAGGCGGTCCCACTCCGGGTTGCAGTACTGCTCGCTCCCGGGCCCTCCGCCGATCGGCCGACCGCAGCCAACGTTGATGCGCAAGTTCTGGAAGAAGCCGGTCGCGTCGGCGGTGCCGTAGGTGTAGAGGTCGCTCCAGAGCTGGTTATTGCGGCCGTAGAACTTGTCGCGGATGATGCCAAACTCGACCGGGTTGATCTCGACCTGGATGCCGATGTCTCGCAGGTAGCCCTGAATGGCGAGTACCGTGTCGGGGATGCCCTGGGCAGCAGTCGTGTCCATGCCCGTCTCGATCCGGAAGCCGTTCGGGTAGCCGGCCTCGGCGAGCAGCTGCTTCGCTCGCGCTGGGTCATACGGCCACGGTCGGGCGTCGGGGGCCCAGTAGAGCGAGCCGGGGGTTGCGAAATTCCCACTGACGATCGCGGTGCCACCGAGGATCTTGGTGGCGATCGCGTTCCAGTCGATCGCGTAGGCGATTGCCATCCGCACCCGCTTGTCGCGGAGGGGAGAGTTGCGCAGCTCAACTGCGCCCTGAGGAATGATCACGGCGTAGGGAGCCGAGGGGCTGGAGATGAGCGTCAGTCCGGCGGCCCGGGCCTGCTCGATCTGCGCTCCCGAGAGATTCGGCTGGAGGGCGATGTCGATTTCGCCAGTCTTCAGCCCGTTCAGCTTCTGGGAGTTGTCCACGATCACCTTGAAGATGATCTCGTTCGGGATGGGTGTCCGAAAGGCATGCGGCTGGCTGCGCTTGCGAAAGCGAGCAACGTCGTTGTCGCGGACCTCGACCAGCTCGTACGGCCCACTCCCCATCGGCCGAGCCCGGAAACCATCGGCACCAACGTGCTCGTAATAGTGCTTTGGCACCACCCACAGCCTGGTGGCCCCATTCGGGACGCTCATATCTGGCTGGCTGCTGAGAATATCGACTGTCCAGTCGTCGACGGCCGTTGCGCCAGTGGCGAAGGCGAAGTAGCTGCGCGCTGGCCAGTTGCTCTTGAGCATCTCGTTGAAGGTGAAGGCGACATCCTGAGCCGTGAGCGGCTTGCCATCGGGCCAGATGACGCTCTGCTTGAGGGTGAAGCGCCAGGTCCGGTTCTGGTCGCGGAGCTCCCAGCGGTCGGCCAGGGAGGGGCGGACTTCGAAGTTGGGGCCGAACTGGGTCAGATTGTCGTAGAGGTTCCAGTACAGCTCGACCGAGGAGGCAGAGGCTTGTGGCGAGAGGGTGCCGGTCAACTGCCCGACGGCTAGCCGCAGGATTTGCTGCTCATCGCGCACTTCGGCTGGTGCGACTCCACCGGTCACGGGAGCAGTCGGGGCTGCCGGAGCGCATCCAACGAGGAGGAGAGAAGCAAGCAAAGCGAGAGGCCAGCGCGACATCGTTCTTCCTCCTTTCGGTCGCCACGTGCGGAGGGCCCTTCAGGGGAGGCTCATCCCGGCTCGCCGTGGCCAGCGCCAACGCAGCGAAGACCGAAAGCACCAAAGCCCAGAACAGCAGCGACCCCTTCTGGCCCGCCCAGAATGCCGTGATGACGTAGGCGGTCGGCAGGTTGCGCGAGGTGTAGGCGGCGACGTACTCGATGTTGAAGTCGTGGGTGAGCAGGCCCTGCCACAGCGCCAGCGAAGCGACGACCAGTGCGGCGCACACCGCATAGGCCGACCGGAGCACGGTGGCGGCAAGCTCGGGCCGACTGCGCCAGCGCCCGGAAAAGGCCAAGACTGCCCCGGTGAGCGCGGTGACCAGCGCTAGCCAGAGTGCAAAGCTGCCGAGCAGGGTCATGGGATCACGTCGCTTTCCGCGCCTCCTTCAGCTCCGCCTCGTAC
>JAILZB010000154.1 GCA_023512725.1 Chloroflexota bacterium | reverse complement strand
GAGCGGCGCTCACCGCGGGTTCGGGGTGCTGGTGGCCGGCCGCCTGTTCCGCCAGGAACGCCTGGTGCTCCTCATGGGTGTGGACCGTGCCGTCGTCGTGGACGTGGTGCGGGCCGCCCAGAAGTACCTGGGCCCGGGCTTCTACACCCTGATCCTGACGCCTCCGGGATCGGCCGCCCGGGAGGTAGGAGAATGAGCCGCCGCCTGGCTGTCTGCGCCCTCCTCACCGCCGCTCTGTGGGCCCTTCCCCTGCAGGCGCGGGTGGCCGCGCCCGTGCTGATCGCCGCGCTGCTGCTCCTGGGCTTTGCGAGTGCCAGCGCAGCCTACCACACCGATGACCGCGTCGCGCCGGATGACTACCGCAGCGCGGTAAGCTTCCTGGCCGAGCGCTGGCAGCCGGGGGACGCCATCCTGATCAACGCGGGGTATGTTTATGCCCCCTTTGTGCACTACTGGCCAGGAACGATCGCGTGGCGAGGGCGGATCACCGAGGATGCCCCGGCAAGCGCCGGGCCAATCGTCTACCAGCTGGGCACGATCGACGGGCCAGCTAGCCTGGGCGGAGGAGACCCGCGCGCAGACTTCTATCCCCTCAGGTGGCCAGAGGCAGAAGCAGCTCTCCAGCGGCTTGCCGCTCGGCACCCTCGGCTCTGGCTGTTGCGTGCCTATGACACCGTCACCGACCCGCAGGGGCAGGTACGGGCCTGGCTGGCGGCAAACGGTCGGCTCTTCGCGGATGTGGTCTTTCGTGGCAGCAGCAACATCCGGGTCCAGGGATACATCCTGGGGCCGGCGACGCCAGGCGCTGTGCGAGCAGCAGCCGGCCCAGTTGAGCTGAGCGGCAGCCTTCTTGAAGCGGCCGTCCCGGTGGGAGGGGTGGTGCAGGTTCCGCTCGCCTGGCGGCCCCTGGTGGCGGTGTCCCAACCACTCCGCGCCTATCTCGCCCTGGTCGACCCCGCAGGGCGTCTCTGGGCCCAGCAGGATCAGCCCGCGGTCGGGCCCGCCTGGACCCCGGCCTCCTGGCGGGTGGGCGTGTGGACCCCTGACCCGCGCTTGCTTCTGGTTCCAGCGGGCACACCGCCAGGGCGGTATAGCGTGGAGCTGGGGGTATACGTCGCTGGGGGGCCAGCACTCGAGTTTCCTGGGCCGGCGCCCCGCCTCCGCCTGGGGAGCCTCGTGGTCGAGCGGGCGGTCAACCTGCCTGACCCACCCTATCGCCTGCCTGTTCAGCGAGTTCTGGCACCGGGGCTGCTGCTCGCCGGGGTGAACTTCGGGCAGTTCGAGGCGCGCGAGGGTGAGACGCTCCAGCTCGACCTCTTCTGGCGTGCACTTCAGCCGGCGCCCGTGGCGACCCCGGTTGTTCGGCTCTGGCGAACTGATGGCCAGCTGGCAGCGGAGGATGCCCGGATACCGTTGGAAGGACGCTATCCACCGAGCGCCTGGCAGGCGGGCGAACTGCTCCGCGAGCCCCGTGAGCTGGTCGTCCCACCGGGAACGCAGGGGCGAGCCTGGCTGGAGGTGAGCGCTGGGGGGAACGCGGTTCTCCTCGCGGAACTGTTCATCAGTGGGCGCCAGCGCCGGTTCGACCTCCCGCCCATCGGCCAACCGGTGGGGGCTCGCCTCGGGGAGATAGCGGAGCTTGTCGCTGTTGCCAGCGACGATGGCGACCCGCTGCGGGTCACCCTGATCTGGCGGGCGTTGGGGACGGCGCCAACCAGCTACACCGTGTTTGTCCAGGCGCTCGACCGCACGGGGCGGCTCGCTGCCCAGTACGACGCGCTTCCCGCTGGCGGCGACGCCCCGACCACAAGTTGGCTGCCAGGCGAGGTCATCATTGACCAGGTCACCCTCTCCCGCCGGGCTGGCAGTGGCCCCGGGCCCTACCACCTGATTGCCGGGCTCTACGACGGGCGGAGTGGCGAGCGGCTGCGCCTGCCTGATGGGAGCGATGCGGTGTCGCTGGGGATGGTGCGCTTCAGCGCAGCCAGCGAGTGAGCTTGCCGAAGAGGCCTCCTGGTGGCAGCTCGGTTGCCTCGCCAGTAGCCGCGAGCGCCGCGCGGACCTCGGCCTTGACTGGCTCGCTGAAGGAGGCGCTCAAGATCCAGCGCAGATAGTCCGGCTCCTGGCGCGCAACCTCCTCGAGCGGGACCCCGAAGTACTTGCCAAACCCCAGGACAATGGTGCCGCCACGACGACGCAGCTTTCCTTCCGGGTCGCAGTAGTCGGTGCCGCGACTCTGGCAGAGGCGATGGAGCTGGTCGACGGTACGCGGCAAGTCGGGGTAGCGCTGGAGTTGAGCAGTGAGCACTGCGATCGTGGCCCGAACGTCCTCTAGGGCGGAGTGAGCATACAGGTGAGCCTGGCCGCAGTAGTGGCGGACGGCGGCGGAGAGATTGCGGCGCTCCAACTGTTCGCGCTGGTGGAAGATCACCATCGCATCGACGAGCGCGCGCCCCTCACGGGCGAAGGAGAGGCCGCAACGCTGGAACTCCGCTTCCAGGAGTGGGAGGTCGAACCGGAGGAGATTGAACCCAGCCAGATCGCATCCTGCCAGGAGCACCGCGAGCGTCCGAGCGTAGGCGGCAAAGGGAGGGCGGCCCCGCACGTCCTGGTCGACGATCCCATGGACCCGGGACACATCCGGCGGAATGGGCACGCCCGGGTCGACCCGGATGACCCACTCGTCGTTCCGCCCGTTCGGGTGAACGGTCACGAGCGCGAGGTCGATGATCCGGTCGCGGGCGGGATCTCTCCCTGTCGTCTCTAGGTCAAGGAAGGCGAGCGGTCGGTGGAGCGTCAGGACGTCGGTCAGGGCCATCCTTCCGAGTGTAGCAAGCCCCAGCCCACTTTGCTGCCGGTTTGGCCGGGAGGGCACTGCGAGGCGGGTGCGGGCCAGGGCCGAGGCTTCCGGGGAGAAGACCGAGGTGCCCCTGGGCGCCTGAGGACGGACCTATAATGGAACCAGCATGCTCACCCTGCGCGCACTCACTCGGCCGCTTCTGCTCGCGCTTGGATTCGTGGCCGGAGCGGGGGTGGCCTATCTCGGTGCGCGGAAGCTTACCGCGCGCCGGCGCTCGAGCGAGCGGGTGGTCGTGGGGATCGGCGGCCCAGTCGAGATCGTGCGCGACCGCTGGTGGACCCCGCACATCCTGGCGGGGTCGCTGGAGGATGCCCTCTTCGGCCAAGGGTATGTCCACGCCGAGGACCGCCTCTTCCAGATGGACCTCGTCCGGCGGGTGGCGGCAGGTCGGCTCTCGGAGCTGTTTGGCGAGCGTACCCTCGAGGTCGACCGCTTCTTCCGTGTCCTCGGCCTCTGGCCGGTAGCCGAGGAGGAGTGGCAGCGCACGCCTCCCCGCGAACGGCGCTTCCTCGAAGCCTACAGCGCGGGGGTGAATGCCGCCCAGGCCCGGCTGCGCCCTCCACTCGAAGCGCAGCTGCTGCGCTATCGCATCGAGCCGTGGGACCCGGTGGCCACCCTCGCCGTCGCCCGCGTCCTCTCGACCAGCCTAACGACCAACTGGGAGAGTGAACTCGCTCGCTGGCAGCTTGCTCACCGGGTCGGGGGAGGGCGCGTGTGGGCGAACGAGGTGGAGCCACTACGCCCGGATATCCGGTGGTTCATGCCCGAGGCCGGCTTGAGCAATGCTTGGGCCCTCGCGGGGAGCCGGACCGCCACCGGGAAGCCACTCCTCGCGGGTGACCCCCACCTGCGTGCAGCCTTCCCCCCAAGCCTGCACCTCAGTCACCTCCGGGGGGGCGAGGTCGATGTCATCGGGGCGACGATGGCGGGGATCCCGGGGATCCTCATGGGGCACAACCAGCGGATCGCCTGGTCGGTCACGGCTGCCCTCACCGATACTGCCGACCTCTTCCTCGAAGAGTTCGACGCTGCTGGCCGGTATCGTCGCGGAACGGACTGGCACGAGCCCCGGGTGCGCCTAGAGACGATCCGCGTGCGCGGCCGCCCACCGGTGGTCCAGCGCGTGGTTACCACCGACCGGGGACCGCTGGTTTCGAGCGTCCTCGACCCGGGCCTGCCGGCCTTCTCCCTCGCCACCACCGTGCTCACGCGTGAGCCGCACACGGTTGCCGTGCTCACTGAGCTGCTGCGGGCGCACGATTGGTCTTCCTTCCGCCAGGCGCTCCGTCATTGGAGCTACCCACCTCTGAACTTCGTCTACGCTGACGTCGACGGTCACATCGGCTGGCAGCTTGCTGGCTTCCACCCCCGGCGCGCGGCTGGGGATGGTGTCCTCCCCCAACCGGCAGCGGAAGTCCCCGGCTGGCAGGGCTGGGTTCCCTTCGATGAGCTTCCCTGTCAGCTCGACCCGCCCGAGGGGCAGATCGTTTCGGCGAATGAACCTCCCAGTGGCGGCCCCTTCCTCGGCTTCGACATGTTCGAACGGAGCCGTGCCGACCGTGCCCACGAGCTCCTACGGCGCTCGAACCGCCACACCGTCGATTCGCTCCGGCGTATCCAGGCAGACTGGTACTCGATCCCGCTTCATCGCTTTGCGCGGGCGCTCCTCGCCGCCCAGCCCCGGCGGGCGAGCGAGGCACGGGCGCTCGACCTGCTGCAGGAGTGGGACGGCCGGCTGCTTCCTGGAAGCGCCGCAGCAGCGGTGGTCGAGGTCGCCCTCCGGCGACTGCTGGATGAGCACGCGACGCGCGAGTTCGGCGAGCTGGCTCCCCTCTGGCTCGGGATCGGCCCGCACCCGGCGGCGCCGTACAACAGCTATGCCTACCGCAACCGGACGATCCTGCTGCGCCTGGTCGAGGAGTGGCAGGCCGATGGCAGCTGGCCGGAGCGGGCAACCACACTGCTGGCTGGTACAGTCGAGGAGCTGCAGGAACGGCTGGGAGAGCCCGCAGCCTGGGCCTGGGGCAAGCTCCACACGCTGACGGTCCGCCATCCGCTTGGGGTTGGGCCGCTCGGGCGGGTCCTGAACCGGGGACCGTTCCAGCTGGGAGGCGATTTCTCGACCATCTTCCAGACCGCGCTCGACCCGACCGTTCGCTATGAAGCCGCGGCGGCGACCCCGGCCGTGCGCCAGATCTACGACCTGGCCGACTGGGACCGGAGCCGGGTGGTGTTGCCGGGAGGCCAATCGGGGTCGCCCCTCAGCCGCCACTACGCCGACCAGCTGCCAGACTGGCTGGCAGTGCGCGACCATCCCCTCCCCTACAGCGAGGCTGCGGTCGCGGCGAGCGCCGCGCAGCGGCTCCGCCTCGTTCCCCGAGAAGGCAGTTCGGCGGTGCACTGAGCACGTGCTACAATGCGGCCGCGCGAGGAGGTCCGACGAGCGCAGAGCAGTGACGTCGACACAGTGGTCGACGGGAGGAGGGTTGCCGATGGGCCAACCGATCGAGCGGAACCTTGCAATGGATCTGGTGCGGGTCACCGAAGCCGCGGCGATGGCGGCGGCGCGCTTTATGGGCCGGGGCGACAAAGAAGCGGCGGACCAGGCAGCTGTCGATGCCATGCGCTACGTCCTCAGCTCGATCGATATGGATGGCGTGGTCGTCATTGGGGAGGGCGAGAAAGACGAAGCGCCGATGCTTTACATCGGGGAGGAGATCGGGAACCGGCGCGGCCCCCAGACTGACGTCGCGGTGGACCCGATCGATGGCACCCGGCTGCTTGCGAACGGCCTGCCGAATGCCATCTCGGTCGTTGCCCTCGCCGAGCGGGGGAAGATGCTCCGCGTGCCGCGCCAGATCGTCTACATGGACAAGATCGCGGTGGGCGCTGATGCCAAGGGCAAGATCGATATCGAAGCGCCGGTCGCGGACAACCTGCGGGCAGTAGCGCGAGCCACGGGCAAGGCAGTCCAGGAGCTGACCGTGGTCGTGTTGGACCGACCCCGGCACAGCAGGCTGATCGCCGACGTCCGCGCGGCCGGCGCCCGCCTGCGCTTGATCAGCGACGGCGATGTCGCGGGCGCGATCATGGCGGCGATGGAAGAGTTCAGTGGCATCGACATGCTGCTGGGCGTGGGGGGTGCGCCAGAGGCGGTGATTGCGGCCGCTGCCCTCAAGTGCCTGGGTGGCGATATGCAGTGTCGCTTCTACCCGCGCGATGAGCGCGAGGCCGAGGCCGCCGCCGCGGCAGGGTTCTCCCCGGGCCGGGTCTTTACGATCGATGACCTCGTCGGCGGGGAGGACGTGTTCTTTGCTGCCACTGGCATCACCGATGGTGAGCTGGTGCGGGGCGTGCGCTACACTGGGCGTCGCCTCACCACCGAGTCGATCGTGATGCGCTGCCGGAGCGGCACGATCCGGCGCATTTTCGCAAGCCACGATCCCAGCAAGCTGAGCCGGATTAGCGAGATCCGCTATAGCGCCGAAAATGGGGTACGCCTGGCCCAGGAAGCGACCGAGTACGCTGGCCGCTAGCGGAGGCGAGGAGCCCCTCTGACCCTGATCGACTTCTTCCGAGCGCTCATCCGCTGGGCGCACGTGCTGGCAGCGGTCGCCTGGGTGGGCGGGGGCCTCTTCTACTGGCTGGTGCTCAACCCCGTCCTGGCAGAGGTAGCAGACCGCCGGACCCTCACGCTAGCGATCGCCCGCCGATTCCGCGAGCTGACGGCAACCTGCCTGCTTGTCCTGGTCGTGAGCGGCGTCATCTTGACTGTTGACCGCCTGACCGACCCGCGCGCCTCGCTGGGCTACGGGCTCTTGCTCGGCCTGAAGGTGGCCCTCGTCGCCTTCATGTACGCGGTTTACCGCCAGCTGGACGAGCGTCGCCAGCGTCGTCGCTGGGCCACGGCCGAAGCGCTCCTGGGAGCAGGGGTGCTGGTGTTCCTGGTGACAGTCGTGCTTCGCCTGGTCTATGAAGCGGCCCTGCGCCAGGCTGCGAGCGGCTAGCCCTCGTCGGGTGGGGGGTCAACCATCGGGAGTTCACTGGCAACGGTGCGCCGCGGTCGACGGGGGAATTGCCCAGGTTGAAGCAAGCTCGTGAGGAAGCTGTGGAGGGCCTGGGCCGTCTGCGGCGTGAGCACCAGGGTAAGGCTGCCGATGTTCTCGAGCGGGTCGCCCTCGCTCTGCCGCGCCTGCTTCATCGAGACCACTCCCAGCTGCAACGCCCAGGCCCCAGCCAGCCGACGCATCCCCGGCTCGGGCACGAACTCCTCCGGCGCCAGGATGACTGCGACCTCCAGCGGGCCATGATTCGCGGCCAGCACTTCCAGCTGTTGGCGGATCGACAGGTGCTCCATTACTCTGGCCTGAGTCTAGCACGGGGGTTCGGTATACTGGCACCGCCAGGAAGGAGGGAGGCCATGGTCGGACCAATCCGCGTTGTCGTCTCGGGAGCGGCCGGGCGGATGGGGCGCGAGATCCGGAACGCCATTGAATGCGATGAGGGATTGGCACTGGTCGGGGCGATCGACGTCGTTCCGCCCCCACCCGGCCTGCCGATCGACTGGTCGCACGATGCCGAACAACTGATCGCGCTCGTCCGGCCCCGGGTGGTGGTGGACTTCTCGACCGCCCTCGCCGCGCCCGCGATCGCGCGCGCGGCACTCCGCTACGGGGCTTCGCCCGTGATCGGGACCAGTGGGCTGAGCGAGGCCGACGTGGAGGCGATCCGAGCGGCGGCGAGCGAAGCTGGGATCGGGGCAGCCGTGGTGCCGAATTTCGCCATCGGTGCCGTGCTGATGATGCACTTCGCTGAGATCGCCGCCCGGTTCTTCGACACCGTCGAGCTCATCGAAGCCCACCACGAGACCAAGATCGATGCCCCTTCCGGCACCGCTCTCGCAACCGCCCAGCGGATGGCGGCCGCCCGCGCGCGCGAATTTCGCCGCACCATCCCCGAGAAAGAGACCATCCTCGGTAGTCGCGGCGCCCATTATGCCGGGGTGTCGATCCACAGTCTGCGCCTACCGGGAATTGTGGCGCGCCAGGAAGTGATCTTCGGGGGGCTGGGGCAGTACCTCTCGATCGTTCACGAGACGACCAGCCGCGAGGCCTTTCTTCCCGGCGTGCTGCTCGCAATCAAGGCGATCGTCCAGCGGAACGATTTTGTGTATGGCCTTGAGCCGCTGCTCGGGTTGAACCGGCTGGCAGAATAGGCGATCATCGCCCCAGGGAACGTGCCGGAGGTGTCTATGCCTGCGTTCGGAAGAGTGCTGACCGCCATGGCGACCCCGTTCGCGCCGGATGGCTCGCTCGATGAGCCACGGGCGGCGGAGCTGGCACGGGCGCTTGTCGCTACCGGCTCGGAGGGTCTGGTCGTTACCGGGACGACCGGGGAAGCGCCAACGCTGACCAAAAGTGAGAAGTTGCGCCTTTACGAAGTGGTCCGCGAGGCGGTGGGGGGACAGGCAAGCGTCATCGCTGGGACCTCGACCTATAACACGGCCGAGAGCGTCGAACTGACGCGAGAGGCAGCCAAGCGTGGGGTAGATGGATTCTTGCTAGTCGTCCCACCCTACAACAAGCCAACCCAGGAAGGGCTCTATCGCCACTTTGGGATGATCGCCTCGGCGACCACGCTCCCCTGCATCCTCTACAACGTCCCCAGCCGGACGGTAACGAACCTGCAGCCAGCCACGGTTGTCCGGTTGCGTGAGTTCGCCAATATCGTTGGTATCAAAGAGGCCAGCGGCGATCTCGAGCAGATCGCGACCATCATCGAAGCCTGCGGGCCAGAGTTTCTGGTCTGGAGTGGGGATGACGCCCTCACCCTGCCAATCCTCGCCGTTGGCGGCTACGGCGTGGTCAGCGTTCTCTCCCACCTCGTTGGCCGGCAGATCCAGGAGATGATCGCCGCCTTTCTGGCGGGGCAGGTCGCCCAGGCGGCAGCAATTCATCGACGGCTGCTGCCGCTGGCCAAAGCGCTCTACGTGGTGGGGAGCC
>JAILZB010000153.1 GCA_023512725.1 Chloroflexota bacterium | reverse complement strand
ATGCCCACCTTCATGACCCCTCCCTCTCAAGCAATCGCCGAGGGGTGCCCTCGGCGATTGCTTGAGAGGGAGGGGTCATGAAGGTCGGCATTTCGCTGACGGCGACCGCACGTGGCGTGCACTCGCACGAGTCGATCGATTTCTGCCGCTGGGCAGCGCGGTTTGCCGATCAGGCCGGCTTCGACGTTGTCTGGACGACCGAGCATCACTTCACTCCGATCGCGCATACTGGCGCGCCGAGTGCGGCGCTCGCCTACTATGCCGGGGTGACCGAGCGGGTGCGCTTGGGATACGCGGTGGCGATCGTGCCCCTGCACCACCCGTTGCGTCTCGCCGAGGAGTTCCTGTGGGTCGATAACCTCTCAGACGGGCGCCTGATCGGGGGGATCAGCCCCGGCTGGGCTGCCTACGAATTCGAGCTGTTCGGTGTGCCGCTGGAGGAGCGACGCGGGCGGCTGGCCGAAGCGTGGGAGATCATTCGTCCAGCTTGTGCGGGGCAGCCGGTGGCCTTCCAGGGCCGCTTCTACCAGGTTCCGGAGATGGTGATCTACCCGCCACCGCGCCAGCGGGAGATCCCCTTCATCCTGTCGGCCGGCCAGGCCGACTCGGTTCGCCAGGCAGCACGCTGGAAGGTAAGCCCGGTCTTCGGCGCACCACCCATCTCGGTGATCGCCGACTACCTCGCGCTCTTCGAGGCAACCTGCCGGGCGGAAGGGTATGACGACGCGACAATCGCCAAACTGCGCGAATGGATTGGCGTCCGCCGCTTCATCACCCTTGGTCGGACAGAGGAAGAGGCACGCGAGGAATCCGCTCGCCACGCGGCGCAGCTGCGTGAAAGCCTGGACTTTCTCGGGACGAGCCGCGGCGCGGAGCGGAGCGGTGACCCGCGGAACCCCCGGACCCTCGCCAATGAAGTCTGGGGAACGGTCGAACAGGTGACGGCGCAGCTGCTGGAACTGGAGCAGGTGGGGATGCGCCACTTCATCGCGAACTTCACCATCGGTAGCCGCGGGCTGGACGGGACGAAGGAGAGTATTCGCCTGTTCGCCCGTGAGGTCCTGCCGGTGCTCCAGGCGAGTGAGCGCCAGCGAACCCCCGCTCGCGCCTCGGCCTAAGCGAACGCGCATTAGCGTCGCAGCAGGCGGATACCCAGCAACGCGATCCCACTAAAGAGGAGCGTCAGCAGGATCAATCCATCGGCGCCGAAGGTACGAGCGGCGGGCCCGCCCAGGAGGGCGCCGCTCACCTGGCCCAGGCCGAAGAGGACGGAGTACAGCCCCATCACGGTGCCACGGTAGCGCCGGTGCTCCTCCGCCAGGTCAGCAAGGTGCGCCAGGGCAGCTGGTGTAAAGCCGGTCGCGACCAGTCCTGCCAGGACGGCGAGGCTGGCAACGACTAGCTGGAGCTCCCCCCACTCGGAGCCAGAGCGATTGAGGAAGAGCAGAAGCAGGCCGAGGGTGAAGAGCCCGCTCATCCCGAGGGTCATCCCGAGCGTGCGTGGCCGCCCGGCGAGCAGATTGTCCCAGAGCGCCACTCCCAGGGCCATCGTCACGCCGATAGCCGCGTAGGCAAGGCCAACGAGCCAATCGGGAAAACCGCCCTGGAGCAGCTGGTGGGGGTTCTTCGGCTGGGCCAGCAGAAAGGGCAGGTGGGTCACCCAGAGGCCGATGATGACGTTCACCGCCAACCACGTAGGGAGGAAGCGCAGCAAGGCGGGGAGCCGCGCGACATAGCCGAGGTCGTGCCAGGGGGAAAGGCTGCGCTCGCGGCGTGGGATCTGCTGCCGGGCGATGGTAAGCAGGAAGAGCAGCGCAGCAACATCAAGGAGGGCGACCAAGGCAAAGGCCCAGGCACCAGCGAGGTCCCGCAGCAGGCCACCGGAGAAGCCCCCCAGACCGATACCAGCGAGCGAGCCTACCTCGAAGTACGCGAGGGCACGGGTCCGCAGCGTGTCCCCGATGCGGGTGGCATAGGAGAGGTAGGCCAGGGTTGAGGGGACCGAGGCCGCAACCGCTACCCCTTTGAGGGCAACGGCCGCAAAGAACAGGGGAATGAGGCCGGTCAGGCCGAGGAGGATGACGGAGGCGCTGCTCACCAGTGGCCCGGCGAGCAGAAAGCCCCGCTGGCCGAAGCGGTCACCGAGCAAGCCGACCACGGGCGCACCGGTCACTTCCACCAGGTAGAACGTGGCAGCGAGCAAGCCGACCAGCACGGCATCGACTGCCTCGCCTGCGCTGGCGAGGGCGGCAAGCTTTAGGCTGAGCAGGACACTGGCAGCAAAGGAACTCGCCCGCAGCAAGAGGTTCGCGAGAATACTGGCCCAGATCGACCAGGGAAGGGCCAGGGCGAGCAGAAGCGGCAGAGGGAGGAGCAGCAGGCGTCCACCCGCCGGCAGGGGAGACGCTGGGGAAGCGAGGGGCGGCTCAGGCGATTCCATGGTCCGCCAGCCAGTGCTGGAGGCGGCGGGCAACTGCGCCTTCGCTATCCTCTAGCATCAGCATGTGACCGTAGCCAGGGAGGTCCCAATCGCGCCCGAGCATCACGAACTCCATGCCAAAGTACTCTGCCCGGCGCCGCCAGTTCTCCTCCGGAATGAAGTCCTGCTCGGCGCCGACCACCAGGGCGGGAATGCCGGCATACGCTCCTGCGCCGACAGGCGGCACGCGGCCAGGCTGCTGGAAGTCGTTATAGCTGGCCGGGCTCTCGGGCACCAGTGAGGAGAAGTAGTTCTCGAAGTGCGCGCGGGGGAACCGGTCGCTGCTGGCGAACAGCGCCCTGGCGCGCTCACGCTCGAGGCGCACCGCCTCCTGCTCCAGGATCGGCGGCGGCCCTCCTCTCACCAGGTCAGGCGGGGAGACCGGCGCAACCAGCACCGCGGCGGCCACCTGAGCGCGGACCTCAGGCGCGGCAGTCGCCACGACGCGGTCCAGCACGTGACCACCCATGCTGTGGCCGACCAGCACCGCCGGGCCGACCCGGGTGAGGAGCTCCTGGACCGCCGTGACCGCCCGGTCGAGACGGAGGGTCGGAAAGTCCTCCGGGAGGGGAGAGCGCCCGTGACCGGGGAGATCGACGGTGTAGACGGTGTAGCCAGCCTGGCGGAAGCTTCCGACCCAGCCCGGGCGCCCATCGGGCAGGTGCTCCCAGCAGAGGCCAGTATGGTTTGCCCCGTGGATGAACAGGAGGGCGGTTGCTCGGCTGGCTCCGGCGAGCGGGTCACGGCACACGACGTACATCTGGTACGGGACCGGACCGACGTAGAAGGCCTGCTCCATCCTTACCACCGGGAGAAGTGTCGGGTGCTAGGCGCGCTCGGGAGGGTCGAGAACCGTCACCGGGATGGGCGCCCCGCGGGTAATAACGTAGGTATGCTCGAACTGCGCGACCAGGGAGCCATCGACCGTGCGGAGGGTCCAGCCATCTGGACTGGTACGGGTGCGGCTGGCACGGGTCGAGAGGAACGGCTCGATCGTGATGACCATCCCTTCGCTGAAGCGGCGCTGATCGTTACCATCAACGTAGGCGGGGATGAAATGCGGCTCCTCGTGGATATGGCGGCCGACCCCGTGAGAGCCCAGGTCGCGCAGGATGCGAAAACCCGTCTGGCGGGCGACAGCCTCCACGGCCCGTCCGATCGCGCTGAAGCGACGCCCGGCGCGCGCTTCAGCAGCCGCGGCAGCGTGAGCACGCTGAGCAGCTTCCAGCAGCCGCAGCTGGCGAGGCCCGGCGGGTGGCACCACGAAGGAAGCGCCCATATCGGCCCAGTAGCCTTCAAGTTCGGCGGAAACGTCGATGTTGACCAGGTCGCCTGGCTGGATGGCGCGGGGGCCGGGGATCCCGTGCGCTGCCTCATCGTTGATGCTGATGCACGTCCAGCCCGGAAACTGATAGGCGAGGATAGGCGCAGAGCGAGCACCATGGTCTTGCAGCACCCGCGCCCCGATCTGGTCGAGCTCGGCGGTAGTCATGCCGGGTTCCAGATGCGCGGCCATCGTGCGCAGCGTCAACGCGCAGACCCGACCAACGCGCCGCAGTCCGGCAAGGTCCTTCTCGCTGCTGACCACCATCGCTGACTACTCCTAGAGCAATGATACGGCCTGCCGGTCTTTGCCGAGAAGGTGGGGCGTTTTTTCTAGGAGAACTTGGCCAGATCAGGCTGACAGAGCAGCCACCTTCGCGTATAATCGCCGCTGACCCGCCGTCAGGGTTCAGGAGCGCTTCGGTGGAGGAGCAGCCTGCGCGCGACCAGATCGCCCTCACCGTCCTAATCGTCGAGCCGGATGACGTCCGCGCAGCCCTGCTGGCACCTCCCCTCCGAACACGCTGGGGCGGCCGGCTGCAGCTCCAGCGCGCGCGAACGGCAGACGAGGCCCTCGCCATCTCACCGCCGCTCGAAGCTACCATCATCGGCCCTGAGGTGGGAGGGATGACTGGCCTGGAGCTCACGCGCCAGCTTCGGCAAGCGGAGCGCGAGGAGGTCATCATCCTGCTTACCCACGATGAACAGGAGGAGACGCTTACCGCGGCGATCCGGGCCGGTGCCGATGAGGCCATCCTCGACGTGCTCTGCCTGGAGCCGGGGACGGCGCTGCCGCACGTGCTGAACCTGGCAATTGAGCGCCGGCGGGTAGCCCGCCAGGTAGCGGCCCTGCACGAGCAGGCTACCCGGCTGGCCGCTGCTCTGGCTGCTGGTCGGGCGATGGTCCACGAGCTGAGCAGCCCACTCACGCTGATCGTTGGGACGGCAGAGCTGTTGCTCGCCCACGAGGAGCTGCCCACCAGCATCACGCGTCAGCTTACGCTGATCAGTGAGCAAGCCATCCGCCTGAACGACCTGCTCCAGCAGTTTGGGCGGCTCGTTCGCTATGCGGAGCGCCCCTCGCCCGTGGGGCCCATGCTCGACCTAGCGGATGCGTCACGCTGAAGGGCACGCTATCATGCGCGATCATGGACCACCCTGCTCGTCGTCTTCGCGCGCGCCTTGCTGAACCAGGGATCCTGATTGTCCCCGGGGTTGTCGATGCGATCACGGCCCGATTGGTAGAGGAGGCAGGCTTTCCCGCGGTCTATCTCACGGGTGCCGGGCTGGCCAATGCCCAGTTCGGGCTGCCCGACCTCGGCTTGATCGGCCTAGCGGAAGTTGCCGAGCAAACGGTGCGGATCGCCGAGGCTACCAGCCTGCCCGTGATCGTCGATGCTGATACTGGCTATGGAAATCCTCTGAACGTCCACCGCACCGTTCGTGTCCTGGAGCGGGCCGGTGCGGCTGCCATCCAGCTGGAAGACCAGGTAAGCCCGAAGCGGTGCGGACATTTCAGCGGCAAGCAGGTGATCCCCTGCGAGGAGATGGTGCAGAAGGTCCGTGCTGCGATCGAGGCCCGCCGCAACCCGGAGACGGTGATCATCGCCCGGACGGATGCGCTTGCGATCTACGGACTAGAGGATGCCATCGTGCGAGCGCAGCGCTACTGGGCCGCCGGGGCGGACATGATCTTCGTCGAGTCGCCTCGCGACCGGGAGCAGTTCCTCCAGATCGCCCACGCGGTCGAGGCGCCCCTGGTGGCCAATATGGTCGAAGGAGGCCACTCACCACTGCTGTCGGCCCACGACCTCGAAGCGATGGGCTACAAGGTGGCGCTCTTTGCGAACACGGCCCTTCGGGTCGCGCTCGCAGCAGTGCGTGAGGCGCTCGCCGTCCTGGCCCGCGAGGGAAGCACGGCGACGATTCTGGACCGCTTGCTCTCCTGGGAGGAACGCCAGCGCCTGGCCGGGCTGCCCAGCTGGCAAGCGCTCGAAGAGCGTTACCGCTCCTGATGGCCACTGGGGAGAGGATGGCGGGGAACTTCCATTTCCTCGCGGGGCCAGCGGGAAAGCTGGCGGTGCAGGAGGTGAAGGCGCGACGGCCGCGGGGAACGGTGCTCTCGTCCAGAGTATCACCTTCTCTGGCCCGACCGCCTTCGGTTTTGCTCCCCCGGGAGAGGAATCGCTGCTGGGCTAGCTGGCCGGGCAAGGGCTCTCGGCGGTCACCTTTGCCGTCCGCGGGTATGGGGCCTCAGCAGTCGTGGATGGCTGGAAGGTGACGAGCGCAGGCGCGCTGGAGGACCTCACGGCGGTGGCCGACTGGCTGGTTGAGCGCGGGCATCCGCGCCCGCACCTGTTGGGCTGGTCCTGGGGTGGCCGACTGGCGGAGCGCTGGTGCGCTGCCCACCCCAAGCGGGTGGACCGCCTGGTGCTGGCTGCCCCCGCGCTGGGAAGCGGCCGGGATGAGGACGCCGTACCAGGGGAGCCCTACCGCGAGAACAACATGGCGAGCGTGCTGGCCCCCTGGAGCCCGAGTTCACCGAGCCCGCCGTGGCAACTGCTTTGCTGCCCAGGTGGCCCGCCTGGAGCCACGTTCTCCCAACGGCCCGCGCGCTGAACTCGCCGCTGGCAGCCCCGCGCCTGACCCGCAGGCGATCTCACGGCCGACGTTCCTCGTCTCTGGGACGGCTGATGCGCTCGCTCACCCGGAGGTGATTACCCGCTTCTTTGCCCAGCTTGCGATGGATGACAAGGCCCTGGTGGTGATCCGCCGGGCAGGGCACTTCCTTCTCTTCCAACGGCCACGCTGGCGGTTCGCCGCCCTGGTGCGTGATTTTCTCCTTGCCGAAGAAACAAGCCAGCCGGCGAAACGCTCAGGCGTCGTGGAGCAGCACGAGGGCGCGTAGGGTCTCGGCCACGCTCCAGGCCTGGGCAAAGGCACCCCGGGGCGTGAACGGCGGGTCGCCATCGGCGATTTCGGAGATGGTGCCCAGCCCGGCATCGAGCAGATGGTCGGCGAGGGGCAGCAACAGCTCGCGGGCGGCCTGGTGGTCTCCTGTCACCCGCGCGTAGGCGAGCGCGAAAGGGCCGAGCAGCCAGCACCAGACCGTCCCCTGGTGGTAGACGGCGTCGCGCTCGAACGGACTGCCGCGGTACTGCCCCGCGTAGCGGGGATCGGTGGGAGCGAGCGAGCGCAAGCCGAGCGAGGTCAGCAAGGCCTGGCCAACGGTGGTGAGGGCACGCCGGGCAGCTTCTCCCTCGACCAGCGGCTCGGGCAGAGAGAGCGCGAACACTTGGTTCGGCCGGAGGCTCCAGTCATCTCCTGGCGCATCGACCACATCAGCCAGGTAGGGGTACGCCGGGTCGAGAAAGCGCTGGCGGAAGGAGGTCCGGACTCGTTCGGCCAGCGCCTCCAGCTCCTGCGCGCTGGGGTCTTCGTTGGCGGCAAGAAGGCGAGCGAGCGCGCGCAGCCCGTTGTACCAGAGGGCATTGATCTCGACCGGTTTGCCGCTGCGGGGCGTCACCACCCAATCCCCGATCTTGACGTCCATCCAGGTCAGCTGGAGGCCGGGCCCACCGTTGCGGATCAGGCCATCGCTCGGGTCCAGAGCGATCCCGTAGCGGGTTCCGGCGCGGTAGCGGGCGACGATCTCCTGGGCGGTGGGGAGCAGTTCGCGGACGAGCGCATGGTCGCCGGTCGTCTCGGCGTAGGCAGCAAGCGCCTGGAGGAACCAGAGCGAGGCATCGACGCTGTTATAGGCTGCCGGCTCAGCATGCCCATCAGCTATCACGTTCGGCACCAGGCCATCCTGGACGAATCGGGCAAGCCGGCGCAGGATAGCGGCAGCATCATCCCAACGGCCGGTCACGAGGGTGAGGCCGGGAAGGCTGATCGTGCTATCGCGGCCCCACTCGGCAAACCAGGGATAACCGGCCAGGATGGCACGTTCATCGGCGTTGCTCGCGCAGCGGACAATAAACTGGTCGGCCGCAAGGACGAGGCGGTCGATGAACGGGTCGCGGCGGAGGGCACGAGTGAGGAGCGCGGCCTGGCGTGCCCGCTCGGCAGCCAGTGCTGGCTCCGCTGGGGCGGGGTCGGTCGCCTCGGTGGTAAAGATGAGGGCGAGGCGCTCCCCCGGCTCGAGCGTAACCCGGAGCAGGCCAGGCAGAAAGAGGTCCTCGCGGTCTTCCAACCCACGGGCGGCCTCTTCGCGGTGCCAGATACGCCAGTGCCAATCATTGAGCGGCTGCCACTTCCCCCGGTCGGCCAGCAGGCGGACGACCCTCCCCTCGCTCTGCACCCGCAGGCCACTCGGCTCGGCCTCCAGCTGGATCGACCAGGGGGCATCGCGCAACTGGTGGACATCCCGGTTGGTAACGAGGGGAGTGAGCTCGAGGGTGAGGGGGGCGCTCGCACGCACGAGACGGAAAGTGAGGTAGGTGGTGTTCTGACCGTAGGCCATCCAGAGGCGGCGTTCCAGGAGAGCATCGGCTAGAGCGTAGCGCCAGACCGGGAGCATTCCGTCAAGCTCGAACGACTCGAGGTGCAGATAGCCGTGGGGCTCAATCCAGCTATCCCCGTACTCGAGGGTGGAAAGCCCCCAGCGCTGGTCGAGGTACTGCACCCATTCGACGGTGGCGGCAACGAACAGCGTGCGACCGGCTGGGGGTAGGGTAGCAGCCGCGAGCAGCCCATGGTAGCGGCGGGTGGGCACCCCGGCGAGCGTTCCCGCGGCATACCCACCCAGGCCGTTGGTGACCAGCCACTCGCGACGGAGGCCGGCAGCGAAGTCGCTGCAGAGGGCACGTCCAAGCCGAATGATCACGGGATGGTTCCGGGCAGGGGGCTACCGAGGCGCGCTTGCTGCTCGATCAGCTTCGCGACGAGTGCGGTCCAACCGGTTTGATGGCTGGCCCCCAGGCCCTCGCCCGTTTCGGCGTGGAAGTATTCGGGGAAGAGGAGCAGATCGGCCCAATGGGGGTCGGTCTGGAGAAGTTCTCGCTGGCCAAAGAGCGGCCGGCGACCATCGGGGCCGCGTTCGAACAAGCGGATGAGCCGACGCGAGAGTTCGTCAGCAACCTGCCAGAGGGTCAGCATGCGGCCAGAGCCGGTGGGGCACTCGACCCGAACGTCATCACCGTAGTAGTGATGGTAACGCTGGAGAGC
>JAILZB010000152.1 GCA_023512725.1 Chloroflexota bacterium | reverse complement strand
GCTGCGAGGACAGAAACGCTTGCCCCCACGGTGACGCTGCAAGGTGGTGAGGAGAACACTCTGGGCTTCGATCAGGTGCTGCCAGCGGTCGAGCCGCGGATTGAGCCAATCTTCCGCTGGATCCACCGCAACGACCAGCCACCACCACCCGAGGAGGAGATCATCACGGAGGGGCCGATCCCCGTTCCGAACGTCGACGACTAGGCTCGGTCACCTCGCCAGGGTGCCCGTCGGTGATTGGACCGGCGGGCACGCGGCATTTAAGAGCGGGGGAACAGGCTAGCGGTTGCCTACAATTCGGCCGAAAGAATGGATGACCACCGTCCAGGACCTGGCACGGCGTTGGTGGTGCGCGGTCGCACCGCTCGGGAGCGACCGATGGCGGCCGGGATTGGGAGGCATAGATGCGTATCCACGTTCTGCTT
Source organism: Chloroflexota bacterium (assembly GCA_023512725.1). Taxonomy (GTDB): domain Bacteria; phylum Chloroflexota; class Dehalococcoidia; order SpSt-223; family SpSt-223; genus JANWZD01. The sequence continues at coordinate 8,560 of JAILZB010000152.1, read as the reverse complement.
GCAAGTCTGCTCGTGGTGCTGCTCCCCCTGGTGAGGGTGGCTTCTGGCTGGGGGGTAGAGCCATCCCCAGCGTCAACTGGTAGTCTCCTGGCACCCATCACCGAGACGGTGAGCTATCAGGGGAACCTGAGCGGGCCGCTCGGGCCGGTGAATGGGAGTTGCGACTTCCAGTTTTCGCTCTTCGATGCCGCCCTCGATGGGCGGCAGATCGGCCCTCTCCAGGCAGCAACACTGCCGGTGACGAACGGTACTTTTGTGGCCCAGCTGAACTTCGGGCCGGGGGCGTTCAACGGAGAAGCGCGCTACCTCCAGCTTGCGGTCCGCTGCCCCAGCGGGAGTGGTGAGTTTGTCTCGCTTTCACCCCGGCAAGCTCTGACGCCGGTCCCCTACGCCATCTACGCGAGCCGGGCAGGGGGCGCGCCCTGGTCGGGTCTGAGCGACGTGCCATTGGCGGTAGCATCGCTGGCGGGCATCAACTGCGGGGTGAACCAGACGATCGTCTGGACGGGCGCGACGTGGAGTTGCCTTGGCTATGCTGGAGGGGTCAACAACATCCCGAGTGGGCTCTACGCCAGTGCGATCGGGGGTGCGAGCAACGTGGCGAGCGGCTACGGTGCTACGGTGGGCGGTGGGATGACCAACACGGTCAGCGGGCAGTGGAGCGTGGCGGGTGGTGGTGCCCAGAACCAGGTGCTGGGCTACGGGGCGGTGGCTGCTGGCGGCCTGACCAACACTGTCAGTAGCCAGTACGGTGCCCTGATCGGCGGGGCCCAGAATCAGGTGGCGGGCTACGCCGCGGTGGTTGGTGGTGGCCTCGCCAACCAGGCAAGTGGGCAGTACAGCGTGCTGGCAGGGGGGAACGACAATGTGGTCACGAGCTTTGGCGGGAGTATTGGCGGTGGGGTCTCGCAGGTGATCACCGGGCAGTACGGGACAGTAGCGGGCGGCCACGCCAATTGGGTGACCGCGTTCGGTGGGACGATCGGCGGGGGGCAGAACAACGCCGTGAGTGGCGACCGGGCGACCGTGGGTGGTGGGGAGCAGAACCGTGCCAGTGGGTTTGTCGCCTTTGTGGGCGGTGGCCTGAACAACCAGGCGGTAGGAGAGCGGACCACGATCGGGGGTGGCGAAGGCCACCAGGCGACGAACACGGGCGCGACGATCGGTGGGGGACTGCAGAACAGCGCGAGCGGGATCCGGGCGACGGTGGCCGGTGGGATGCAGAACAGCGCGACGAACGGCTATGTGGCGATCGGCGGCGGCAGCCTGAACCAGGCGAGTGGCTACGGTGCGGTGATCGGCGGGGGGATGACCAACACAGTCAGCGCCCAGTGGGGTGTCGTCGGTGGGGGTGCCGAGAACCAGGTGAGTGGCTATGGCGCGGTCCTGGCTGGTGGGGTAACGAATGTCATCACGAGCCAGTACGGCTCGCTGGCGGGGGGACACCTGAATGCGGTCTATGGGTTTGGAGCCTCGCTGGGCGGCGGTGAGTACAACGTGGCGCGAGGGCAGTACAGCACGGTCGGGGGCGGCTCGCTCAACCTGGCGAGTGGCTACTCGTCGACCGCGAGCGGTGGTATTTCGAACACGGCGCGCGGGGAGTTCTCGACGGTTGGCGGTGGCCGGGGGAACCAGGCGCTTGGGAACAGCGCCACCGCAAGCGGGGGGATCTCGAACACGGCCCAGGGGGAGTTCTCGCTCGTGGCAGGCGGCCAGGAGAACCAGGCGACGAACTTCCAGACCACGGTAGCGGGGGGAGGCTACAACCGCGCAAGCGGGGTGCAGACGACCGTAGCGGGTGGTCGGGCGAACGAGGCGACCGGCTACGGGGCAACGGTCAGTGGGGGGATCACGAACACCGCTCAGGGAGAGATCGCCTTCATTGGCGGTGGCCACCTGAATGTGGCGAGTACGCTGGCGGCGGTGGTCGCTGGTGGGCGCTCCAACCAGGTCACCCTGGCGAACTTCGGGGCGATCGGCGGCGGGGAGAATAATCAGGTGACCGGCCTCTACGGGACGATCCCCGGTGGCCTGAGCAACGCGGTGACGGCCGAACACGGCTTTGCCGCCGGCCGGCGGGCGAAGGCCGCGAACAACGGATCGTTTGTCTGGGCGGATTCTCAGGATGCCGATTTCACCAGTCAAAGCCCCAACACCTTCAACGTGCGGGCGAGCGGTGGGATCTGGCTTGGGACCGGCGGGACGCCCACGATCGGGTCCAATCGGTTTCTCGATACCTCGACCGGGGCCCATCTCACCAGTAGCGGGGTATGGACGAACGCCTCCGACCGGGCGCGCAAGACCGATTTCGAAGCGATCGACCCGCGAGAGGTGCTTGCGCGGCTGGTGCAGCTGCCAGTCCAACGCTGGCGCTTCAAGGAGGAGGACCCCGCCATCCGCCATCTCGGGCCGACGGCGCAGGACTTCCGCGCGGCATTTGGGCTGGGAGACTCCGAGACGACGATCGGTACGCTCGACGCTGATGGAGTGGCGCTCGCGTCGATCCAGGGGCTGTACCAGCTGGTAGAGGACCAGCACCAGGAGATCGCCCTGCTCCGCCGGGAGAACGAGCAGCTGAAGCAGCAGCAGGCCTCCCTGGAGGCCCGCCTGCATGCGCTGGAGCAGGGTGGGCGGCCACTCGCCGTGGGAATGCCAGAGGGGCTTGTGGCAGGCGCAGCGCTCATCCTGGCGGGAGTGGCGTTCTGGCGGAGGCGTTGAAATGCGGCGGTTTCTTCTGCTGCTGGTGCTCGGTGGGGCAGTCCTGACGAGCGGGGGGCTAGCAATGGCAGCCAACGGGCTGGAGGCAGGCCGGCCACGCTTCTCCTGGGTAAGCAGTGAGGCAGCGGGTGGAGGCTACCGGGTAAGGAGCGGCCTGCCGATCAGCGGGATGGCGGCCGGTGGCGGGTACGTGGTGGAGGGTGGGATTGGCGGCGTCTCGCCCGACGAGAAGGGGTTTGCCCGGCCAGTGGCGTTCTTCCCGCTCCTCTCGCTGGGCCATTGAGTGGTGGTCATCGGTGCGGTGGCGTTGCCGGTCGGCGGCCTGCGAAGCTGCCCGGGGCGGGACTAGCGCGCTCCGGCGGCGGGAGTCTCCTGAAGGATGCGGCTGATCAGCTGGTGGACTGCTTCAGCGGTCTCGGGCTTGAAGCCGAAGAGCATCAGATTGACGCCGCTGACGCCGCGAATGGCCCGGAGGTCTCGGAGGGTTTCGGCGAAGACGGCGAGCCCTTCACGATGCGGGTCTTCAGCCTCGGCAATTCGACGGGTGACCTGCTCGGCGATGACGATCCGGAGGCGGCCGGGCACCCGCGCAACGGCTTCTCGGGAGAGTAACGGCATCATCCCGACGATGAGTGCGACCGGCCGGGGAAGGGCAGTGCGCGCACAATCGAGGAAGGCCGCGACGCGCTCGGCCTCATAGACGGGCTGGGTGATGAGGAACTCGGCCCCCGCCTCGACGCGGCGCGCGGCCTGCTCGGCGGCCCGGTCGGGAGGAACGCTGGTGAGGTCGAGGGCGGCACCGACGAAGAAGGGTGCTCCCGCATCGCGGCGAGCGGCAGCCAGCCGGATCAGGTCGAAGGTACCCAGGTCGTGGACGGCTTTCGCCTGGACGCCCTCCGGAAAGCGGTCGCCGCGCAGGCAGAGGACATTACGGACATCGAGGACTTCGGCCGCGATGAAATCGGACTCGATGGCCAGGCGGTTCTGGTCGCGGGTGAGGCAGACCCAGATCGGCTCGATGCCGCGGCGAACGAGGAGCGCGGAAGCTGTGAGGCTGCCCAGTTGGGCCGATCCGCCATGGTTGTTGGTGACGGTGATCGCACGGGCAAAGCGCGAGACTGCCTCGGCGCGGCGGAAGAAGGCGCCGAGACGCGCCGAGGCCGGTGGGATGACCTCGCCGGTCACGACGAACCTACCCGCTGCTAGGTCAGCGGCTAGGCGGCTGACCGCCCGCATGGTCACTGGAGCACGTCGTCGAGGTAGGCGTTCACGAGCTCTTCCTCGTCCATGCCGAGGAGTTCGCGCATCACTGCCTCGGTATCTTCCCCGAGCAAGGGCGGGCGCCGGACTGCGGGAGGAGTGGCCGAGAGGCGGAAGCTCGGGCCATTGACCATCACCTGGCCTAACTCGGGGTGGGAGAGGCGGATCAACTTGCCGCGAGCGGCGAGGTGCGGGTCGCGCCAAAGGTCGGCTGCGGTTTGGACGGCACCGGCAGGGATGCCCGCCGCCTGGAGCAGGTCCATCGCCTCGTGGGGAGCATAGCGGCGGGTCCAGGCCGCGATCGCGGCGTCGATTCGGTCAGCGGCTAGGCGGCGGCCGGCGGCGGTGGCCAGCGCAGGGTCGTTGGCAAGGTCCGGGCGCTCGATCCGGTGGGCAAGGCGTTGCCAATCGTCGTCGGTCTCGCAGGCAAGCGCCACCCAGCGGTCGTAGCCGCGGCTAGGGTAGATGCCATGGGGAGCAAAGACGGGATGGCGGTTGGCACTCGGGCGAGGCACGTTCCCGTTGATGCTGTGATCGAGGATGAACGCCCCGTTCATCACCACCGTGCTCTCATGCTGGGAGAGATCGATCAGCTGGCCCTCGCCGGTGCGGTCGCGGTGGTGGAGCGCTGCCAGGATCGCGATCAAGAGGTGGTACGGGTTGCAGGAGTAGTCAGGGTGAGCCGTGCACGAGGCAACCGGCGGATCGTCGGGGAAGCCAGAAAGGGCGTTGAGCCCAGCGGCCGGGCCGATGGTGTAGCCGAAGCCGACGTAGTTGGCACGGGGGCCGGAGCGGCCCATCACCGAGGAGCGGGCGATGATCAGGTCTGGGCGCAGGGAGGCAAGTTCTTCCGGGGTCAGCCCCCATTTCGGGAACGGGTCTACCCCGTAGTTATCGACGAGGACATCGGCGAGCGCAATCAGCCGACGCAGCAGCCGCGGTCCGGCTGGCACCCCCATGTTGATGGTGACCGAGCGCTTGGAGGTGTTCATCAGGGTGAAGATGCCGCTTTGGTTGAGGCTCTCCGTCCAGGGCGGGCGCGGGAGTGCCATCACCCGCAGGCCATCGGGGTGGGCGGTGCTTTCGATCTTGAGGACCTCGGCGCCGAAGTCGGCTAGGACCTGGGTAGCCGCCGGGCCGGCGATCTGCCAGGTCAGGTCGATGACCCGGATCCCTGCCAGGGGCAGGGGTCGGTGACCCAAACGGGGTGGGGGGAGCGGCCGACGGGGCGCACGCCAGCCTTCCCCGTTGTGTTCTCCCGGTCGGGGGGCTGGTCGCCGGACCTGCCAGGGCGAGCGGCTCATCTTGAAGGGAGCACCGGGGTAGCGCGTGAGGGCCGTTCCGCCATCGGGCAGCTCGTGCTCGACCTCGAGCCAGAACTGTCGGGCGATCAGCTGGGGATCCTGGGTCAACTCGGCCGTCGTGACGACCGGGGCGGCCGCGAGCCGCCGGGCCTGGGCCTCCTCGGCGGCGTGGAACTTGGTCGTCCGAGCAGCGGCCTGGCGAATCGCCGCGGTCAGCTCGGGAATGTGAAGGTCGCGGAAGGCGGGGTCTGCCCACTCCCCGCCAGCGAACGGCTCGGTCGGAACCCCCATCGCGGCGAACCAGTCCAGGAGGCCGTCGAAGCGCCCTCCCGGCCAGAAGACGAGCCAGCCATCGCGGGTGCGGTGAAAGAGAGAGAAGCCGGTAAAGGAGCGGTCGCCGATGCGGGAGCGGAGGTGGCCCATCAGGTCGAGCAGCCCGAGGTTGTTCTCGTTCGTGAAGACGATCGCATCCTGGAGGGAGACGTCGACATGCTGGCCACGTCCACTCAGCTGGCGCCCCCGCAGTGCGACCAGGGTGCCGGCGGTCGCGACAATTCCCGCCTGGAAGTAGCCCTGCTCGCCACCGAGGTGGGTCGGGGGACGGTCGGGCATGCCGCTGAGATGGACGAGACCGCCGAGCGCCATGCCCACGAGGTCAGTCGCTCGCCAGTGGGCGCGGGGCCCTGTCTGGCCGAAGGGGGTGACCGAGGTCATGACAAGGGCGGGGTTTTCGGCGCTGAGGGCATCGTAGCCGAGTCCGTGGGCAGCCAGCCAGCCGGGGGGAAAGCTCTCGAAGACGACATCGGCTTCGGCAGCGAGGCGGCGGAACTGCGCCTGCCCCTCGGGGGTGGTCAGGTCAAGGATGAGCGAGCGCTTGCCAGCATTGTGCCACCAGAAGGGAAGGCCAGCCTCGGGGATCCCGCGCGCAAGGGGTGGCAAGCGGCGGGCAGGGTCACCCCCTGGCGGCTCGATGCGGATCACGTCGGCGCCAAGATCGGCTAGCAGGCGGGTGCCATACCAGCCGATGGGGCCAGCGAGGTCGAGGACGCGGATATCTTCCAGAGCGCCAGGTCGTCGCGCAGCGGGCATCTCCTCTCCGGTCCGCCGGGCAGTGGCTGCCGGATTATCGGGGATCGGCTGGGCGCGCTGGCAACGGCTGGCCCAGGAGGAGACGCTCGGCATCTTCTCGTCGCAGCGAGCCGATCAGGCGTCCATCAGTGTCGGTGACGATGACGCTGGCGACCTCTCGCTGGCGTAGCCGCGCCGCGATCTCAGCCAAGGGGACGTTGGAACGAGTGGTAGCCGGGCCGGGCTCCATAAGCGCTTCTACGCTCGTATCCCCAGCCGCAGGGAGGGCGGTGAGGAAGACGCACCCCACCACGACGCGCTCTGCAGTCACAACGAGAGCAAGCGGCTCACCCCTTGCCTCCAGCTGGGCACGCACCGCTGTAGCCGGGTCCATCGGAGAGCAGGTCGGAACAGCTTGCTGCGCGACGTCGCCGGCACGCGGGATGGTTGCCTGACTACCCGCGCGGGGTAGCCCGTTGGCAAACCATTCAGCCTTACCGGCGGTATACCGGAAGACCCGGCTGAGGCCGATCGTCTCGAGCCGCCACGCTGCTCGGGCACTCATGTCTCACTGAGCGTCGTGGCAGGAGACGATGACGGGACGCTCCCGGTCAAGCTGAACGGTAGTGCGGCGGTCCAGCTGGCGAGGGGAAGGTTGATCACTCCGAGGAGATGTTCAGCCGTATACTCCTCGGCCGGCAGCACATCGACCAGCTGGGCTCCCTGCTGGGGGAGCTGCTGGAGTTGGTGACGTTCAATCGGTATCGGCACCTGACTTCCTTTCCTTCCGCTCAGGCTGCGGCAAGGCATCAGGCGAGGGGAAGCCAGCCCAGCGCCCGCAGCCAGGAGGCGGTGAGATAGACCCCTGCCGCCAGCAAGAGCAGCGCGCTGAGCCGCTCGACAACGGGAAGAAGCGGTCGGACCCAGCGCGCAACCGCACCCTTGAGCAGGGCCGCTCCCAGCGCCACTGCCACCAGGACAGCCCCCATCCCGCTGGCATAGAGCAGGAAGAGCAGGAACGCGCTGGCCAGGCCGCTCGCGGCGAGCGCACTGCCAACGACGACGAGAAACACTGGCAGGGTGCAGGAGAGCGAAGCGATGCCGTAGGCCAGGCCATAGAAGAACATCCCCCGCCAGCTGGAAGCCGCGGAGGGAGCAGACCAAGCGGGGATGGGAAGGTGAAGCGAGCGGCCAGTCAAGAGGTTCAGTGCCAGCACGACCAGGACGATGCCGACCGCCAAGGCAGCGACCGGCACAAGCTGGACAATTGCCCTCCCGCCGAGTGAAAGGACCAGGCCGATAACGCTAAAGAGGACGAGAAAGCCAAGGGTGGCAGCGCCGCCCAGGGCAAGCGCCCGCAGGGCTCGCCAGGGGAGCGGGGCAGTTGGAGCGTCCGTCTTCTGCTCAGCGAGATGGTAGGAGAGATACGCTGACAGCATCGCGAAGCCACAGGGATTGACGGCGGCCAGGAGACCGGCCAGGAAGGCGTAGGCAAGTGGCAGCTCGGTCATTGCCAGCTACTCTCAAGCGCGCGCTGGAGGACGCCGTAGCTGGTCGGTGTTGTACCGACGTAGGCGATGTTGCCGTTGGGATCGACCAGGATTTTGGTATCTAGCATGGTTACTCCGTAGGCACGGGTAACCCGGTTGGAGCTGTCGAGGGCCCAGAGATAGTGCGCTGCCCCGGGGACGCTATCGCGGAAGCGGGCAAGGTCGGCTGGCCCCCCGGTGGGGTCGACGTCGAGCGCCAGGACCTGGAGCCCGCGGTCAGCGTACTGCTGGTGAAGGCGAGCAAGTGCCTGGGCCTCGGGGATGCACGTCGCGCACCAGGCAGCCATGAAGTAGAGGATGACCGGGCGACCGCGCTGCTCGGCGAGCCGAAAGGTCGTACCGTCGAGGGTTGTTACCTGGAAGTCGGGCGCGGGCCTGGTGGCACCTCCCCCCACCGCAGTTGCGAGGACGCCAGGGGCTGCGGGGGTGAGGAGGAATGGTCGCACCATGAAGAGCGCGACGATGAGGGCCCCACCAGCGATAAGGAGCACCCAGCCTGGACGGCGGACCAGCAGCGGACGGGAGGGAGGCGCAGGAAGTGGAGTGCGCTTAGCCATGGGGCTTCACCTCGTGGAGAGTGTCGGACCTTCTCTCAGCCGGGGAGAGGGCGGGAGCGCAGCAGGCTGCCGGCGGGCGGGGTGGTGGGGCCGGCCCTCGCCG
>JAILZB010000151.1 GCA_023512725.1 Chloroflexota bacterium | reverse complement strand
CCTCGCTCAAACTCTGCCAGAACCCGCCCGTCCGGCCCAGGCTCTCCCCCCGGTCGCTCGGCAGGCGTAGGAGCAGCAGCGCGCAGACGACGTACGCGAGCGCGACGAGAATGAGAGTGGTGGTGGCGCCAAAGGCTTTGGTCAGCGTTGGACCGAAGACGATAAAGCCGAGCACCTGGGACAGGTTGAAGGTGATGTTGAACAGCCCGTTGGCGGTGATCAACCGGTCGCGCGCAACCAGGCGAGGGATCATCGCCGCTTCAGCTGGCAGAAAGAACTGACTGATCGTCATGAAGGCAAAGTTCAGGAGGTAGAACAGCACCGGCTGCTGCTCGAGGAACAGATAGCCCAGGACCGCCAGCGCGCGGAGGCCGTTGGTGGCGATCAGCACCCACTTCTTGTTCCAGCGGTCGATCAGCACCCCCGAGGCAACGCCGAACAGCACCGCCGGGAGCACCGTGGAGAGGACGAGCGCGCTCATATGGGCCGAGGAATGGGTACGCTCCTCGACCGCCACCATCAGAGTGAAAAAGGTAAGGTTCTGGACCGTTTGCGAGATCGCCTGAGCGATCCAGAGCACCAGAAAGTCCGGGTTCTGATAGACCGGCCGGTCGCTCGGCTGATACCCGGTTGCGCTGGGGGTCCAGCGTGCGCTCACCTGCTGCTCTCCTTGGTGTAACCCCTGGCCCGGCCTCTGGCCAGTCAGCCCGACGCCCCGGGCACGCCGCTCCCGGGCCCCAGAATGATACGGCTAGCCAGGAAAGGGAGCTCGTTCACTCCGATGGGAGAGGAAGTGGAGGCGGCGCTGGCCCGCGCTCAAGGAACGCCTTGATCCGCCGCTCGAAGACCGGCCGCTCGATCATCACCCGATGGTTGCAACGCAAGCAGCGCGCGGCGATGTCCGCGCCCGTGCGCACCACGCGCCAGGTCGAGCCGCCACACGGGTGCGGCTTGCGCAGCTGGACCACATCCCCAACTCGGATCTCCAGGACCGGCATCGCCTTCTCAGTATAGCGGGCTAGAGGGTGTCGTCTTCGTCCTCACCGAGCAAGGCCTGAAGCCGGCGACGGCGGAGCAGGTCGGCCGCGTGGCTCAGGGGATTGAGCGCCGCGAGCCATTCCAGGGGTGGAGTGCCTTTCTCTGGCCGGCGGCGCCGTAGCCGTTTACTTGCCTCCACCAGCCTGGCCCGCCGTTCCGCAGCCGCCGCTGGCGCAGCTGGTGCCTCCACCCCACTCTCGACCGGCGGGAACAGCGGTTGGGCGACGCCGGGGGCAGCGTCGGGCAGGGGAAAAGCGGGAGGAACCGCCACTACCGGCCACCCCGTCTCCTCCATCAGCGGGCGATAGGCGCTTGTGAGCGGTTCGAGGCAGCGCTCGACGCGCACCGGCGCCTTCTGGAGGAACGCTTGCGGCACGATCAGGTTGAAGCGGGCAGTGCGGACCCGCATCGCCTCAGCGATCCCCGCCGCTCGGCCAAGGTAGCGCCGCTGGATCGCCTCGACCCCGGCGCGTCGCCGCTCGCGCTCGCGGGCGGGGATGCGCCGCAGCTCGGCAACAACCAGCTCCACCCAGCGCTGCTGCTCACTCTGGAGCGCCGCGAGCTGGTCCCGCAGGGCATCGATCTCCTTGGCTAACTCGATCCAGGGAGGGAGGACGCCAGCGTTTTTGAGCACCTTGTGGGCAAGCCACTGCTCGCGATCGATCAGGTCATCCTGTCCCAGTTCGAGCGGACGTCCTTCACCCGCCAGGCGGCGGAAGGCCCCGTGCTCGACCGCTTCGCGGATCCGCCGCTCGGCCAGACTTTCAGGCAGGTCTCGCTCCCCTTGAATTGGCAGCGCTCCCGCAGGTGTAGTATCCAAGTGTAGAGCCTTCTGTCCACCAGCGGGAATGGGCAGTACACTTCCCCGGAGCAAGCCATGCAGCTTCCAGTTCACGACCAGCACGTGCAGGCCGGGGCCCGGCTCGTCGAGCGCTTCGGCTGGCAAGTCCCGCGCGATTACGGCGATCCGGTCGCTGAGGCGCTGACGGCTCGCCAGGCAGCTGGCCTCGCGGACCGCTCCGACCGGGGCAAGATCCGTCTCACTGGGCCGGAGCGGGTGCCCTTCCTCCACGCCCTGGTGACAAACGACCTCACCGCGCTCTCGCCCGAGCGCGGCTGCTACACCCTCGCCCTCAACCACAAGGGGCAGATCGTGGCGGAGTTTCCCGTCTTGCCCTGGGGGGAGAGCTTGCTGCTCACCGTCGAGCCGGGCGAGCGGGCGTTCACCCTGAGCTGGCTGCAGCGCCACAAGCTGCGTCGCAAGGTCGAGATCCAGGACGTGACCACGGAACTTGCGTTGTTCTCCCTGGTTGGCCCCCAGGCCCCTGCGGTGCTGGAGCGCTGGCTCGGCGAGCGGATTATCCTGGCTCGCGAGCACGTCGTTGGCCGCCACTGGCGCGGGAGCCCGCTCCTGATCGCTGGCAACCTTACGGTTGGCATGCCCGGCTACGACCTCCTCCTCCCCGCGGAGCACGCGGCGGCGGCCTGGACGAGCCTGCTCGCCAGCGACCACCTGCGGCCGATCGGCCAGGATGCCTGGGAGGTCCTCCGGGTGGAGGCTGGCCAGCCCCGCTACGGGCCGGAACTGAACGAGCGGACGCTTCCCGCCGAAGCATGGCTGGAGCAGCGCGCGATCTCGTTCACCAAGGGATGCTACCCCGGCCAGGAGATCGTCGCCCGCATCCGCAACCGGGGTCAGGTCCACCGCTTTCTCCGGGGGATTGTCCTGCCAGGCGGAGCGCCGCCCCCTGCCGGCACCGCCATCCTTGCCGGCGAGCGCCCCGTCGGCGCAGTCACCAGTGCTGTCTACTCGCCTAGCCTCGGTCGCCCGATCGCCCTGGCCTTCATCCAGCGCGAGCTCACGCCCGGCACGACGGTGCAGCTTACGGATGGCCGCTCCGCGACCATTGTCGACCCACCGTTTCTCCGCGAGGAGGCCTCATGATCACGCCACCGGAGCTGAACGCTGCTCCTCCTTCTGCGTTCGTGGCCCTTGCCAGTACGCTGCTCACCCTGCTTGGCGGCGCGCTCCTGCGTCGCTGGCGTGGGAAGAGCTGCTCGTGCGGGTCGACTGGTGGGCGGTGAGGGGCTCGAACCCCCGACCTTCTCGGTGTAAGCGAGACGCTCTCACCAACTGAGCTAACCGCCCCTCCTCGATCCTAGCATTCAGCGCGGCAGAACCGCTCGCACTGTCGCCAGCAGTTCATCCAGGTCGAACGGCTTGGCGAGCGCGGCCGCAGCACCCAGCCGGGCAGCCTCCACGGGAAGGTCCTGCACGGCCGACAGCAGCACTACGGGAACGCGGGCGTGCTCCGGGTGGACGAGCTGCTGGGTGCGGAACTCTCGGCCATTCACCGCGGGCAGTAAGAGGTCCAACACGATGACATCCGGCTGCCACTCCTCCAGCGCTGCAAGCGCCTGCGTCCCGTTCCGCGCCACCCGGATGGTATAGCCCTCATCCTCCAGCGCATCCCGCAGCACCAAGCACACCGTGGGGTCATCCTCGACCACCAGGATGCGCCGCTTTCCACCCACCATACTGTCCTCGCTTGCCTCACCGCCGGGCCGTGCCGCAGGCCAGGACGGAGCGTTTAACGCGCCACTCCTGCGAAGATGTAACGCTCCTGCTATCCTCTGTCAAGCAGCCGGCTGCTCTCCGCCTCCGAGAGGTCACGATGCTCCGGACACGCCGCATCCTCTACCTCGATGACCACCCCGCTGAGCGCGCTCGCCTGAGCCGCAGTCTGCGCCGCCTCCTCCCGGACCTGGAGGTGGTACCGATCGCCAGCGTGGAAGAGCTCGCGCAGGCGCTCACCCACCCGGATTTCGCCCTGCTGCTCTGCGACCCCGACCTCCGCTGGGGTGATAGCCGCGCAGTGCTGGCAGTCTGCCAGGAACGGGCTCCTGGGATGCCCGTCGTGTTCTGCAGCCGCCATGCCGACCCCGCCAGCATCGAGGCAGCCGTGAACGCTGGCGCGGCGGCCTACCTCCTCAAGGGCGGCACCGCCCTCGCCCAGCTCCGGGCTGCCCTCCAGAGCATCCTCCAGCGCGCCGAGCACGAGCGCCGAGCCGCTGCCCGCCTGCGGCAGGCCAACCGGCGGCTGGTCGCGCTCGCCGAGGCCGGGCACGCCTTCGCCGAGGCCCGCCTGGATATCGATGCGATCGCGGCGCGGCTGGCCCAGCAGGCCGCTACCCTGATCGGCGATACGGTGACGGTGGAGATCTGGCGCGATGGGCAGTCACACGTCCACGTCGCAACTGCTTCCCAGCTCGACGCCGCGTTGCAGCAGGAGATCGCCGAGGCTGCCGCCGTAGCGCCGTTGCTTCCCGGCACACCGATCAGCGAGCGCGTGCTCGCCAGCGGCGAGCCGATCTACCTCCCCGAGGCCCCCGCGGAGCAGCTGCTCGCCTTGCTCAAGCCTGCGCAGCGGCCGCTGGCGGCCCGGCTTGGTCTCGCCGGCCTGCTCGCCGTGCCGCTCCGTTCCGGCGGTCAACCGCTGGGCGTGGTGATGGCTGTACGCCACACCCCCGGTCGGCCCTACGGCGAGGACGACCTCGCGCTGCTCCACGACCTCGCCGACCGGGCGGCCCTCGCCATCGACAATGCGCTCCTCTACCTGGCCGCCCAGGAAGGGGTGCTCGCGCGGGACCGCTTGCTCTCGATCGCCGCCCACGAGCTTCGTACTCCGCTCACGGCGATCAAAGGAATGGCCCAGCTGCTCCTCCGCCTGGAGACAGCTGGCCGGCTGAGCCACGAGCGCCTCCGAGAGGGGCTCCGTTCTATCGATGCAGCGAGCGACCGGCTCAACCGGCTAGTCGGCGACCTGCTCGATGTTTCCCGCCTGCGAGTGGGGAGACTAGCCCTCGCATTCCAACCGCTCGACCTGCGGGCGCTGGTCCAGGAAGTCGTCGCCCGCTGCGCGAGTGCCACTGGGGTCACCATCGTGAGCACGCTGCCACCACGAGCGTGCCCCGTGCGGGCCGACCCGGGGCGGCTCGAGCAAGTGCTGGTCAACCTGCTCGACAACGCCGTTAAATACTCCGCCGGCCGCGATCCGATCGAGGTGGTGCTCCAGGAATCTGAGGGTGGCTACCAGGTGAGCGTGCGCGACCATGGCATTGGCGTTCCTCCAGGGATGCTCGAGCGCATCTTCGAGCCCTTCGCTCGCGCCGAGAACGCCATCAACGCGCAGCTTCCCGGCCTCGGGCTGGGCCTCTTTCTGGCCCGGCAGCTCGTCGAGCAGCACGGCGGGCGGATCAGCGCGGAAAGCGCGGGCGACAGCGAGGGAACAACGGTGCACCTCTGGCTGCCGGCGGCCGCTGGCTAGCGCACTCGGCGATAGCGCCAGGGCGCGAGTTCGATCGCATCCTCGCTGGGCGCGGGATCGGCGAGGGCGCGCCGACCGGCGAGCGCATCCTGCTGGAGCCGCTCGAGGGTCTCCAGCCCGCGCTTGGTATCGGCTGCCACCTTCACCCGGTGGCTCTGGCGCAGGCGGTACTTGAAGCGCCAGTAGGTAAAGCGCTTCCAATCGAGGTAGGAGATCAGCTCGCCGGCGTCCAGGCCGGCCTCGCTCCGGAAGCGCGCGAGCAGCTCTGAGAGGGGGAGGCCATAGATCCGCTCGGCGGTATCCTCCAGCAAACGGCTCGCGGGCACCAGCCCGGTGAGCGAGCTTTTGGCGACCTCTTCCTCGACCGAGCGCCAGAGCGCTTCTTCGACCACGACCCCGTAGTGATAGTTGAGGAACGTCCGGTACTTGGCCGGGCCGATCGCCTCACGGAAGACGGCTTCATCGAAGCCGCCGGGCGGCTCCCCGCTAAAGAGCAGTTGCTCGACCTCGGCGAGGGGAAAGAGGGGCCCGAGCTCAGCGACAAACCGCTCCACTAGCGCCAGCCAGTCGAACGCCTCACCCTCGATGAGGAACTGGTAGCGCCGCCCGTCGTAGACATCTTCGGCCCGGTCCCACCGTCGGATCGCTTCTAAGACAGCTGGCCACCAGGCCTCCCCACGTTCGAGGGCCTGCCGCAAGTACTCAAGTGCCTGCCCCTCGCCCGCCCAGACCAGCGCCTCCGCGACCGCTGCCGGCGGGCCTTCCCAGCCGTTCATCGCCGCCGCTCCTCCAGGTGACGCAGGAACAGCGCGCGCGGAGCCGTATTGACGATCTCCTGCGGGCCAAGCCAGGCCCGCCGCGCTACCGCCACGCCGTAGCGCGCCAGGCCGAAATGGTCGGGAGCATGGGCATCGCAGTTGATCACGAGGCGTACCCCCATCTCCCGGGCGAGACGGGCGTGCTCGTCGTTCAGGTCCAGCCGCGCCGGGTGCGCATTGATCTCGACCCACGTCCCGTTGGCCGCACAGGCAGCCAACACCGCCTCCAGGTCCACCGCTACCGGGTCGCGCCGGCCGATGAGGCGGCCGGTGGGGTGACCGAGCAGGGTGACGAGCGGGTGTCGGGCAGCTGCAACCAGGCGGGCGGTCATCTTCTCGCGAGGTTGGTCGAGTGCAGAGTGCACCGAGGCGACCACGACATCGAGCTGGCGCAAAAGGTCGTCGGGATAGTCGAGCGTGCCATCAGCCCGAATATCGACCTCAGCGCCGACGAGCACCAGCGGCCCGTCGGGGTGCGTCTCGTTATAGTGGCGAACCCGCTGGATCTGGGCCATTAGCCGCTCGCGGTCAAGCCCGCGGGCCACCGCGCGCCCGGCGGAGTGGTCGGTGATCGCCAGGTACTCATACCCGCGCGCTGCTGCCGCCGCAACCATCGCCTCGAGCGAGGCGACCCCATCGGACCAATCGGTGTGGACGTGGAGGTCCCCACGCAGCGCCTCAACCGTGACGAGGGTTGGCAGCTGCCCGCACGCCGCCCGCTCAATCTCACCACGAGCTTCGCGCAGCTCGGGGGGGATCCACGCGAGGCCGAGCGCATGGTAGAGCGCCTCCTCGGTGGCAAAGCCCACCGCCTCCGGCGGGGCGATCCCGTAGCGTCCGAGGCTCAGGCCGCGTTGCCCTGCCCGCTCGCGGAGCGCTTCGTTGTGGGCCCGGCTCCCCGTCCACCATTGCCAGAGTGAGCCAAAGGCCGCCGGCGGGGCGAAGCGCACCGCCACGGTTAGCCCATCGGCAGGGAAGCGGACCTCTTCGGGCTCAACGCGCTCAGCACCCGCGACCGTGGCGTGCAACGCTGCAGCTGCCTGCTGGGGGTCGGTCGCACTCGCCGCCAGATTGACATCTCCCACCCGTTCGGCGAAGCGGCGCAAACTCCCTGCCACTTCGACCCGCTGCACACCCGGCAGACGCTCCACCCTCAGGCGTGCCAGGGCCGCTCCCTCGGTGGCGCGCAAGAGGTCGGCGCGGCTGCTTTGGGGTTCGGCCGCGAGCAGGCCCCGGGCTATCCGCTCGCTCAGCGTGGGCCCGAGCAGGCGTGCCAGCCGGCCATCCGCGAGTGCCGCTTCGAGGCCCTGCCGGGAGACGATGCCGTTCTTGAGTAAGCGTGCCGCCGTCTTTGGCCCGATCCCGGGCACGCGGACCAGCTCGCGCACCGACGGGGGAATCTGCTGGTGCAGGCGGTCGAGAAAAGCCAGCGAGCCCGTGCTCACCCGCTCCACAATCTTGGCTGCGATCGCTTCCCCGATCCCAGGGATGAAGCGCAATTCGGCAGGGTCGAGCGCCGCGGCCGGCTGGGGGAGTTCGCGCAGCACCTCGGCCGCACGACGGTAGGCACGCACCTTGAAGGGGTTCTCACCCTGGATCTCGAGGAGGTCGCCGATCTCCTCGAACAGATCGGCAAGTTCAGCATTGGTCGGCGGTGACACGGGTGGCGCCATCCGTTCCAGCCTCGCGGCCCTGCAGGCCGGCTGGCTCATTATACGAGATGCTGCCGCTTCTCCCGGGCGAGCGCGTATACTGACACCCGGAGGCAAGGATGGACGAACGAGCAGAAGCTGCCAAAAAGGCCGCTCTCCTGATGATCCCCTACGGCTTGTACGTCCTCGGCGCTCGCCACGGTGACGAGATCCACGCGGGGACGGTCAACTGGGTGACCCAGACTTCCTTCAAGCCGCCTCTCCTTGCGATTGGCGTGAAGCAGGATAGCGGCCTCTACGCCGCCCTCAAGGCGAGCGGCGCTTTCGCCCTCTCCTTCCTCGAGAGCGGCCAGCGCGACCTTGCCTTTGCTTTCTTCAAACCGTCGCGGGTCGAAGGCCAGACGATCAACGGCCAACCATTCGAGACGGCGACCACGGGCGCACCGATCATCAGCGCGGCACCGGCCTGGGTCGAAGGGCGCGTGATCGGTGAGGTCGCAGCGGGTGACCACAGCTGCGTGGTCGTTGAAGTCACCAACGCCGGCCTCAGGCGCGAGGCGAAGATCCTCACCCTCGCGGAGGTCGGCCTCACGTACGGCGGGTAGGAGCGCTCGCCCTGCGAGCGCCCGAGGAGGCAGCATGGACTTTGCCTATCCCCCGGAAGCAGAAGCCTTTCGCCAGGAGGTCCGGGCTTTCCTCCAGGAAGCGGTCACCCCCGAATACCTGGAAGAGCAACGCACGATGATGGTCGATCGCGATGGTCACGGGCCAGCAACGGCTGCCTTCGTGGCCAAGCTGCGGGAGCGGGGGTACCTCACCCTCCACTGGCCAAAGGAGTACGGCGGGCAAGGGCGCTCGATCGTTGAGCAGGCGATCTTCGCCGAGGAGATGGCCCGCGCGGGTGCCAGCACCTACATCATTGGCTCGGTCGGGCTGAACATGGTGGCGCCCGCGCTGATGCACTACGGCTCAGAAGAGCAGAAGCGTGCCATCCTGCCGCGCATCGCCAGCGGCGAGATCAACTTCTGCCAGATGTTCACCGAACCGGACGCTGGTTCAGACCTCGCCTCCCTGCGCACGACGGCCATTCGCGACGGCGACGAGTACGTCGTCAATGGCACCAAGGTTTTCATCACCTGGGCCTTTCTGGCCAACTACGGCTACCTCCT
>JAILZB010000150.1 GCA_023512725.1 Chloroflexota bacterium | reverse complement strand
GACCAGACGGAGGGTGTGGAGCCCGGCGTCGAGCTGGACTTCTCCCTCGCGCAGCTCGTTGCCCCCGTCTGGTCTTTGTCGACCGCGAGCCCTACTCCCATATCTACCTCTTCTGGACCCCACCCGGGCGCCCGCGCGAGATCATCCCGAGCAGCGTGCTCCTTCCCCCCCAGGGAGAGGACCTGCCGCCCACCGGAGCAGTGGGGCCCGCCCCGACCGCAGCGACCGTGCTCCCGAGCGGGGTCATCCGCTTTACTGCCGGCCCACCGCTCGGCTACCGGGTGGAGACGAGCTACGGCCTGACCGGCGCCGGGCGCCTGCTCGAGCCCCGGGCAGCAGCGCTGGATGCCAGCGGCAACCTGCACGTCCTCGATAGCGGTGCCCTCCAGGTGGTAGTCTTCGCGCCGGATGGCACCTTCCTGCGCCGCTACGCTGGGCCAGCGGCGAGCGCGGGTGGGCTGCAAGAGCCGACCGGGCTGGTGATCGCCAGCAACGGCCGAAGCTACCTCCTCGATGCGACCACCGCCTCCGTCGCTGAGTACGCGCCCGATGGCCAGTTCCTCGGGACTATTCCGCTAGAGCGGCGAGACTTCTACAAGCCGCGCGGCCTTTCGATCGGGAGCGACGACCACCTCCTGGTTGCCGACACCGGGCAGAACCGCGTCCTCCGCTTTTCGCTGAGTGGCAAGCTGCTCGCCGTCTTCGGGGGAAGGAAAGGTGCCGGTCCCGGGGAGATGCTGGAACCGACCGACGCTGCGCTGCTGCCCAGCGGCGATGTGCTGGTGCTCGACACGGGCAACCGACGCCTGCAATGGTTTACGCCCGATGGCCGCTACCGCGCAGAATGGCCGATCAACTGGTCGGTCCCGTTGAACGGCCCCCATCTGACGCTTGACCCGCAGGGGCGGCCGCTCGTGACCGACCCTGAGCGGGGACGGTTCGCCCGCTACGACGCGGAGCGCGCCATCGTGCAGTTCGCGGGTGGGCCCGACCAGTTCCGGCTGCCGGTCGAGATCCTGCGCGATCAGAGCGGCGCGATCTATCTGGTCGAGACGGGCGGCGGCAAGGTGACGCGCCTCGTCCTGAGCGAGTAAACTGGCGGCGTGGTCGTGCATCCCCACTCGCTCCTCCCCCCGGTCGTGCTCCTCGTGGTGACCCTCGCGAGCGCAGGATGCTCGCCGAGCCCGCCTCCTCAGGCTCCCCCACCGCCATCAGCTAGTCGCGCGCTGCTGGACGTCCAGGCTCGCCACTCCGAAGATGCCGAGCTGGGTGGCCTGGCCGGCCTGCTCGTTGCGGTCGAGAACCGCTCGACCCAGCCAGTGCGCGGCATCCGGATCACTATCTCGGCCAGCTATTTCAGCGGGCTGGAGCTCCGTCGCTTCGATCCTCCACCCTTGCGGACGGAACTCGGCCCGGCCGCTTACACCTTCGAGTTTACCGGCCCCCGGCCCGGGGTGCGCTTTGGCTACCTGATCGTGCTAACCCCCCGCCAGGAAGGAGAGTACCCGGCTGAGGTCACGGTCCTGATGGTCGGTCCGGACGACCGGGAGGAGCTGCTGGCGATCTACGACATTACGACCCGCGTTCGGTCACCCCAGGTGGCCCACTGAACGGACCGATGGGTGCGGTGAAGATCCCGGAGCCCGCGTGACGGTCGGTTGGGGGATTATCGGTATCGGGCGCCACAGCGATGCGCGCATGGCTCCCGCCATCCGTGCCAGTGAGCATGCCCGGCTCGTCGCCGTCTACAGCCGCGACCTGGCCCGGGCACGCGCGTTCGCAGCGAAGCACGGTGCCGAGCGCGCCTACAGCGACCTCGCTGCCTTTCTCGCCGACCCGGCAGTGGAGGCGGTCTACGTTGGCTCGCCCAACTACGCCCACCGCGACCACGTGATCGCCTGCGCCCGGGCCGGCAAGCACATCCTCTGTGATAAGCCACTCGCCCTGACCGTGGAAGACTGCGAGCGGATGATCGACGCTGCCGAGGCCGCCGGGGAGATGCTGGCCACCGGCTATAACAACCGCTACCAGCCGGCTCACCGGATCGTGCGCGAACTCGTCCAGTCGGGCGAACTGGGGGAGCTGGTGTTCCTGCGCGCCGACTGCGCCTCGCCACCCGCCCAGCGCCCGCACGACTGGCGGGCGACCGCTGCCACGGGCGGCGGGGCCTTGCTCAACATCGGCACCCACGCGCTCGACCTCCTGCGTTTTGTCTCCGGCCGGGAGGTGCAGCTCGTCGCCGCCCTGGACGACACCGCCATTGGTGGCATCGACGAACTGGCCATCGCCTCGCTCCGCCTCGATGGCGGGGTCTTTGCCCAGCTGCTCTCCAGTCAGCGGTTGCCCTATCCAGATAATGGCCTGGTCATTCATGCCACGCGCGGGTACCTGCGCACGCGCGGCACGATCAGCTACGAGATCGCGGGGCAGGTGGAGGTCATGCTGCCGAACGGGAGCCGGCGCTATGAGTTCCGGCCGCCGCGGCCAGGCTACGACGTCTACGTCGCCGAGATCGAATACCTCTCGCGCGCCCTCCAGGAGGGGGAACCCCCACTGGCGACCGGTCAGGACGGCCTGGAGGGAGTGCGCCTCGCCCTCGCCGTGCTCGAGGCAGCGGCGAAGCGTCGGGTGCTGACGATCGACCGCTGAAAAATGATACGGTCGGTAGCCGAGCACATGTATAATGTAGCCGCCTAAATGTCCGGCGTCAGCCTGCCCCCCTCGGAGGAACTATGCGGCTTGCTCTCTCGCTTCTTTCGCTGCTGGCAGCGCTCGTGGTTGCGTGCGCGCCCGCCGCCTCGCCGACCACCGGTGGAGCCGCCCAGCCAACTGGCGAGCGCCGCGCAGCGAACCAGGCGCTGCGCATCGCCAAGGCCGGGCTGCCCGGTGGGGTCACGCCGGAGCTTTCCTCCAGCAACAACGAGATCTTCTACGCCATCTTCGATACCCTCACGACCTACGGGAAGAACTTCGAACTGCGGCCAGCCGTAGCCACGCGTTGGGAGTTCCGCCAGGCCGAGAGTGCGTGGCGCTTTACCCTCCGTCAGGACCTGGAGTTCAGCAACGGCCAGAAGCTGACCGCGGACGACGTCGTCTACTCCGCGAACCTGATCGTCCAGAAGAACCTGCCCACCCGCAGCTTCCTGCCCTCCCTCGACCGCGCAGTCAAGGTGAACGAGACGACGGTCGACCTGATCTCGCGCACCCCCGATTTCACCCTGGTTGCTGGCACGCCCTGGGTCTCGGTGTTCCCAGCAGCCTACCACCAACAGGTGGGGCGCGACTTCGCCACCCGCCCGATCGGCTCTGGCCCGTATGAGCTGGCCGAGTTCCGGCCGGCAGATGTAATCCGGTTCAAGCTCCGATCGGCCTCCCACCCCTACCGCCAGCCGATCGCCACGGAACTCGAGTTCCGCGCCATTCCCGAGCTCACCCAGCAGATCTCGGGCCTGCGGGCAGGAGAGATCGATATCGCCCAGTCGAACTTCAACTCTGACCAGGCCGAGCAGCTCAAGCGCGCGGGGCTCGTCGTCCAGACGCTGCTGACCGAGAACAACTTCGCCCTCTTCTCGCAGCCGGAGATGAAAGTACGCAACACTCCCCTGAACGACCGGCGGGTGCGCCTGGCTCTCAACTACGCCGTCAACAAAGAGGCGATTGCCAACGACCTCTTCAAGGGCTACGCCCAGCCCGTGGGGCAGTTCGGCTTCCCGGGCAGTGAGTTCTGGAACCCGGAGACCCGCCCCATCCCCTATGACCCGGCCCAGGCGCGGCGGCTCCTGGCGGAGGCAGGCTACCCGAACGGCTTCAAGCTGCCCGTCGGGATCGAGTACACCCCCCAAACGGTGAACCCGGAGATCGCGGTGGCGGTCCAGGGCATGTTGCGTGAGGTGGGGGTGGAGATGGAGGTCGCCAGCTACGAGTTCGCCCAGTTCCTCGACAAATACTACGGCCGCCAGGGTCAGCAGAAGGGCGACCTCTTTATGGTCTCCAACGGCAACACCACCCCGTACTTCACCTCGGGCCGCGGCCGTTTTGGCTGCGAGGGGAAGGATTTCGAAATCTGGTGGTGCAACGAGGAGTTCGTCCGCCTCTACGACCTTGCCGTTCAGGAAGGGGATGCCACCAAGCGTGCCGACCTGTTCCGGCGGGCGAACGCTGCCTTGGTCAACGATATCCCCGCTCTCTTCCTGGTGATCCGCGACGGGTTTCTCGTCCACAACCCGAAGATCAAGGGGGTAGAGTTCACCACCCGCAATATCTACAACTATGACGCCGCCTACCGGGTCGAGTAGGCGCAGGGCTGCCCGCGACGAACCCAAGAAGCGTTTGCCACCCGTGTGGTCGTTCCGCGAGCAGGAGGTGCGCAATGAGCCCCGACGTGCAGGGTATCTGGCATCCCTCCCGGCGAGAGTTCCTCGCCCTTGGTGGCAGCCTGGGAGCAGCACGTTTTCTAGCCGCCTGCCTCCCCGCGCAGGAGCGCCCCCCCACCGAGACGAGCGCACCCGCGGCACCAGTTCAGGGAACGACCGACGGCGTCCCCCAGGTGCTGCGTCACGGCATCGCCAACCCACCGGTGACGCTTGACCCGAACGGCACGGCACTCTCGTCTTCGTACTTCTACGCCATCTACGATGCGTTGACACGGGTCGACCACGCGGCCACTGTGCACCCGGGGCTGGCTGCGAGCTGGCAACCGATCCGGGACGATACCTGGGAGTTTCGGCTGCGGCGCACGCGCTGGAGCGATGGCAGCCCCTTCTCAGCGGAAGATGTCAAGTGGACCTACGAGTACATCCTGGACCCGGCCAATAAGTCGGCGATCGCCAGTCGGATCGCCAATGTAGCCGGGGTCACCGTGGTCGACCCGCAGACGGTGCACATTACCACCAAAGGGCCGGACCCGCTGATGCCGAAGCGGGCGTTCTTCGTGCCGATCCTGCCACAGGCGTACATTCGCCGCGTCGGGATCCAGCAGTTCAGCCTGAACCCGATCGGCACAGGCGCCTTCAAAGTCCAGGAGTATCGCCAGGGCAGCCGAGCGGTCCTCGTTCCGAACGAGTACAGCTGGCGCACACCCTTCCTGAAGGAATTGCAGCTGTATGAGGTGCCGGATGGTACCGCGCGCCTGGCCGCCCTGCGCGCGGGCGAACTAGATGCGGTGGACTTCGTCAGCCGCCAGGATGCCGTCCGCCTGCAGAACGACCCGAACTTCAGCGTCGTGATCGCGGACGGCGCGGGGTCCTACAACTTCGACCTGGAGTTCTTCCAACCTCCCTATAACGATAAGCGCGTCCGGATCGCATTCAACCACGCTATCGATAAAGCGGCGATCCTGAAGAACCTGCTGCTCGGCTTTGGCCGGGTAATGGATGGCCAGCTCATCCCGCACCACGTCTTTGGCTACAACCCGAACCTGAAGCCGTTCGAATACGACCCCAAGAAGGCGCGCGAGCTGCTGAATGCTGCTGGCGTGCCGGTGGGCTTCGAGACTGCCATCGAGTTCACGACCACCACCCCTGAGACGCGCCTGATCGCGGAGGCGATGTTCCAATACCTAGCGGACATCGGCGTGAAGGCGGAGCTCCGGCCGGTGGAAGTCGGGGTCTGGCGCCAGCATATCTATGAGGGTGGCCGCTCCCCGATCTTCTACAACCCCTGGTCGGCCCAGGCCCCGCTCGATGCCGAGTTCATCCTCAACTGGTACGCCGCCGACTCCTTCAACAACAAGCCGTACTGGGTCAACCCGGCCTTCGAGGAGGCTTACAGCCGCTCTCGCCGCGAGCTCGACCCCCAGAAGCGTCTGGCCTACCTGCAGCAGGCAGTGGCGGCGATGCGCGAGGACCCGCCTTGCATCTTCATGATCCAGACGGTTAGCATCTGGGCCACCGCCCGCAAGGTCCAGAACTTCATCGGCACTGCCAGCGGCTATATCTGGTACGACGACATCCGGATCGTCCGGACCTGAACGGCCGGCTTGACGCAGCACGCCCTGGCGGCTAGGGTACCCGGGCGGGCCCTCCCGCCCACACCATGCTGGGCAGCCTCCCGGGAGGGTTGGAGGCAGGATGGAGCACCGCTCAAGCAGGGGCAAGATTCTCTATCGCGGCGACCAGTTCGGTGAACGGGGACGCGAATGGTTCCACCGGACGGACTACGCCGATGGCACACACCTCTTCCGGACCATCTCGGAGATCGATGACAGCCAGATCCGGCGCGACGTCATCTACGCGACTGACGCCCACTTCCGACCCCGTGAGTGCTACCAGCGGCTGGTCGTCCGGGGCAACCTGAGCACGGCCTGGTTCACCTTCGAGCAGGACTACGTCCGCTGTGAGGGGCAGTACTTCGACCTCGGTCGGGTCTCGCAGCAGCTTGCCTTGCCCCAGCCCCCAAGCTATCTGGCCTGCCACCCACTCGTGGGCGACTGCCTCGTCGTTGCGGGCTACGACTTTGCGCGCGGCGGCCGCCAGGTGCTGCATGGTGTCACCACCTCGCCGACCGTCAACGGCTCAACCGGCCCGATCGCCACCCTGACCAACCACCCGGTGGAGTACGTCGGCTGGGAGACGGTCGAGACCGCAATCGGGCCAATGGGCGCCCATCACTTTCGGATCTTTTACGGTCCGGGCAACGCGCACTGGGAAGAGGTCTGGTGCGGGGCGGACTTCAGCTTCGTCCGCGTCCGTAACGATGAGCTCGCTACCACCTACGAGCTGGTCGAGCTCGAGCAGTGGAGTCACCACCTGCCCTGAGTTACCCTGCGTCGCTCCGCTCAAGGACGAAGCGGGCCACCGCTTCTGCCCAGGCGCGCGGCTGCTCGTCCACGATATCGTGGGTGCCGCCCGGCAGTTCGACGTAGGCGAAATCGGGACGGAGCGCATGGGCGCGCTGGGCAAAGCGGTAGAGGTCGTCGCCAGTATTGGTCAGGATGAGGGTGGGCACGCGGAGGGCAAGAAAGCGCGGCAGCATCTCGTACTCGAACACTGCCAGGTGACCGTACCAATCATACTCACCCGCGAGCAGGCCCTGGACAACGTTGCGATGCATCGCTGCCAGGTCCGTCCACCCTGGCGTGGCGGCCAGCCGCTGCTGCCAGCGCTCCAGCAGGTGGCTGCCGTCCGGCCGGAGCGGGATCGGCCCCCGGCGTGCCCGGGCCAGCCGCGCCTGACGCTCCTCCTCGGTGTAGAGCGGTGGACCGTTCAAGACCAGCCGACGCACGAGCTCCGGGCGGCTTACTGCCACCTCGCAGGCGATCGCCGCGCCCGTGTGATGCCCCAGGATCGCCGCTTGCTTCAGTCCGAAGGCGGCAAGTACCGCTGGCACCACACTGGCATAGGTAGCGATACTCGGGCGCTCCGCTGGCACGTCCGAGTTGCCGTAGCCCGGGGTATCGATCGCGATCGCCTGGAGCCCCAGTTCGGCCAGGATCGGCAGGGCGCGGCTAAACATCAGCGAGGAGCTCGGCGACTGGTGCAAGAGGAGGAGCGGCTCGCCATCGCCCAGCATCCGGAAGTGCACCTGGCCGGTCGGCGCAGCAACATAGCCTTTATACGGCTTCACCTGCACGCGCTCCTCCCATCGCTCCTAGCGACACGCGTGAGCCCAGATTCCCCACCTTCATAGGGTAGCAGGTCAGTGGTCTGGCCGCTGGAGGAAGGAGGCGGGGCTGCCACGCGCGCGCTGGTAGGCCACTCACCCCGTGACCACCCGGGCAGTGGCCTTGCGGGCATCAGGCCGTCGACAGCGTTTCCACCCCGCCGGTCCCGGGGAAGACGGGCTGACGCGCGCCGGCCTCGGTTGAGCGCGACCGGCATCCCCCGGAACGCGCCAGCCGCTAGCGCCCAGAAGCGCGCAGGCGCCGCAGCTGGTAGAAGAGCACGCAGCCGAGGCAAAAGCCCGCGAGCGCGAGTGCCGCGGCGAGGGCAACCAACCCCGCCAGCACCCAGCCCAGCAGTGGCAGCCCGGCCAGGAACGCGAGCTGGGCCAGCCCGAGCAGCAGGGCCGCCAGCGTGTTGTTGAAGCGCAGCAGTTCGGCTGCCTCCCGCGGTGCCCCGGCCAGCCGGGAGGCGAGCAAGCGCCGCCCCACCCAGGCCAGCGGGCTTGCCGCCGGACTCACCAGCACGCTCGGCAGGAGGAGCAGGAGCAGTGCGGTGGTCAGCAGGGGTTGTTGGAGCAGCAGCGCTACCAGCACTCCGAGCAGCAGGACCGCGCGGTTCAGCTGGACCAGTGGCAGGGGGACCTCGGCCGGACGGTTGACGGATGAAGCAAGCGCCATTGGGCTCTCCCGTAAGAAGCTGACGGATTCATAACTTAATCAGTCTACTCAGTCAACTTTTCGGCGACGCGGAAGCCTGCGCCTAGGGGAACAGACGGCTCGGCTAGCTGTGACCTTCGGTGGCTACCACGCGAGCTGCCCTCAGACCTGCTCGCTCCCAGAGTTGGAGACCTGCCCGGTTCCGGAGTTGGAGACGTGCTCGGCCGAGCCACCGAGGTAGAGGGCGCGCACGCGGGGGTCGTGGAGCAACGCCTGGCCACTTCCCTCGTATTTGTTCTGCCCCAACTCCAGTACGTAGCCGCGGTCGGCAGCGGCGAGCGCGCGGGCTGCGTTCTGCTCCACGATCAGCAGCGTCAGCCCGCCCTGCTTCATCTCCCCGATCTTTTCGAAGACCAGCTCCACGAAGCGCGGTGCCAGCCCCAGCGAGGGCTCGTCCATCAGCACCAACCGTGGCTCAAGCATCAGCGCCCGCCCCATGGCCAGCATCTGCTGCTCGCCACCGCTCATGGTGCCCGCGAGCTGGCGCCGCCGCTCGGCGAGGCGCGGGAAGAGGGTGAACACTCGCTCCATCGTCGCGGCAACCTTGCGCCGGTCGCGGACGAGAAAGGCGCCCATCTCCAGGTTCTCGACCACGGTCATATCCTTGAAGACAATCCGCCCCTGAGGGACGTAGCCGATGCCACGCCGGACGATAAGGTCAGTCCGCAGGCCGCCAATCTCCTCGCCCGCAAAGCGGATGCTACCGGCCCGCGGTTTGAGCAGCCCCATCACCGTCTTCAAGACGGTCGACTTCCCTGCCCCGTTC
>JAILZB010000149.1 GCA_023512725.1 Chloroflexota bacterium | reverse complement strand
GACGGCGGCGCGCCGGCCGAGCCGCTCCACCTGGAGTTCCGCGAGATGCGCCTGGAGGACCTGCCCGAGGTGCTGGCCATCGAGCGCGTCTCCTTCCCCACGCCCTGGTCCCGCCAGTCGTTCATCAACGAGCTGACGGACAACGGCTACGCCCGCTACGTGGTGGCGCTCCGGGACGGCCGCGTGGTCGGCTACTCCGGCATGTGGCTCATCCTGGACGAGGCGCACATCACCAACATCGCCGTCCACCCCGAGCTCCGCGGCCGCGGCGCCGGCGACCTCCTGCTGAGCGAGATGGAGCGGCGCGCCCGCGAGCGCGGCATCAACCGCATGACGCTGGAGGTCCGCCCCTCCAACGCGCCCGCCCGCCGCCTCTACCTCCGCCACGGCTTCGTCGAGCGCGGCATCCGCAAGGGCTACTACGCCGATACGCAAGAGGACGCCATCATCATGTGGAAGGAGGACCTGGGGCTGGGGCGGGAGGAGGGGTGAGGCCTCTGCTCTGTCCGGTAGCACGCGATCGATCCCTCTCAGCGCGGGCAGCCGACCTCCGCGGAGGACGGCTGCCATGCAGTGGAGAACCAAGGCCTCCTCAAAGGGGCCGCGGCCCAAGAGCCGCGGAAAGCCTGGCTCGATCCCGAGCCGGTCCTTGAACGGGAACCGCCTTCAACGGAGCCGCGGCAGCGGACGCCCTCCATTATCCTACAGGCCGGAACTTGTCAGACCCGCAGCAATGATTACCATGGATGGCGTAGTCCGACTTCCGGTTACCGTTAGGAGGCAGGCCCATGGGTCCCCCATCCTCCGAGTTTGCTGCCTTCTTCCAGCTGGTCACCGGTGATCCACCGCGCCCGTTCCAGGAACGGCTCGCTCTCCAAGCGGACTGGCCCGAGGTGCTTCGCATCCCGACCGGCGCAGGCAAAACCGCTGCGGTCGGCGTCGCTTGGCTCTGGTGCAGGCTCGCCGCCGGAGAGGAGGTCCGTCGCCGTACGCCACGGCGGCTGGTCTACGTGCTCCCCATGCGGGTCCTCGTCGAGCAGGTCAGCGACCGCTTCCGGGGCTGGATCGACGCGCTGAGGGAGGCCGGATGGAGTTCGCTTCCTGAGGTCGAGGTCCTGATGGGGGGTGAGCTTCCCTCGCGTTGGGAGGTCCAGCCCGAGCGCGACCAGATCCTCGTCGGCACCCAGGACATGATCCTTTCCGCAGCGCTCAACCGCTCCTATGCCAGCAATCGCTTCCGGTGGCCGATCTACTTCGGTTTGCTGAACAACGACACCCTCTGGGTCCTCGACGAGGTCCAGCTGATGGGGCCCGGCCTGCCGACCAGCGCCCAGTTGGACGCCTTCCGCCGCGGATACGGCACGTATGGGCCGACTGCTTCGATCTGGATGTCCGCCACCGTCCGGCCCGACTGGATCGAGACCGTGGATCGCCCCGCTCCCCAACGGATCTGCGAGCTGACCGACGACGACCTGAAAGATCCCGCCCTGCACAAGGCGCTGACGGCGACCAAGACGGTCTGGGAGTTGAAGCGCGTCAAGGCAAGTAATCGCGAGTACCCCGAGGCGCTGGCACGGGCCGTGCTGGAGCTGCACAAGGCTCGCACGCGAACGCTGGTGATGCTCAACACCGTCCAGCGTGCACAAGCCGTCTACACCGCGCTGCGCGAGCGGCTGCAAAGGGCGGAGCGGTTCGACCAAGGAAGCGAACCAGTCGTCATCCTCCTCCACTCCCGCTTCCGGCCTCCGGACCGCGCCGAGCACATGCGGATCGCTCAGGAGGAGGCTGCCCTCTCGCCTGGGGGACTCATCGTGGTCAGCACCCAGGTGCTGGAGGCGGGTGTCGACCTCTCGGCCGCCACGCTGGTCACCGAGCTGGCTCCCTGGGCCAGCGTCGTCCAGAGGTTGGGACGCTGCAATCGTTACGGCGAGGAGCGCGAGGCCTGCGTCTACTGGATCGACCTGCCCGAACGGATGTCGGCCCCTTACGGGGCGGCCGAGATGGCCGAAGCCCGGGGCCTCCTGAAGGAGCTGGAGGGGCGTTCGGCCGACCCCCTACACCTGCCCGCACCGGCGTCTCCGCTGGCCAAGGGGGACGTCCTGCGGAGGCGCGACCTCCGTGATCTCTTCGATACCGCGCCCGACCTTTCAGGCAACGAGACCGACATCACGCGCTTCATCCGAGACCCGGCTGACCGCGACCTCTTCGTCGCTTGGCGGGAATGGCCCGGCAAAGAACCTGACCCGGCGTGGACCGAAGCCTCCGCCCAGGAACTGTGCAAGGCCCCGCTGGAGGATGTCCGCCGGCTCCTCCAGATGCGACGGCGGGTGGCAGCGTGGGATTTCCTGGAGCGCCAGTGGCGACCTCTCCGCCCCAGCGATCCGCTCTTTCCAGGCCAGCTCGTCGTCCTGGATACCTCCGAGGGAGGCTACGACCCCGACCTGGGCTGGAACGCCACGCTGACCGCGCCGGTGGCACCGGTGGGCTCGGCTGCCGACGAGACGCCGGAAGCGGTGGGCTCCGACGGCGGCACGTGGGAGGGGATCTGGCAAGAGCTGGCCGAGCACGCCGAGGAGACGGCGCAGGAGATGAAAGCCCTCCTCGATGCGCTGGACATCGGTGAAATCGAAGCAGTCCGCCAGGATCTCGAGCTCGCAACGCGCTGCCACGACCTCGGGAAGGCACACCAAGTCTTTCAGGAGGCCATGCTGGACGGCCTCGCGGACGAAGAGCGGGAGACTCGGCGCACGAAGCTATGGGCCAAGCGACCGGGGAAGCTGCGCAAGGGCTACAAGTACCCCCACTTCCGCCACGAACTGGCGAGCCTCCTTGGGCTCTTACCCCACCAGGAGGGTGAAGAAGGACCGGCTCTTTCCGATCTGGCCCTCTACTTGGTCCTGAGCCATCACGGCAAGGTTCGCCTCGGGATTCGCTCCTTCCCGGGCGAACGGCGCCTCGACGCGGGTCCAGGGGAGGACCGGGTGCTGGGCATCGCCACGGGCGACGAGCTGCCGAGGGTCGACCTCGGCGGGGGCTTGGTCGTACCGGCCACGCGTCTCGACCTCGAGCCGGTCATGATCGGGACGGGAAGGGCAGGTCCCTCCTGGCTCGAGCGAAGCCTCTCGCTGCTCGAAACGCTGGGTCCGTTCCGGTTGGCCTTCCTGGAGGCGCTGGTGCGCGCGGCCGACGCGCGGGCCAGCCAAGCGGCGCAGGAACGCGAGAAGCGGGAGGGCGAGCGAGATGCCTGAGATCCTTCTCCCGGGCTGCGGCCAGGAGTCCCTGTTAGGCTATTTGAAAGCGCTCGGAGTCTTCCGTGTGGTCAGTGAGCAGTACGGGGAGGGCTCCTCTTCGATCCGCGGTTTCTGGCGTGGAGGCCTCTTCGGACTCGAAGGAAGCGAAGTGAGCGCCGAGGCGCTGGTCGACTTCTTCCTCGACGCCTATCGACCGGCGCCTCTGGTCACCCCCTGGAACCGCGGATCCGGCTTCTGGGGAGGCTCGACGGCCTCCGCGGTGCTCGACGCCGTCGCCACTTCCACCCACCCGCGCCTGGCGACGTATCGAGAGACGATCGCCGCCACGCGGGCGGTGCTCGAGCGCATGGGACTTGAGAAAAGCGACCTCGACAAAACCAAGCGCGAGCTGCTCCGACAACTTCGCTCCGTGCTGCCTGACGAGGCGGTGCGATGGATCGACGCCCTGGCCGTCATCGGTGACGGGAAGGTGGCTTTCGCGCCCGTTCTCGGGACAGGTGGGAACGACGGCCATCTCGAGTTCTCCGTCAATTTCATGCAGCGTCTCGCCCAAGTCGTACCGCTGACGACGCAGGAGGCGGAGTCCACCGGCCGGCGTCGCCGCGGACAGCGAGGCTACGACCGCGACCGGAGCCGGGCCTGGCTGATCCTGGCTCTCTTCCGAGCCGGTGACGCGGCTCTCGTGCCGGCGGCCGTGGGGCAGTACCACCCCGGCGGCGTGGGCGGTCCGAACGCCGTCGTCGGTTTCGAGGGCCCGTCGCTGGTCAACCCGTGGGATTACGTGCTGGCCATGGAGGGCTCGCTGCTCCTGGCCGGCTCGCTCACCCGGCGCAGTGGACTGGCCGGCGCGACCGGCGGCAGCTCCTCCGCGGCCTTCCCTTTCACCGTGGCGCCCTCGCCGGCAGGGTGGCCGACGATCGAGGTGGCCGACGTCGGCAGCGCGCGGCAGGAGATCTGGCTCCCCGTCTGGCAGCGTCCGGCCTCGCTGCGGGAGATTCAGCACGTCCTGGCCGAGGGCCGGGCCGAGGTAGGCAGGCGCCGAGCTGCCAACGGCGCCGACTTCGTGCGCGCCGTCGCACAACTCGGAGTGGATCGAGGACTGTCCGGTTTCGTGCGATACGGCTTCCTGCAGCGGAGCGGCCGCTCGTATCTGGCCTCTCCGCTGGGTGTGGAACGGGTGGCGGAACGGCCGAAGGATTGGGTCGAGCTCCTGGACGCGCGCCTGGACGCCTGGGTGGCACGCTTCCGCCGCTGGGCCATGGAAGAGACGGCACCGGCCAGCCGGCGTGCAGCCCTTAGGGAACTGGACGAGTCGATCTTCCGTTTCAGCCGCGCACCCGGCGGCGAGGAGCGAGCGCGGGCGGCGCAAGCTCTCCTGGCGGCGCTTCACCGGGCGGAGACGCTGGCGGCGCGATCCGCGGAAGGGCGCCGACTCCTCAAGGGACCGCTCCCCGCGCTTCGCCCTGCCCGAAGATGGGTCGAGGTCTGCGACGACGGTTCGGTGGAATTCCGGCTGGCGCGGGCGGTCGCCTCTTTGGCGGCCCGGTGGAAGACGGAGATGGATGACCCTGGTCTTCCCGCGGCCCGAACCTATGTGGGCTTCGCGCGCCTGAAGAAGGGAAGTGGCTGGGAGTGGGCGGATCCCAACCCCCACTTCGTGTGGAGCCACGATGATCTCGAGGCCAACCTGCTGCGCCTGCTCCAACGCCGTTTGATCGACGCCATCGGGACCGGTGACGCCACGCCCGCTCCGCTGGCGGCCGCTTATCCTGTCCGCCTCGAGGACGTCGCCCGCTGGCTGCGGGGGGCCGTCGACGATGATCGGATCGCGGAGCTGATTCCCGGGCTCACGCTGCTCGACTACCCCAGCCCGGAGCCGGCGCACCAGGCTATGGTCGGTCCGCCCGCCCGACGGGCACAGGGTGGCTGCCAGGGTGAGCTCTGCTCCATCGACCCGCTCTACGCCCTCTTCAAGCCGTTCTTCCACGCCCAGCCACTGGCAGGGCCGGACGGGAACCCCCTTCCGCTCCCTCCCGTACTGGCGATCCTGATCCGCCTGCGCCAGGGTGGGGTCCATCAGGTGCGGCAAGCGGTCGACTTGGCCCTCACCAGGTGGCGGGCCGCCGGCATTGCCCTTCTCGGAACCGCCGGTCGCCGTGCCACCGGCAGCCGCACCGGCAGGCGTACCGGCAGCCGGACCGGAGGCTGGGACGTCTGCTGGACGGTCAGCGGGCGGCCGGCCCGGCTGGCTGCGGCCTTGGCCTTTCCCATCACCTCGGTCGGTCCGTTGCTGGCGATGATTATGCGCCCAGACGAGCGCGAAGGAGTGAGCTGAGATGGAGTGGACGAAGCTTGCAGCCGCCGACCGCCTTCTGATCGAGGCCGATCTCTGGCCCGTTCAGGGCGAGCGTTTCCAGCCGACCGGCTTTCCCGAAATCGGTCCGGCGACCTACCGGCTGGCGGATGGCACGCCCATGCTCCTGGTCGAGTCGCCGCAGTCCATGGCCAACCGCTTGGAAGCGGTCTGCTGGGATCCCGGGCGCGACGACCTTGTGCCGGTGCTGCGCGGCATGCCGTACGTCCGCGTCACCATGGACGGCCGTTTCCTCACCAGCTCGACTCTCGAGGCGCACCGGCTCAACTCCGGCTACATCCTGGGTGGCCAGGCCAGTTCCTTTCTCGAGACCCTCAAGGACGAGTTCCAGGCGTTCGAACGTGGCCCCGTCGATCTCCGGGTCGTGGCCAGGACGACCCTGCGCTACGATCCGAACTCGCTCGTGCACGGTCTCTTCCTGACGGAAGTGGCGGGTGGGCGGCTGCGCCTGCCGCGTCTGCTCTCGGGTTTCATCGAGGCGAGAGGGGCCGAGCCGGTCGAGGAAGGCGGCGTCAAGAACGACCGGGTCTTGCCGACCGGCAACACCGGCAAGGGGTTCGGCAACGTGCCGTACGCACGGACCGAGTATGTGGCCGAGCGGATCACCGCCTACTTCGACCTCGACCTGAGGCTGATGCGGAGTTACAGCCTGGGCGAATCGGCCGAGCGCTTCCTGGTCGGGCTGGCCCTTTGGAAGATCCGCCATTTCCTCGAAGAGGGACTGCGCCTTCGCACCGCCTGTGACCTGACCTGCCGCAATGTGCGCGTGACCCATCCGGAGGGCTTCGAGCTTCCGGAGCGTGAGGAACTGGATGGGCTGATGCCGGAGCTCATCGAGGCGGTTGACGGCTTCAAACGGCCCCCGGTGACCGAGGTGGAGTTCGTACCGCCCAGCGACTGGGTCCGCAGGCCGCGTGAGTCGGAGAGGGGCGCGCCGGAGGAAGCGGCGACGGACGAGGAGGACTTTGCATGATCGAGATCCGGATCCGTTTCCTGGCGGGCCGCTTCAGCGCAACGCCCTGGGCTCACCATGTCAACGAGGGCGAACCGGAATGGCCGCCGGCTCCGTGGCGCCTCCTCGGTGCGCTGGTCGCCAGCTGGAAGCGATTTCACCCCGAATGGCCCGAGGACCGCGTGGCCGCCGTCCTGGATCCGCTCCGAGCGGCCCCGGAGTTCTGGCTTCCGCGCGCGTCCGTCGGTCATTCGCGGCACTTCATGCCCCTCAGGAGGGGACCCGACGATCGGACGCTGGTCTTCGACACCTTCGTCCGGCTGGACCCGGCCGAGCCCGTGGTCGTTCGGTGGCCAACTGTACCTCTGGGTGCCGAAGTCCGCGGTGACCTGGAGGAACTGCTCAGAGGGGTCACCTATCTCGGGCGAGCCGAATCGTGGTCGGAGCTCAGGTTGGCCGAGCCGGGTGAGCCGGTTCCGGGCGCGGGGCTCCACTGCCGGCCGGTCCAGCCGGATGAGAAAGACCTGCCACGCAGCCGGGTCGTCGAGCTTCTTGCTCCTGATCCGGCCATGGAGCCGTCGAAATTGCTAGAAGCGCTGCTCGTGGATACGGGGGAGTTGCGAAACCGCAGGAAGCGGCTGGACCCGCCGGCCAGTCGCTGGCTCCGCTACGTCCTTCCCGAGAGCGCCCTCCGGCCTGCTCCCCCGGCTGCGATCGCCCGGCATGGGACCACGAGGCAGCTGGATGACCCCGTGGTGGCTCTCCGCTACACGCTGGACAGGACGCCGCTACCTCCCCTGGAGCGGGCGGTGGCCATCGGCGACCGAGCACGGCGGGCGGCGATGAGCCTCTATGGACGTATGAACGGCGGCAAAAACTCGCCCACGCTTTCAGGAAGGGTCGGTGCTCGTCCTGCGGAAGGCCATCGTCACGCGTTCTACCTTCCCGTGGACGAGGATCACGATCAGCGGATCGATCACCTTCTGATCTATGCCCCGGCGGGCTTCAGCGACCAAGAGCTGGTCGCACTGGCACAGATGCGGGAACTCCGCTGGGGCGAACGAGGAGAACACCAGGTCCTCCATCTTCTCCTGCTCGATCTTTTGAGACGTTCGCAGTGGAAGAGGCTTAGCCGCAGGATCGATCCCGGCATCCCTCGCGTGCTGGGACCCGCACGCCGCTGGGTCTCCATCACGCCGTACGTGATGACGCGCTTCCCCAAGCTCGACCACCGCGGGAGACCCAAATGGAACCCGGACGGCACACAACGAGACGGCCCGGAAGAGCAGGTGCACAGGGAATGGGAGCTGCGCCGTGCATACGATCCATCCCTTCCCGCCTTGGCGAAGGTCGAGGTACTGCCTCCGGGGCACCGGCGGTGGCTACGATTTCAGCTCGTCAGACCTGGAGGCGGCCGGTCCACAGGCATGGCCGTCGGGCTCGTCCTGGAGTTTGCCGAACCCCTCACAGGACCATTGGCCCTCGGCTACGCCTGCCACTATGGCCTCGGACTGTTCGAAGCCGACGAGGAGATAGAGGTGCAACGCCAAGTGGGCTCGAACAGATGACAATAAGCTGGCGAGCAGGGCGATGTGCGCACTTCGCCAGGAGGCGCTCGCGAGCCTACGGCCAGCGCGGCTACACGGGTGGATTCGCCCGCCGCAGGGCTCCTTGGCAACTGAATTATGAGGGGGCGCTCGCAACGGGATCCACTGTGCAGCCATGGGTGCCGTCTGCCGGGCGGGCTGGAATCTCCGGTCGCCAGACCGGAGCTCCATTGAAGCGCCGACCAATATGGTACTCGCGACGATTTCTACAACGAATCTCCGGTCGCCAGACCGGAGCTCCATTGAAGCCTGGAGAAGCCGGCGCGCGAGCTCCTCCACGGCAGGGGAATCTCCGGTCGCCAGACCGGAGCTCCATTGAAGCCACAGAGCGCCCTAAGAGCCGAGCGATACGGAGCGGGGAATCTCCGGTCGCCAGACCGGAGCTCCATTGAAGCAAGCGGGTGAAGCGGGCGGGGGCGGCGTCGGCGAGGAAGGGAATCTCCGGTCGCCAGACCGGAGCTCCATTGAAGCCCGGAGACCGGCCGGGCCCCAAAATCTCCGAGGCCCGAATCTCCGGTCGCCAGACCGGAGCTCCATTGAAGCCACGTGGATCCCCGCTACGAGGGCGGCCGCCCGGAGGGGAATCTCCGGTCGCCAGACCGGAGCTCCATTGAAGCCTGAAGAGCTTCACGGATCTGGTGGGCGTGGACTCGGGAATCTCCGGTCGCCAGACCGGAGCTCCATTGAAGGGCGTGTTCCGGAAGGTTCCACCCGAGGGTCGAGCCGGAATCTCCGGTCGCCAGACCGGAGCTCCATTGAAGGCGACGCGGCCGCCATCCTCTCCACGTGGCGGTTCGGGGGAATCTCCGGTCGCCAGACCGGAGCTCCATTGAAGCGTGTACCACCAGTGGACATGCCCCGGGAGGATATCCGGGAATCTCCGGTCGCCAGACCGGAGCTCCATTGAAGCATGTTGAGCGTCCCCGGCAGCCGGAGCACCCGGGCGAGAATCTCCGGTCGCCAGACCGGAGCTCCATTGAAGCGTGTACCACCAGTGGACATGCCCCGGGAGGATATCCGGGAA
>JAILZB010000015.1 GCA_023512725.1 Chloroflexota bacterium | reverse complement strand
CCACGGGCGTCGGCGTTGGCAGTGGTGGCGGCGAGGGGGTCGGCGTTGGGGTCGGCGGCGCGCCGAGGGGTGCTCCATTGAAGCGCAGGGCTCGGTTGTTCCCGCGGTCGGAGACGTAGACGTTCCGGTTCCCATCGACCGCCACATCTGCCGGGAAGGCCAGGCTGCTGGCGCTGAGAGAGGGATAGTTGGGAGTGGTGCTGGTCAGCGTCGGCTGGCCGTAGACGACCGAGGCAGGCATTCCATTGAACTGGGGCGACTGGAAGAGCAGCACCCGGTGGTTATCGTGGTCGGCGACGTACAGGTTGTTCCCATCGTCGACCGTCACGCCCCAGGGGTAGTTCAGCGTGTGCGGCCCGGGTGGCAGCCCCTGGTTCTGTTGGCCACTGGTGAAATTCGGCTGCCCGATGACGAGGCTCGCCGACTTGCCATTGAAGAACGGCAGATCAAAACGCAGGACCCGATGGTTGTCCCGGTCGGAAACCCAAAGGTTGCCACCGGTATCGAAGGTAACACCCCACGGGTAGTAGAGCGAATTGTCGGCAACCCCCTTGGAATCGCGGTTCTGCAGGTTCTCGATAAAGTTCGCCTGACCGAGCACGTAGCTTGCCGGAGCGCCATCGGCCAGGTCGTAGATGCTGTTGGGTGGGGTGATCTCCCAAATCAGCACGCGATGGTTGTAGGCGTCCGCCACCGCTATCCGGGTGAGTGTGCTGGTCGCGGTGACCGCGACCGCCACCGGGTAGTAGAGGCTCGAAGCTCCCAATCCATTGATTGGCGGCGCCGGATTGTTCGGCTGGTTGGAGATGAAATCGCCCTGCCCCAGCACCAACTGTGCCGCCTGACCGTTGGTAATCGGCGTCGGCTGGTTGAAGAACACCACCACCCGGTGGTTCTCCGTATCGGCCACGTAGAGATTGCCCAGCGGGTCGACGGCTACCCCGTAGGGAGCCGCCAGCTTATCGGCCGCCGTTCCCTTGCTGCCGGTCGTAAAGTCCGGTTGCCCGACCACATAGGCGGCTGGCTGGCCCGATTCAAACGACGCCGCGTCGGTGTAGCCCACCACCCGGTTGTTCGAGGTATCGGCTACCCACACGATGCCAAAGGGAGAGACGACATCGATCCCCGCGGGAAAGTAGAGCGAGGCCTGTACCGGCGTGTCCGCTACCCC
Source organism: Chloroflexota bacterium (assembly GCA_023512725.1). GTDB lineage: Bacteria > Chloroflexota > Dehalococcoidia > SpSt-223 > SpSt-223 > JANWZD01. The sequence continues at coordinate 29,901 of JAILZB010000015.1, read as the reverse complement.
AAGCCGCGATCGCCCAGCTAGGGTGCGATTGTTTGGCTGGTTGGAGGTGAAGTCTGGCTGGCCGAGGACGGCGTTGGCCACCCGGTTGGCACCAGCAGGGGGGAGCGGTGGCGCTGCTCCGCCAATGCCGGCAAGGGGGATAAATCGCTTCAGCCCGTCCGGCCCATCCGCCCAGACGACAGAATGCGCCACCGCCACGAGAGCAGCAACAACAAGCCCGCTCCCAAGGAGAGCTCCACCTAGTCGTGTCAGTCGTGACCGCCACTCCGGCCCCACCAGGATCCTTATTCGCGTCACGACTGCCTCCTCTCGGGTGTCGCCGTATCTCTTGTTTTAGTTGGCATGTAAACGCCACCCAGGCTGGCTCCTGATGGCGCCAGTATAGGCATCTTCTCCTAGAATTGTCAACTGCCAGTACTAGACCTTCTGGGGGAAGGGAGCTGGGGATTCTCTCTCGCTTGCCTCAGCGAGAGTGCGCTTGACCGAGTTAGCTTACCCGCGACCGGTGAGGGAGAGTCACCATCCTGGGGGAGGCCGAAACGCTTCCCTGCCGCACGGCAGGGAACGAGGCTCATCCCAACCGGCCAAACAGCCGTGCCAGTTGGGTCGCACTGAGGTGCATCATAGTCGGCCGGCCATGCGGGCAGGTCTTCGGATGGTCCGTCGCTTCGAGCTGACGGAGGAGTGCCCGCATCTCCTGATCGCTCAGCGCCTGGCCGGCGCGGACTGCCGCGTGGCAGGCTACGGAGGCCGCAACTTGGTCGCGCCACTCTGTCGGGTCCGACGAACACAGGCTCAAGATCTCTTCCAGCGCTGGCACCACCCGCGCGGGCTCCAACGCTGCCGGAACCGCTCGCACGAGCAAGGCCTGGGGAGTGTGCCGTTCGATCTGAAAGCCGAGCTGCGCCAGCGTCTGGGCCAGCTGCTCGTAGGCCTCGAGCTGCTGGGCATTCACCGGGAAGGAGAGCGGGTCAAGCAGACCCTGGACCTGAATGGTGCCACGCGCCCACGCGGCCCGCAGGCGGTCGAACAGGACCCGCTCGTGGGCAGCGTGCTGGTCAACGAGGTAGACTCCATCCGGCCCTTCTGCCACCAGGTACGTCAGCCCAACCTGACCGAGCAGGCGGAGCACGGGGAGCCGGCTCGGTGGGAGGGTAGGGAGGGTGAGCTGCTCTGCCGGGCCGGCAGCCGGCCACTCTTCCCAGGGAGCTGGCGCCACTTCCGCCTCCTCTCCCGCTACCAGCGCTGGGATGGCCGAGTCGGCAGCGAGGGCCGCCCGCACTGCCCGCTCGACCGTCCGAAAGACCTCGCCCTCGCAGCGCAAGCGCACCTCGGTCTTGGCCGGGTGGACGTTGACATCGACCGCCTGGGGCGGGAGCGCCACATGCAGCACCGCCACTGGGTGCCGGCCGACCATCAGGCGGGTGTGATAGGCCGCCTCGACTGCCTGCATCAGCAACCGGCTCTGGACCCAGCGACCATTGAGAAAGAACATCAGGCCACCACGGTTGGCACGGCTCAGGCTCGGCCGGCTGACTAGCCCCACCACCGCCACTGGTCCCCCCCCGTCATTGAGCTGGCGCGAGTCCACTGGGAGCAGCTGCGCCACTACGCTCCGGCCCAGCACGGCCAGGGCAGCATCGTCCAGCACGCCGCTGCCAGGGGTCCGCAGGGTGGTACGACCGTCGACCGTGAGGGTAAAGCGCACCTCCGGCCGCGCCAGGGCGTAATGGCTGACAACCTGGGCACAGTGGGCTGCCTCGCTCGCCGGACTGCGCAGCTGCTGCCGCCGCGCCGGGAGATCCGCGAACAGCTGACGGACGGTCAGCTGCGTGCCCGGCGCCGCGCTCCGCCGCCCCCGTTCCACCAGCTGCCCCCGTTCCCAGCGCCGGTAGGCAGCAAACTCTTGCGTGAGCGGCCGGCTGATAATGCTAACTTCCGCGACCGCCCGGATACTCGGCAGCGCCTCCCCGCGGAAGCCGAGGGTTGCGACCCGCTCCAGGTCGTCAAAGGAGGTCAGCTTGCTGGTCGCGTGGCGCTCGAAGGCGAGTTCGATCTCCTCTTCAGGAATGCCACAGCCATCATCCGTCACGCGGATGAGCTGCGCACCACCCGCCCGCAGCTCAACGCTGATCGTCCGCGCCCCGGCATCGAGCGCATTCTCGACCAGCTCCTTGACCACCGAGGCTGGCCGCTCGATCACCTCGCCCGCAGCGATCCGGGCAGCAGTGGTTGGGTCAAGCAGACGGATCGGCACGTGCAGCTCTCAGCGGGCGTGCAGCACGGATGCCAGTTCCGAGCCAGCACTCCTGCTTAGTCGCGGTTGCTCCCACTGAGCGCACCCAGCAGACGAAGCAGCGAGAGAAAGAGGTTGACAATATCGAGATAGACCGAAGCGGCCATCACCACCGCATTGGCGAACTCGGCCGGCATCTGCTTGAGCCGCTGGATGTCGTAGACGAGAAAGAGGCTGAAGAGCACCGCGCCACCACCTCCCAGTAGGACCTCCAGCCAGGTCGCCCGGACGAAGATCGCCACGATGCTCCCGCCGATCAGGGTGAGCAGGCCGATCAACAGCCAGGTGCCAAAGCGGGCCAGGGAGACCTCACTCACCCAGCCGTAGATCGTCAACCCTGCTGTGATAATGGCAGTAAGCAGGAGGGCCTGCCCCAACACGCCCGGGGCAGCAACCGCATACGCCCCGATAACCGGCCCGAGTGACATCCCGGAGAGGAAGGTGAAGCTGTAAAGCAGCAGCAAGCCCAGCGGAGCCGAGCGGGCGGCGACTGGCCGCAGGGCGAAGATCAGCGCGATCTGCCCAATTGCCAGGATGATGAAGAACGGCAGCCCAACGACTCCCGCCCCCGCCAGGGCGAGGCCGACCACCCCACCGATGACGCTGAAGACGAAGGAGAAGGCGAGCAGCCCCAGGGTCGTTGCAACCAGGCTGCGGCTTACCGCTGGAGCAACCTGCTCGAGCGGGAACGCCCGGGGGTCGTCGTAACGATAGCGTGGTTCCATTGGTCTCTCTCCTGCTCCCCCAGAATACTTCCCCACGGTAGAACATAGCATAGCTGCACCCTTCCTGCGCAGCCTCTACACTCCCTCCCGATGAATGTTCAGTTGTGGTATGGCCCCTGGGCCGATGAGCCGCTCCGGGCAGCCGCCAGCGAGCTGCGCGAGCGCCTCTGCCGCTGCGTCGGGCCCGACCTGCTGATCGCCGTCGGGGGCTCGGTGCTCGGCTGGCCGGTGGACCTCGCGCTCTTCACGTCCGAGGCCCTTCTGGTCGTCCGCTTGCTTCGCACGAACGGCCCGCTGACGGGAAGTGGCCGCGGCCACTGGCACAGCCCCCAGGGTCCGCTCGCGCCGGAGCGGCCTAACCCGGTGCGCGACCTCCTGCTCGCCCGGCTGGCCTTACTCGACCTGCTTGCCGAGCAGACACCGGTCGTGCTCGGCCGCGAAGGCGATGCATTGGCCTGGAACCAGGCCCATGGTCGAGTCGCTCTCTTCCCCCAGCTCGACCGCCGTTCGCAACTTACCGCCGACGTCCCCCCAAAGCTCTGTCGCATCCTCGGCTTCGACCAGCTCGTGAGCGAGATCCCGCGCCTCCGCCCCACCCACGCGCCGGTCCCGCTGGCCAGCGTGGAGCGGCTCCTTGCCGAGGGGCTTGGGCTTCGGCCCGACGGGGAGCCACCTCCAGCGCCCGCAGGCTGTGCTCTCTGCACACTCCACCAGCACCCCTGCAACCTTCATCGGCTCCGCGGCACCGTTCGAGCCGTCCAGCCGATCCGCGAAGGGGTGCGCCTCACCCTCCAGACTGACGACTACTGGACCGTTTCGCTCGCGCTCTTCTCCCCCTGGAATACCCTCGCCCCCGCCCTGGAGCAGCTCTGTCGGGAGAAGAGCCCGCCCGTGGTGGTCGCTCATCACCTTCGGGCAGGAGGGCAGGGCGGTCGCCTGAGCCTGAGCGCGGGGTCCCAGAGCCTCGTCATCGTTGCTCCCGAGCTGCTGATCGATGTGAGCGCAGTTGCGGAGATGGCCAGCTGCCCCCTGGCCTATGTCATCCACCAGTTCGAGCCGAAGGCACCTTCCGCTGCCTCGGTCCGCGGCAAAGTGGTCCACAGCGCCTTGCGGCGGGTCGTCCAGGGCGAAGGGGCAGCAGCCGCACTCGCCGGCGCCCTTCAGGAGTGTGAGCGCGATCTCGTCTTCGCGGGGCTGAACACTGCCGACGCCCAGACAGAGGCCACTCCCCACGTGAGCCGCCTCGCCACCGTCCTCGGCGGTCAGCCTGGTGAGACCGAGACGACGGTGAGTAACCTGCTCCTGGGCCTGAGCGGTCGCGTCGATGCGCTCTGGGAAGCCGAAGCGGGCACCCTGCGCCTCGTGGAACTCAAGACCGGCAAGCCTACCCCCTGGGGCCAGCCACGACCGAACCACCGGCTGCAAGCCCAGCTCTACGCTGCCTGCCTCTGGCAAGCCGGCCGGCTGACCTTCGACCAGACCCGGATTGAACTGGTCTACACGGGGGACGAAGAAGCGGTCGTCCTCTCCACCCCACTCAGCTGGACCGAACTACGCCAGGCGATCCTCACCCGCAACGAGGCTGCCCTCTTCGACCTCACCGGCACCCCGCTCGGCGAAGCGCGCCGCTGCCAGCCGTGCCCACGCTTCCGCGCTGAGCAGTGTGCCTTCTACGCCGACCTGCTCGGCTACGCGCCTCAGCTCCTTACCCCCAACCGTGACCGCCTCACCTTCCGGCGCTGGGTGGCGGCGCTGCGCCGAGATGCCGCCCTCCAGGCCCGCAGCGAACTGGGCATCAGTCGGCGCTCAGTCGGCGAGCGGGTCATCGACGGGACGTGCTTTCGGATCGAGGCGATCGAGGACGGAGGCCTCGATGCCAGTGGCCGCTGGCGGGCCCGCTTGCGGGGGCGCAACCTCTCGCGCTTCCGGGCTGCTGACCGCGCGCTCCTGGTCGCCGACCGTACCCCCGACCGCCAGGTGAGCGCCGAGATCGACGGGTGCGGGCCCGACTGGATCGACGTGGTCGCCGACGCGCCAGCGCCCTGGGCAACGCGCCTCGAGCCCGCTGGCACCCGCTCGCTGCTCCAGGGAGTCTTCCAGGGCCTGATCGGCTGGCTACGGGCGGAAGAGCGGCTCCGCCGCCTGGTTGCCGGGGAGCTGACGCCCCGCTTTGGCCCACTCCCCCCACCCGACCCCGAACTCGACCGTTTCCAGCAGGACGCCGCGCAGCGCGCGCTCGCGGCGTGTGACTACCTCCTCATCTGGGGACCACCGGGCAGCGGCAAGACCCGCACCATCGCGCGCATTGCGCGCACTCAGCCCGGCCGGGTCCTGCTGGCCGCGTTCACCAACCAGGCCGTCGATAACCTCGCCCTCGCCTTGCTCAGCGCGGGCCAGGAGCAGTTGCTCGTGCTCGGTCGTGCTACCCGCTCGCACTCCGAACTTGAGCGCCACACCCTGGATGCCCTGAGGGGAGAAGCAGCGATCCGAACGGCGCTGGCCAGCTGTCCCATCGTCCTAGCGACCGCGGCGCAGGTGGCCAGCGGCCGCTACGACCAAGCGCTCGGTGGTACCCCTCCTTTCGACCTCGTTATCCTCGACGAAGCGACCCAGCTCACCGAGCCAGCGGCGCTCGGCGTGCTCCGCCTGGGCAAGCGCTTCGTGCTCGTGGGCGACCATAAGCAGCTTGCGCCGATCGTCGCTGATCCCACCGCGGAGCTGGGACGCTCGCTCTTTGAGCGGCTATGGGAGGAGCCAGCCGCTGCGGCCGCGCGGGTGATGCTCGCCCGGCAGTACCGGATGCGGGAGGCGATTGCGGCCTTCTCCGCCCAGCAGTGGTACGAAGGCCAGCTCGAAACCGACCCGAGCGCGGAGGCTCAGCCTCCTGTCGTACCACCAGCCCCCCGCTGGTCAGCGGTCTGGCAGCGTGGCCCCGCCGTCCTGGTCGAAGCGCCGCCCGAACAGGAGGGTGAGGTCGTCGCGACCCTGGTAGCGGAAGCGCTCCAGGCCGGCCTCGCCCCGGAGCAGGTCGGCGTGGTCGCCCCCTATCGCCAGCAGGTCACCGCTCTCGCCGGCCAGCTTGCCCAGGCCTCCCTTCCGCGCGCCGTGGTGGTCGATACCGTTGACCGCTTCCAGGGCTCCGAGCGCGACTGCATCATCCTGGCCACCGGCGACCCTCGCCGGGGCGACCTCCTCGCGGACGAGCGTCGGCTGAACGTGGCGCTCACGCGTGCTCGCCGGCAGCTATTCATCGTGGGTCAGGCATCCCGGCTGATGGCTGTGCCGGTCACCGCTGAGCTGCTCCAGTTCTTCCGTCAGCGTGGCTGGGTCGTCACCCTCGGCGAGTGAGGTGGTCAGGCCATTTCAGCGGGCCCGCTGCTGGGCGAGCCGCTGGACTTCATCGACAAACTCCCCCAGGTCGAACGGTTTGACCAACCCATGGACGGCGACAGCGGGGAGCGTGATCAGAGTGTGGAGGAGCCGGAGGGCATCCTTGCCAAGCAGGAGCAGCGGGGCCGTGCTGCCGGTATGGGCGGTGAGTTCCGCAAGGTGCCGGTCGCTTTCCTCTTCGGAAGGCAGGTCGGCCACCACCACGTCGAACGCTTCCCGGCGGGCGGTGGCCAGGGCCGTCGCCAGGTCGGTACAGCCGACCGCTTCGTGCCCTTCGAACTCGAGGGCGAAGAGACAGAGCCCGAGCACCGTCGGGTCGTCGTCAACCACCAGCACGCGGCACATCCGGCACCTCGCGCCGATGCTAGGTGATCCTAGCAGGCGTTGCGAGGGGCTGGCTGCCTGGTTGTCCCTTGCATTTTCCTATGCTTGCCGCAGGAACGATAATCTGGGCTGGAAGGAGGGCTGCCATGACCAGTCTGACCGAACAGAAGTGCGTTGCCTGCCGCCCCGATGCTCCCGCCGTGACTCCCGAGGAGCGAGAGCAGCTCCTCCCCCAGATCCCCCAGTGGAGGCTGGTCGAGCGCGAGGGCATCCCGCGCCTGGAGCGGGTCTTCCGGTTCAAGAACTACCTGGATGCGCTTGAATTCACCAACCGCGTCGCCGCTGCTGCCGAGGAGGAAGGGCACCACCCCGCCATCCTACTCGAGTGGGGCAAAGTGACGGTCAGCTGGTGGACCCATGCGATCCGGAACCTCCACCTGAATGATTTCATCGCCGCTGCTAAGACGGACCGGATCTACGACCAGCTGGTGGCCGAGCGCGGCGGTCCCGGGAGCGAGCCAGTCCCGCATGAGGCGGAGGGCTAGCCTGCTGGCCCCGGATGGCGGCTGAGCGGAGGTGGGGCGTCGCCCTTGCCTTCCTGCTCGTGGGCGGCGTCCTCATCCTCCAGGCAGGCATCGCGACAGTCTTCACCTTCCGCCCGCTCGCTGACCGCGAGTTCCGCTGGACCACCGGCCTCTACACCCAACTTGCCGACGCCTTCGCCCACGGGCGGCTTGACTTCCGGGTCGACCCGCCGGCGGCGCTGGCCACCCTCGCCGATCCCTACGACCCCGACCAGCGCTACCCCTCCAACCCCATGCTCGATGTCTCGTATGCGCGCGGGCGCTACTACCTCTACTTCGGGCCGCTGCCGGCAGCGCTCCTTGCACCCCTGGCGCCGTTGCTCGACCTGCGCGACCTTCCCGATGCCGTCCTCGCCCTGCCGTTCCTCGCCCTCCTGACCCTGGCCACGGGCGCTCTCGTTCTGGTGCTCTGGCGCCGCGTTGTTCCCAGGGTGCCTGGCAGCTACCCTGCCCTTGCCTTCCTGGTTGCCGGGCTGGGGATGCCGCTCCCCATGCTCCTGAGCCATCCAGCCGTCTATGAGACGGCGATCGGGGCCGGATCGGCACTGCTCGTCCTCGCCGTGACCGCCGCCATTCTGGCCGGGCAGCAGCCGCGCTGGTGGTGGGGGGTTGGCGTGGCGGGGGCGCTTGCTCTGCTCGCCCGCCTGGCCCTCGCGCCTGCCCTTGCCCTGCTCCTCCTGGGGGCCGGGTGGCAGAGTTGGCGGCAGCGCAGCTGGCTCCCGCTTCTCGGCGCTGGGCTTCCGCTGGCGCTTGCTGCCCTCGCGCTGGGGTGGTACAACTGGGCGCGCTTCGGCTCGCCTGTCGAGACAGGGCACCGCCTGCAGCTTGCCGGCTTCGACCTGGCAGCCCACTATGACCGGTTCTTCAGCCCTGCCTACCTACTGCCCAATGCCCTGTTTCTCCTCCTCACCCCACCCCTGATCCAGCCGGTCTTCCCCTTTCTCGCTCTGCGTGGCCCCGCCCTGCCCTTGCCTGCTCCCACCCTCTGGCGGACGGAGCCAGCCGTGGGCCTCTTGCTGACGAACCCTTACCTGTTGCTCGCTCTGGCTGCCCCACTTGGCCTGGCGGGGCGATCTTCCTCCGCAGCAGCGGGTGTGGTGCGCGCACTTGCGGCGCTCGTAGTAGCGGCTGCCCTACCGGGCTTCCTCCAGCGCTATGCGACCACACGCTACCTGGCCGATTTTTCGCCGCTGCTTGTCGCGCTCGCCTTTGTGGTGGCGGCGAGCTGGCGCCAGCGGAGCCGTTCCCGCTGGTTGGTGGATAGCAGCATCACCTTCCTCGCCCTGGCGGCGGTGATCAGCGGTCTCCTGCTCGGCCTCAACGGACGCTACGAACTGCTGCCACGGCACAACCCGGCCCTCGCCGCTGCGTGGCACGCCTATCCGACAACGCGAACGCTGGATGACACCGTGCTGCTCCCTCTGGCAGCCACCCTGGGCGATGCCATTGCCATCGGGGGCTATCGCTTCGAGCCGGAAGTAGCCGCTGCTGGCAGCGAGAGCTGGGTGGTGCTCTGGTGGCGGCCACTCAGCCAGCCGCGTGAGGTCGAGGGCCAGTTGCGGCTCCTGGCTTCGGGATTCCGGCCGGTGAGCGAAGCTCGCCTGCGCCTTCCCGTGCCCGACGGCCTCCTGCCCCCCGGGCAGTGGTATGAGACTCGTACTCGGCTCAGCCTTCCGGTGGATACCCCTGCGCCAGGCTACCTCGCAGCCGAGCTCCACCTGAGCGACCGCCAGGGTCCCCTTGGCCCTCCCCTCTGGCTCCACCCGCTCCGTGTGACCCGACCGGGGGACTGGCCGCTCCCTGGCGCACACCCGCTTGACCTCCGCTTTGGGAACGACATGGTCCTGACCGGCGTGCAGGTGGAACACCACGATCAGTGGCTCGCCATCGCCCTCTTCTGGCGAGCTTCCTGGTCGGGCGGTCTGCGCTGGCACGACCGCCAGGTGACCCTTGAACTCCGCGACCAGGCAGGGAAGGTCGTTGCGTCCACGGTGGGGGACCCCGGCGAGGGCTGGTACCGGACTAGTCTCTGGCAGCCCGGCGACCGCATTCTCGACGAGCGCGACCTTGCCCTTCCTCCTGGCCTGGCTGCTGGCGACTATGCCCTGGTCGTGCGCGTCCGCTGGCCGGGCGGCGAGGTACCGCCGCAGGGTGACCCGGTCGTTGCCAGCCTGTCACTCCCTTAGCGGCCGCACCACCCCACCGCAACTGCCCGGTTCGTGCCCGCGCTCTCCTGGCCCCCAGCGGTGGTAACTGCCTATAATGCGGCGCGTGCCAGTGCAGCTCACCGCGCCCCTCCAGCAGCCACCCGCAGCAGGGAACCCCGGGTTCCTGAGCGCCAAGATGCTCGCCTCTGGCTCGAGCGGCAACTGCCTGCTCGTCCGGTCGGCAACGACGACCCTGCTGATCGACCTCGGCCTGCCCGCGCGCACGGTTGCCGCATTCCTAGAGAGCCGCGAGATCCCCCCAGCGGCGGTCGAAGCCATCCTGCTTAGCCACGAGCATACCGATCATCTCGTTGGGCTGGGCACGTTTGCGCGCAAGTACCAAGTGCCGGTCGTGGCCGAAGCGCAGACCCTTGCTGCTGCGCGATCGGCAGTTGGCCGGCTGCCAGCGCGAACGCTCGCCCGCGGCTCGACGATCACCCTCGGCGACTGTGAAGTCAGCGCTTTTCCCGTGCCGCACGATGCGGCTGCTCCCGCCGGGTTCCTCATCCGTTCCGGCGGCTGGACGATCGCTTACTGCGTCGACCTCGGCTCGGCCGATGAGACGCTGGTCGAGCCGCTCCGCCAGGCGGACCTGGTGGTGCTGGAGGCGAACCACGACTACGATGCCCTGCGGGCAGGCCCTTACACGCCCTCGCTCAAGGCGCGGATCCTCTCCCCCTTTGGCCACCTCTCGAACCTGGAGGCAGGGCGGCTGATCGCCGCGTCGGCGAGTTCCCGACCACGCACGGTCTGGCTGGCGCACCTCTCGGCAGTCAACAACTCGCCCCGCCTGGCCCTGCGGGTGGTGGGCGGCCTGCTCAAACGGGAGGGAGTGAGCGGTGTCCGCCTGGAGACGGCTGCTCGCGACCGACCGAGCCTGCACTGGTCTTCCCACGCTGTCGGATGGCAGCTCCCGCTGGTCGTCTGAGCCAAGGCCAGCGCTGGCTGCTGGTAGGGGTGCTGCTGCTGGCAGCAGCGCTACGGCTGCCCGCTCCCCACCTAGCGCCCCCGGGCGTGAATAACGACGTTGCCTACGATGCCACCGACGCCCTGACCGTGCTGGCGGGCGAATGGCAGCTCTGGTTCCCCGGCAACTTTGGGCGCGAGCCCGCCGCGATCTACCTGCTTGCCGCCAGCACCGCACTCTTTGGCCGGAACGAACTCGCGCTGCGTTTCCCCACGGCGGCAGCGGGGGTGTTGCTGGTGGCCATGATGGTCCCGCTCGCCCGCTGCCTGTTTCGGAGCCGGTCTTTGGCACCCGCGCTGGCAGTCCTGGCCGCAGCGCTCGCGGCGGTCAACTTCTGGGCGGTCTTTTGGAGCCGGCTCGGCTTTCGGGCCGCGTTGCTCCCCCTGGTGCTTACGCTCGCCTTCTTCCTGCTGGCTCGGGCTGCTCACGGCCACCGGTTCTCATGGGTCACCGCCGGCGCGGCCTTCGGAGCCAGCCTCTACACCTACACCGCCGCGCGGGTGTTGCCCTTGCTGCTGGCCGTGCTCTGGGCGGGCGACGCCCTGATTGACCGGCGTTGCTGGCGCTCGCGGCTGGAAGGTTGGCGCTGGCTGCTCGTGAGCGTATTCATCGTTGCCCTCCCGCTTGAGGCGTACTTCGCGGTCCACCCCGATCAGCTGGTTAGCCGGGTTGGCCAGCTATTGCCAGGAGGGACAAGCGCGGAGGACCTTCCCCCTGCCGACCCCCCGGACCGCGCCGTGCTCGGTTCGTTCGCCATGTTCCTCGGCGATGGCGGCGGGAACTGGGTGCTCGCGCTACCGGGCCGCGGGGTGTTCGACCTGCTCACCCTGCCGCCGTTCCTCCTCGGGGTGGTGCTGGCACTTCGGCGCTGGCGCTGGCAGGCCGAGCGGTGGATCCTCCTCTGGCTCCTTGTCCTGCTTCTGCCCGCCATTCTCGCCCGCGAAGGGCACCCAAACTATGGGCGCTCGCTCGGCGCACTTCCTCCCACGCTCTTGCTCGCGGCGCTTGGTGCCGCCGAAGCTGGCCGCTGGGTGCTCCGCCGCTGGCAGGCACCGCCCCTGGTGGGAGCCGCTGGCCTGGTGGTCGTGCTGGGCAGCAGCGCGTTGACCGCCCACGACTACTGGCTCACCTGGGCCCGCCACCCGGAGACCGAGCGCGCCTTCGCTGTTCCCCTCACCCGCTTTGCCCATGCTGCCAACCAACGGGACGATGGCCGCTGGTTCCTGTTGCTCGCCAACCCAGCGCGGGGCGAGCAGTTCCGCTACCGGGTCTTCGACTATCTCTACCGGGGGAGCCGCGGCGTCACGTTACTGGCCGACGAGCCCTCCCTGCGACGCTGGCTGGCAGCCCAGCAGCCGGTGGGGCAGCTGGTCGAAGTGGTGGACTTCCCGCCTACCCGCCTTGGCCCGGACGACCCCCGCGAGGTCATCGCGACGCTGCTTCGTGCGCACGGTCCCCTGATCGCGGCGACTGCGGAGGCTGGCCTGCGGCAGCGGGTCTACCGGCTGCTTGGCCCTCCACTGGTGCTTGCGCCCACGGTAGCCAGTACCGAGCCCGGACCGCTCGGGGCGCAGGTGCTCGAACTGCTGCTCGCAGCCGACCGAGGGGCGCTGGTTGCCTCTCTCGAAGTCGAGGTCAGTAGCCTCCCCGCTCCGGACCGGCTCTCGCTCCAACTGTTCGACCCGTCCGGTCAGCCGCTCGCCCAGAGCGAGCGGCCGCTCGTTGATGGCGCCGGACGCACGCCCGAACGCTGGGAACGCCCGGTCCGTGAGCGCGCCTACTTTGTCCTCCCGCTGCCGGCCGGCCTCCCACCCGCTCGCTACGAACTACGCCTAGCCGCCTACCGGCAGGATGGCACCCTTCGCGAGGCCGCTCGCCCCCTCCTCACCTTCTCCCTCACTGAGCCAGTACCGCTCCCGGCTGACGAACCGATGACGCGCCTCGACCGCGCGCTGGCCGGGGGCACCGTTCTGGGGTGGGTGCTGCCGGGCGGACCGCCGTTGCCGGGTGAGCACGCGCTCGCGATCGTCTTCTGGCAGGGGCCGCCCCGCTCTTTTCAGCTCACCCTTGCCGATCAGGTTGTGGCCGTAGCGAGCAGCGCAGCGACGGCCGCGCCGCAGCGCCTCGTCTTCCCGTTCCGGGCTCCCCGCGCTCCTCTGACCGGTAGCCTGCTCTGGCTGGTGAGTGGAGACGAGCGGTTGGCACTTGGCCCCCTGCCGCTCCGCGAGCGCCCCCGGCAGTTCACCCCGCCCGTCGCGACCTTCGCAGCGGATGTCCGCTTTGGAAACGCGCTGCACCTGGTCGGCTACGATCCCGACGTGGTCATCACTCCGACGCGTGCCCTGGACCTGACGCTCTACTGGCGTGCCCTTCGGGACGACCTGCCCCCGCTTACTCCTCTGATCCAGGTCGTTGCGGGCGACCGCGTAGTCGCCCAGCGCGATGGCCGACCGGGTGCGCCAACGACCACCTGGCTGGCCGGGGAGTACGTCCCCGACGGGTACGAGATGCTCCCCTTGCCAGCCGGGCTGCGCGAGGTGAGCGTGATCGTCCGGGTCATCGAGGCTGCGACGGGCGCGCCCCTGCCGACCGCAAGCGGCGAGCTGGAGGTGCGTCTGGGCCCATTCACCGTCCCGCCGTGACCGCGTTCGTACCAGCGCACCATTCCCCGCCCCAGGCGGCCTCGGCAGCCGCGCCGGGTCCGACTGCCGATCCGATCCGGCCGCGCCTGCTGCTGAGCGCGTTGCTCCTCTTCGCTTTTGCCAGCCGCGTGTTCTGGCTGAATGAGCTACCGCCTGGCCTCAACCGGGATGAAAGCTTCTACGGTGTCGATGCCCTCAGCGTCCTCACCCAGGGCCCACGTCCCTTCTACGCCGGCAATGGCGGCCGCGAGGGGTTGTTCATGCTGCTCGCCGCGCCGAGCCTCGCGGTGCTCGGTCGCGAGCCGCTGGCGCTGCGGCTGCCCGCCGCCTTCGCGGGGGTGCTGTTTCTCGCCAGCGTGTGGGCACTTGGACGCCGGCTGTTCCGGACGGAGCCCAGTCGCGAGGGGATCGCGCTCGCGGCCACTGCCTTCGCGGCAAGCTCTCTGTGGCTGATCGTTGAGAACCGGCTCGGCTGGAGGATCAATCTGCTGGCGCCGCTGCTGGCGATTGCCGCCTACTGGTTCTGGCGTGCGCTGGAGACGGGAAGCGTCCACGCCTGGGCCGCGGCCGGCTTCACCTGTGGCCTCGCGCAGTACAGCTACTCGTCGGCCCGGCTGCTGCCGCTGCTCGTGCCAGGGGCAGCCATCGTCCTCCCGCTGCTGCTCCGGCGGTCGGTCCCCTTTCCCGGCTGGCGCCAGTGGCTGGCCTTTCTGCTCCCGGCACTGCTGGTCGTCCTGCCCCTAGCGTTCTACGCCATCAGTAACCCAGCGAGCTTCCTCGAGCGGGCGGTGGTGCTCGCGACGAACGATGGCCGGCTCGCCAACCAGCAGGGGTATCTCGCACGGCTCGGTGGAGTCCTGCGTTCGTTCATCAGCGAGGGGGCCAGCCAACCCTGGCAATCGGTACCGGGGATGCCAGCGTTCCCACCGCCACTCGCCGTTCTCTTCCTGCTCGGGCTCGTGCTCGCCAGTCGGCGGGTGCGCCAGCCCGCCTCCTGCTTCCTTCTTCTGTGGTTCGTCCTCTTCACCCTGGCGGCTGCCATCCCGCGCGATGCGACACCGCACTTTCTTCATACGAGCGGCGTCCTGCCCGTGCTCTTCTTCTTTCCCGCCCTCGGCCTCGGAGCGCTCATCCAGGGAGCAGCTGCCTGGCTCCGTATCGCCTGGCTCGCTCCGGCTGCGATTGGGGCGGTGGCGTTGGCGAGCTGCGGCTGGGCCTGGCAGGTGTATTTCGAGGGGTATCGCCAGTTGCCCGAGCTTGCGGCGAGCTTCGACTCCGACCTGGTCGAGGTGGCCAACGCCCTCAACGACCGGGCTCACCCGGCGAGCGCTATCGTCATCCCGATCGGGAGCCCCTATCCTCCGGGCTGGAGCCACCCGACGATCGATTTCCTTTACCGTGGGTCAGCGCCCCTCCGCTTCCTGCGGGTCGACGAGACGATCATCGCCCCGGAACTCGCTGCCCTCCTGGGAGCGCGGCAGCAGGTGATCGTGCTCGAACTCCGCCCCCAGCGCCTCACCCCGCCCGACAACCGGGGGCTGCTCGACTTCCTGCTCCGCCGCCAGGGCGAGCTGGTGACCGAGGAGCGCCAGCCCAGCTACCACCTGCGGGTCTACCAGTTGCACAGCCCCCTGAGCCCGGCGCTCACACCGGTGCCTGAGCAAGCGGCTGGCCAGCGCTGGGGAGAGGTGCTGCAGCTCGCCAGTTGGGCTGCGGGCAGCACCCCGGTCAGTGGGAGGGGCTGGGTCCTCGCGCGCTGGTCGCTCCAGGAACTACTCTCCCAGAACCTCAAGGCCTCGCTGCGGCTGCGCGACAGCGCTGGTCAGCTCGTGGCCCAGGACGACCGCGACCTTCTTCTCCCACCGCACTTTGCTCCCACCTCCGCCTGGCCTGCGGGGAGCACTGCTGCGAGCTACCACCTGCTGGACCTCCCCATCGGGCTACCACCCGGCACCTACACGCTGAGCGCGCTCGTGTACGATCGCGACAGCACCCGGCCCCTCTCGGGGGGCGAGCAGCCGATCGGCACCATCACGCTCGATCCGCCGCCCAGGCCCCTGCCCGAAGAGCTCCGCTTGAGCGGGCGGAGCTGGCCCGGGGTCGCGCTGGTTGGGTACCACCTGCCTACCCCTTCAGTGCGGCCCGGTGAGCCGTTGGTACTCGTCCTCTACTGGCAGCGGACCGCCGAGCCCCTGACGGCAACCACCGCTACCGTCCGCCTGCTCGACCGGATGGGGAGTGAACTTGGTCGCTGGCAGGGTATCCCGCTCGCAGCGGAGTACCCACCAGCGCACTGGCCAGCGGGAGCGCTCGTCCGCCAGGTGCTGACCCTGCCCGTTGCCGCGCGAGCGGCGAGCGGCCCCTTCCGGGTGGACGTGCGCTGGGGCGAAGGGTTGGACTTCCCAGTCGCGGAGGGGGAGGTTCGCGGGCGGGAGCGTCTCTTCACGTCGCCTCCCGTCGCGCACGTGCTGGACCGGCCGCTCGGCGATTTTGCACAGCTCCTCGGCTGGACGGCGACGCGGCGCGGCACGGACGTGCTTGTCGAGCTCGTCTGGCAGGCGAGAGCAACCCCCACGCGGAACTGGACGGTTTTTGTCCACCTGCTCGACGAGCAGGGTCACATCGTGAGCCAGCAGGATGCCCCGCCGGCAGCGGGTGACGCCCCGACCAGCTCCTGGCTTGCCGGTGAGGTCGTGGTCGACCGCAAACAGCTCCAGGCGCCGGCGGGGCCAGTCCGACTCGTCGTGGGGATGTACGACCCCGCAACTGGTGAGCGGCTGGGCAGTGAGCTGGCCGATAGCCTCGAGCTGGGATGGCTGCCGTGACTGCTCGCTGGGTGGCGGTGCTGGTGGTGCTGGTGGCCTTCGCGCTCCGGGTGCTAGGCCTGCCGGGCCTTCCTCCGGGCCTGAACATGGATGAAGGCTTCTACGGCCTCGATGGGCTTGCGGTGCTCGGGGGAGAGGTCCTACCGTTTTACCCGGCCAACGGGGGGCGCGAAGCGCTCTTCATGGTGCTGATCGCTCCCTTTCTGGCCATCCTTGGCCGCGACCCGCTGGCACTGCGACTTCCCGCCGCCTTCCTGGGCGTCCTGACCGTCGCTGCGGTTGTCCCACTGGGGTGGCGGCTGTTCCGCCAGCCGGCCGGTGAGCGCGCCGCCTGGGTGGGGGTAGCCGCCGCCGCGCTTGCCGCGAGCTCGCTCTGGCTGGTGATCTTCAACCGGATCGGCATCCGCATCAATGCGTTTCCTTTGCTTCTGGCGGTGACGGTCTACTGTTTCTGGCGCGCCTGGGAGAGCCACCACGCTCGCGACTGGCTGATCGCTGGCGTGGCAGCCGGCCTGACGGAGTACACCTATACCGCTGCGCGGATCTTGCCGCTGCTCCTGCCGGGCTATGCCCTGGCACGGGCCAGCCTGGAGCTCTCCCTGCGGCCGCTTCGCGAGCGCTGGCGCGGGCTGGTGCTGTTCGGCGTGGTCGCCGGGCTCGTGACGGCGCCACTCGCGGGCTACGCCCTTACCCACCCGGAAGAGTTCTTCCGCCGGCAGGCGAAGCTGAACCCGTTGAGCGAGAGCGAGGAACAGGCGCCCGCCATCCGCTACCTGACCGCTCTCGCCGGTACCCTGCCGATGTTCGTGGTGCCCGGCCGTGGCGACCAGCGAGCCTACCGCAACTACCCCGGCGCGCCGGTCTTCGACCTGGCTCTTGCTCCCTTCTTCCTGCTCGGGCTTGGCCTCGTGCTCTGGCGCTGGCGAGAACCCTGGGCGAGCTTGCTGCTCCTCTGGTTCTTCCTGATGGTGCTCGCCGCTGCTATCCCTCTGGGGGTGGTACCCCACCTTGCCCATGCGTTTGGCTTGTTGCCGGGGATCTATCTCTTTCCAGCCTTCGGGCTGGTTGTCACGAGCACCGCCTTGCTCCGCCGGGGGGTGCCGCGTCGGCTCGTTGTCCTGGCGAGCGCCGGGCTGCTCCTGGCCAGCGGTAGTTGGGCAGCACGCACCTATTTCGTGGACTGGGCAGCACTCCCCGAGCTTGCCAACCAGTTCGACGGGGACATGCGCGAGATGGCTGCCGTCATGAACGAACTGGCGGCGTCCGACACCGCTTTCGTGATCGTTCAGAGCCGGCTCTACCGGGAGGGCTACCGCCACGGGACGATCGCCTTTCTCTACCGGGGCAGCGCTCCTTACGGCTTCCTGCGGGCGGATGAGGAGCAGATCGCCAGCGACCTTGCTGCGCTGGTCGGCGACCGTCCGACCGTGATCACCTTCGAGCGCGCCGCCGAACGTGACATCCCCGCTGACGAGAAGCGGATTGTCGCGCTGCTGCTGGCACGGCAGGGAGAGCTCCTCTGGGAGGATCGCTACGACTTCTTCCGCGTTGCCGCCTGGCGGGTGCACCCTCCGCTCTTCTCCCTGCTCGCTCCCAGCGGCTTTACACCCGCCACCCTCCCGTTTGGGCCGGTAACCCTCCGCGCTTACGCTGCTGGTCTGAGCACGAGCGGTCGCCAGCTCTGGGCGATCGCCGAGTGGGAGGCCACCGGCAAGACCACCCAGGACCTGAAAGTCTCCTTGCGGCTGCTGGACGCACACGGCCACCGGGTGGGGCAATCGGACCGGGAGCTGCTCCGCACTGGCCTCTTCGAACCGACTTCGCGCTGGGAGGGTCACGAGCGGGAACGCACCTTCCACCTGCTCGATCTGCCGCCTGGCCTGCCCCCCGGCCGCTACACCCTCGCCGCGGTGGTCTACGACCGGGAGACGAGCATGCCGCTGCTGGTCGCGGGCAGCCCGGAGGTCCCAGTGGCGAGCGTGACCCTCGATGGCGAGCGCCAGCTGGTGGTGCGCGCTCCGTGAGTGCCGCTCGGGTCGCGCTGGCAAGTTTGGCACTTGACACCAAAGGGGCTAGTCGCTGGGCGGGCTGGCGCTCCTGGCTCGGCTGGCTGCTTCCGTTGGTCGTGGCCGTGCCCGCCCTCTGGCCAGTGGCCACTCATCAGTTCCTGGAGACTGACGATAGCCGCCCGCACCTCAACCGCCTCGTGGGGTTCACGGCGCTGCTCAGCCAGGGCGTGCTCTACCCTCGCCTCTACCCGGACCTCGCCTCCGGCTACGGCTATCCCCTCGGGCTGTTTTATCCTCCGCTCTCGCTCTACGTGGGCGGAGTGCCTCTGCTCCTCGGTGGTGATGCCACTGCCGGCTTGCGCTTTGCCTACGCGACTGCCCTCGTGGTGGCAGCGCTGGGTGCCTTCGTGCTCGGCCGCGCTGTGAGCGGCTGCCTCGCGGGGGGGCTGCTGGGAAGCGCTATGCTGACCTATGCCCCCTATGTGTTGGCTCTGGTGTACCGCCGAGGGGCGCTGGCCGAGCTATGGGGGGTGGCGCTCGCGCCCTGGGTCTTCTGGGCCCTTTGGCGCTGGCCGGGCGGCCGGGCCGGGCTGCTGGTGGCGGCACTGGCGCTGGCGGGCGTTCTGCTGGCCCACAACCTGGTTGCGCTCATCATCTGGCCGCTCGCAGCGACCTGGTGGGTGCTTCGGCAACGGGCACAAGGTTGCCTGGGGCGCTCCCTCCTGCGTGGTGGGCTGCCGTTCCTGGCCGCTGCAGCGCTGGCAGCTCCCTACTGGCTCCCCGCGACCGTCCTCGCGGGCGCCGTCTCCCTCGACCGCTTCCACAACGCCCCGTTACATCACCTCACGCCGCCCCAGGCGTTGGTCGACTGGTCGCCCCTCGCTCGCTATGAGCGCTTTCAGCTGGGCGCGCTCCAGCTCACGGTGGCGCTTGCTGGCGTGGCGGTGGCGCTCCGCCTCCACGCTCAGCGGGGGCTGGCCCTGTTTGGGCTGGGAAGTGCCATCCTCCTGGTGCTGCTCACGGCCGCGCCCGCCGCTCCTCTCTGGGATGCGCTCCCCTTCCTCGACCCCCTGCAGTTCCCTTTCCGTCTCCTGGGTCCGGTGGCGCTCCTGCTGGCGCTCGCGGCGCTTCCCCTCGCCCGTGCTGGGCTGCCCCTTTCGAGTGGCGCTACGCTGCTGCTTGCGGCCGCCGCGCTCCCCGCGCTGCCAGTCCCGGCCCGCCCGATCGACTCTGC
Organism: Chloroflexota bacterium; assembly: GCA_023512725.1. Taxonomy (GTDB): domain Bacteria; phylum Chloroflexota; class Dehalococcoidia; order SpSt-223; family SpSt-223; genus JANWZD01. The sequence continues at coordinate 10,698 of JAILZB010000015.1, read as the reverse complement.
GTGGCTGACCACTGCCGGAGTCGCGCGGTGGGAGTTCGTCGACCGGTCGGTCGGCACCACGATCGCACGGGAATACTTGCCGCGCGGCGTCGCGACTAGCTGGCGCTATCCGGCAGACGGGTTCTTCGGCCCCGCACCCAATAGCGGTGAGCCGCTCGCGCGGGTGCAAGCGCTGCAGGTAGAGCCGCTCCGCTGGGAGCTGAGCGTAGAGGCAGCAGCACCGACCGTCATCCGCTTCCATACGTTTGCGCTCCCTGGCTGGCAGGCGAGCATCGACGGGCGAGCGGCGGGCTTGAGCGAAAGTGGCCGCCTTCGGCTGCTGACACTGGAGCTTCCCGCGGGGTAGCACCAGGTGCAGCTCTGGTACGGCGAGACCCCCGCGGGGGTGCTTGGCCTGGGGCTTGCGGCCCTGACCCTACTCCTGCTGATCGGTGGAGCGTGGTCATTCCCAGCGACCCGTCCCTGGCTGGCCTTCGCTCTCCTGCTAGTGGTGGGAGGAGGCACGCTGCTGCTCCCTCGACCCGCTGCGCCCGGCACGCCGCTTGCGCCGGCGGAGTTTGCGGGCATCCGGCTCGCGGGAGGGGCAGTCGCTCCGCGGAATGGGCAGGAAATCAGCGTGACGCTCGTCTGGCAGGCGGTCACACCAGGGCAGGACCACCCACTCGGGGTACGTGTGCGCCCGCTGAGCGGCGGCCCAGGAGCGGAGCATCGCGGGCGGCCACTCTGGGGCACAGCATCGCCCGCATGGTGGTGGCGGAACGAGCTAGTGCGCGACGTCCGCACGCTCCGCCTCCCCCCGGGTGCCACGCCCGGGCGCTGGGTGGTCGAAGCCCTCGCTGGCGATGAAGCACAGGTCGTCGGTGAGTTTAGCGTTGACACCCCCCTGCCCCCGCGCGAGCAACCTCCCGAGCGTGCGAGCTGGGATGGTGTGGCCGTCAGTGCCGCGCGCCTGCTGAGCGATCGCTTCCTGCAGCCAGGAGCGGTCGTCCAAGCCGAGATCACCTGGGTGGCTCTTGCGCCGCCTGGGGATGACTACGCCCTCTTTGCCTCGCTCATCGACCCGAATGGCCGGCCGGTGGCGCGCGACGTCCGCGACCCGCGCAACGGCTTGGGGCCGACCGCGCTCTGGCAGCCAGGCGATGGAGTGACCATCCGCTACCAGCTGTCGCTGCCCGCCGACGCTCTTCCTGGCCGCTATCTGGTCCAGGCTGGCCTCGCGCCATTCCGCACCTGGCCGGGCGAGCCGAATGTCCGCGGCCTAACGCTGCTGCCTCCCCTCGTCCTGCGCGAGCCAGCGGAGGCGCTCCCGCTGCGGGAGGAGCTCCACCTCTCCTTCGAGGGGGTCATCGAGCTGGTCGGCTACAACCTGCTGGACGAGGGGGATACCCTCCTCCTCCGCTGGCGAGCGCTGGCAGCCCCTGGGCGCGACTATACGGTCTTTGTCCACCTGCTCGATGGGAGCGGCCGGCTGGTCGGCCAGGTCGATAGCCCGCCGCGCCAGGGCGGCTACCCGACGAGCCTGTAGGAGCCTGGCGACCAGGTTACCGACCGGGTGACGCTCCCCGAAGCGGAGGGGGTCCGGACGGTCCGCGTCGGGCTGTATGACTCTCAGACTGGCCGACGGCTCCTGACGCCGCGCGGGGACTCTGTGGACCTCCCCTTCCGGCCCTAAGGCGCTAGGATCGGTCGGGAGCAGGGATGAGTGACGAACGGACCGAGGCCTTACGCGACTTTGCCGCCGAGATCGCCGTCGAAGCGGGCCGCCTGACGCTGGGGTACTTCCAGCGCGAGCTCGTCACCGATTGGAAAGCCGACCTCTCGCCGGTGACCCGGGCCGACCGAGAGGCAGAAGCGCTGCTGCGCTGGCGGATCGAGCAACGCTACCCGAGCCACGGGGTGCTCGGCGAAGAGGGTGGCGACAGTCGGCCGGAGGCACGATGCCGATGGCTGATCGACCCGATCGATGGAACGCGTTCGTTCATTCGTGGCGTGCCCCTCTACGCGGTGCTGGTAGCGGTCGAACGCGAGGGAGAGCTAGTCGCCGGGGCGATCTACCTGCCAGCGCTGGATGAGCTGCTCTGTGCTGGTCGCGGACTCGGCTGCTTCTGGAACGGCCGGCGCGCGCGCGTCTCAACGGTTGACCGTCTCAGCGAGGCCTACATCCTCAGCTCGAGCTTCACCGTCCCGTCAGACGACCCCCACCACCTCCTCATTGAGCGCCTGACGCGAGCCGGGAAGCAGGCCCGCACCTGGGGGGATGGCTACGGCTACGTGCTGGTTGCCACTGGCCGGGCCGAAGTGATGTTCGACCTCGGCGCCAACGTTTGGGACCTCGCCGCCCCCCGCATCTGCATCGAGGAGGCAGGCGGTCGCTTCAGCGACCTCACCGGTACTGCAACAGCCTGGACGGGCGATGGCCTCGCCACCAACGGCCGCCTCCACGACGCTGTGCTCACGCTCCTGCGAGGGTAACCCTCACACCCCCACCAGCCTGCTCGGTCAGCCGTAGGCAGCCTCGCAGCATCCGGTAGAATTGCAGAGTAGAGCGCGCCCAAAGCGCTCGCCCGTGCTAGCGGGCAGGCCACGCGCTGAGAGAAGACGCCAAGACTACACGCTACCCCGCCAGCGCTGGAGCAGAACGATGACCATTTCCGTTGCCCGGCCCCAGTCGGGCGCTCGGGTAGGTCGCTGGAAGGTTGGGTTGGGCCTTGGGCTCGGCCTGGCCCTGGTGGCAGGACTCAGCCTCCTGGTGAGCGGCACGGCCCGCGTGGGCGAGCAAGCAGGAGCCTCGCCGATCGCAACCCTCGCGGTGAGGGATGTCCACGCCCTGGTGATCTCGCCCGAGTCAGCCGACCATGTCCTCTTCGGCCACCACGATGGCATTCTGGAATCGCGCGATGGCGGCCGCCGCTGGCGCCCCCTTCCGACCAGCCCGCAGCAGGATGCCATGAGCCTGACCGCACCCCGCGCTGATGGGGGCGCGCAATACCTTGCCGGCCATGAGGTCTTTCTCAAGAGCACAGACGGCGGGAAGAGCTGGCAGCCTGTCGCAAGCGACCTGCCCGGGCTAGACATCCATGCCTTCGCTCAAAGCCCGACCGACCCCCAACGCCTGTATGCCTACGTGGTCGGCCACGGCTTCTTCCGCAGCGACGATGGCGGCGAGCGCTGGCAGCTCATCAACCCCCGTCAGGGGAGCTTCACCGCCCTTGCGATCATCCCTGGGCCGCCCGAGCGGTTGCTGGCTGCCGCGAGCGGGCTGGCGGTGTACGTCAGTGATGATGGCGGCAAGACGTTTGCCCCGAAGACGGACGGGATCTTCGGCCTCGTGTTCGCGCTGGCGGTCCACCCCCACCGTCCGGAGGTGGTCTACGCGGGCGCCTCGAACGGGCTCTACCGCTCCGAGGATGGCGGCGAGCGTTGGCAGCGGATCGGCCTGGAGGGCATCCCGGTGGCAGCGGTCGCCATCGCCCCCGCGCGGCCGGAGGTGGTAATGGCGGTAGACCGTGAGCGGCGCGTCTACCGGAGCGAGGATGGTGGGAGAACGTGGGGCTGAAGTGGGTGCTCCTCTTCATCGGCCTGCTGGCGCTGGGGGGGTGTCGGCTGGTCTTCCCTCCGCCGGAAGTCCAGCGAGGTGAGCAGCTCTACCGGCAGTACTGCCAGTCCTGCCACGGTGACCGGAGCGGGGCTGGCCGGCTTCCCTACGCCCCACCCCACAACGAACAGGGCCATACCTGGCATCACTCCGACGGCAACCTGATCGCTCTTATCCTCGATGGCTCCGGGCCAATGGGCGAGATGATGCGCCAGATGCAGGGCGTGCCAGCAGAGGCACCCCGGATGCCTGCCTTTCGGGGTCTCCTGACCGAGGACGACGCGCGCGCGATCCTGGCCTACCTCAAGACCTGGTGGACCCCCGAGCAGCGACGGTTCCAGGAGCGCACGCCGATGATGCCCTAGGACGGCTGCCAAATCGCAGGAGCTATACTTCCGCGGAGGACGGCCATCGACCGCGACGGACTGCTGACACTCTTACGCCAGGTGAGAGCAGGCGTCCTCAGTGAGGAGGACGCTCTTCGCCGCCTGGAGCTGCTTCCCTTCGAGGACCTCGGCTTCGCCCGGCTCGACCACCACCGTGCCCTCCGCTGCGGCTTTCCGGAAGTCGTCTTCGGCCTCGGCAAGACGCCCGAGCAGCTGGCAGCGGTAGTTAGCCGCCTGGCTGCGACCTCACCGACGGTGCTCGTCACGCGTGCGAGCCCCGAAGGATACGCAGCGGTAGCAGTTGCCGTGCCCGAGGCGGTCTACCACCCGGTGGCGCGGGCGATCGTGGTGGACCGGCGGACGGCGCGCCAGGGGAGCGGCCTCGTGGCAGTGGTGGCTGCTGGCACGGCCGATCTACCCGTCGCCGAAGAGGCGACGCTCACCGCCCAGGTGATGGGCGCGACGGTCGAGCAGATCACCGATGTGGGGGTGGCGGGCATCCATCGGTTGTTTGCCGTGCTGCCGCGCCTGCGCCAGGCCCGGGCCGTGGTGGTGGTGGCCGGGATGGAAGGGGCACTGCCGAGCGTGGTCGGAGGGTTGGTAGCCCGGCCGGTGATCGCGGTTCCGACCAGCGTTGGCTACGGAGCGAATTTTGGCGGCCTGTCAGCCCTGCTGACGATGCTGAACTCGTGCGCCAACGGAATCGCTGTCGTCAACATCGATAACGGCTTCGGTGCGGGCTACCTGGCTGCCCTGATCAACCGCCTGCCGGAGGAGGAGGAATGAAGGAGAAGCTGGCCGCCCTGCGCGCCCGCATTGCCGAGGTGGACAGCGCCCTGATCGCTTTCTCTGGAGGGGTGGACAGCACGTTCCTGGCCGCAGTGGCCTACGAGGTGCTGGGAGAGCGGGCGCTCGCGGTGACGGCTGACTCCCCGACCCTGCCGCGGCGGGAGCTGGAGGAAGCCTGCGCACTCGCCGCCCAGATCGGTATCCCGCACCGTGTCGTTCCGACGAATCAGCTGGACCGCGCGGAGTTTGTGGCCAACGCGCCCGACCGCTGCTTTCACTGCAAGGTGGACCTCTACGAGCACCTCGGGCCGCTCGCCCAGCAGGAAGGCTATGCCGTCATCTTCGATGGCCTGAACGCCGACGACTTGAGTGACTACCGCCCGGGGCGAGAGGCAGCCCGTCGCTACGGCGTGCGCAGCCCGCTGGTTGAAGCCGGGCTCACGAAGGCTGAAATCCGAGCCCTCTCACGCGAGCGCGGCCTGCCCACCTGGGACAAGCCTGCGATGGCGTGTCTCTCCTCTCGCATTCCGCATGGTACCCCGGTGACGCTCGCCGCCCTGCACCGGATTGAGCAGGCAGAGGAAGCGCTGCGGGCGCTCGGCTTCCGTCAGCTGCGCGTGCGGGACCATCACCCGGTGGCCAGGATCGAGCTCCCGATCGAGGAATTCCCCCGCTTGCTGGAAGCGGCAGTCCGCGAGCAAGCCGTGCGGGCTCTTCTCGCTGCGGGCTATCGCTTTGTCACCCTTGACCTCGCTGGCTTTCGCAGCGGCAGCCTCAATCCCGTCACGTTTGTCCGGCTGACCAGCGGCGGCGGATGATCGGCCGGTAGCCGCCAATGCGCATTGCCTATTTTGACGTCTTCGCTGGTGCGAGCGGCGACATGGTACTGGGCGCCCTCCTCGATGCGGGCGCCCCCCTGGAGGAGGTCCACGCTACCCTGGAGACCTTGCCTCTGGTGGGCTGGCAACTGCTCGCCGAGCCGGGTCAGCGCGGCGCGGTCGCTGGCACCCGCGCGCGGGTCGTCGTCGACCCGACGCTGCCCCAGCCGGCCCGTCGCCTGGGTGAGGTGCTGGCGCTGCTTGAGCAGTCGGCCTTGCCGCCCCGTGTTCGCCGGGATGCCGCTGCCGTCTTCCGTCTGCTGGCCGAAGCCGAGGGAAGGGTCCACCGTATGCCCGCCGCGAGTGTGCACTTCCACGAGGTCGGCGCAGTCGATTCCCTGGTTGATATCGTGGGGGCCATCGTGGCGCTCGATCTGCTCGGGGTCGAGCAGATCTTCGTTTCGTCGCTGCCGCTGGGTGGCGGCACAGTCACGACGGAGCATGGAGCCCTGCCGGTGCCCGCCCCCGCGACCGTGCAGCTCCTAGCCCAGGTGGGCGCGCCGGTGCGGGCGAGCGAAGGCAGCGCGGCGCACCAGGAGATGGTGACCCCAACCGCGGCCGCCCTCTTCGCCGCCCTGGGAACGTTCCAGCTCCCCGAGATCCGGCTGAAGGCCGTCGGCTATGGCCTCGGGGCGCGCAGCCTGAGCGACCTCCCCAACGCCTTGCGGGTGCTGGTAGGAGAACAGGTCGCGCCGGCTCCTGCCCTCGTCCTCTTGGAAACCAACATCGATGACCAGCCGGCCGAGCAGCTGGCCTACGTTCTCGAGCGACTGCTCGCGGCGGGAGCACGCGATGCCTGGTTCACGCCTATCCAGATGAAGAAGAACCGGCCGGCTATCCAGCTCAGTGCGATCGTCAACGCGAGCGATGAGGCGATGGTCGCTGGGCTGCTCCTCCGCGAGACGACGACGCTGGGCGTACGGGTCCTGCCCCTCCGCCGCCACGAGGCCGACCGGCGCCAGGTGGAAGTAGAGACCCCCCTCGGCCACGCTCGCCTCAAACTGAAGCTGCTGGCTGGCAAGGTCGTAGGGGTCGCCCCGGAGTTCGAGGACTGCCGCACCCTCGCCGAACGCCACAGCCTGCCGCTGGGGGAGGTCTACCGGATCGTGGCGGAAGCCGGGCGATCCCTGCTCGGAGCGGTCCCCAGCGATCGCGCTTGAGCCGCCTCGGCGGCCACCAGATGTGGTAGATTCGGCCAGCGGCTGGCGACAGCCTGCCAAAAGGGGGAGCGGAGCATCCCATGAAATGCCCGTACTGTCAGCACCGCGATTCCAAGGTGGTCGATTCGCGTGATAGCGAGTTGTCGGTCCGCCGGCGGCGTGAGTGCCTGAACTGCCATCGCCGCTTCACAACCTATGAGCGGGTCGAAATGGCCCCCGTGCTGGTCACCAAGCGGGATGGCCGGCGGGAGGAGTTCAGCCGCGAGAAGTTGCTGCTCAGTGTGCGGAAAGCCGCCGGCAAGCGCCCGATCCCTCCTGTGACCATCGAGGCCCTGGTCGAGGAGATCGAGGCCGAACTGAACCGCCAGACAGGCAACGAGATCACGAGCGCGGCGATCGCGGAAACAGTGATGCGGCGGCTCCGCCAGCTCGACGACATCGCCTATATCCGCTATGCCAGTGCCTACCGCGAATTTGGCGACCTCGACCGGATGCGCGAGGAGTTGGAGCGGTTGGCCAGCCGCCGCGAGCGCGCTCGTCAGCTCGAGAACCAGCCGCCTCTTTTCTCCCTCGACGAGATCGAAACGGCCGTCCGCTCCGAACGCGTCCGCTCACCCTGAGCGAACGGCAGTGCGCCCTGCCCAGCAGGCGCCTTCCTCCTGGCACGTTCTGCCCTCGCCTACTGTGTTCACGCACTTGGCGCTCAGGATAGAGCATCTCCCCTCCTGGCACGGCAGGGCTTGACCTTCACGTGCACTTGAAGGTGTACGCTTAAGGCGGGTGCGTAAGGATGCTCCGGATCGGTGAACTGGCGAAGCAGGCGGGGGTAGCTCCCTCGCTCCTGCGGTACTACGAGCAGCAAGGGCTGGTGCAGCCCGGTAGCCGCACTCAGGCGGGCTACCGCCTCTACGGGCCGGAAGCGCTCGGCCGCATTCGCTTTATCCAGCGGGCGAAGGCGCTCGGGCTCTCTCTGCGCGAGGTCCGGCGTCTCCTCCAGGACCCGGCTGACCCACCCACGGAACTTGCGCGCCTGCGCCATCTCATCGCTCACAAGGTCGCCGACACCCGGCGCCGGATCGCCGAACTGGGCGCTCTCTGCGCGGATCTGGAAGCGCTCTACCAGCGCCTGAGCGCAGGTGCGCCGGTCTGTGGTCATCTCGGCGACTGCGAGTGCTGGCTTCCATCTCGCGAGGAGGGAAGGACGATGATGAACGAGACCTGCCGCTGCCGCTGCTGTGGCGACTGCACGTGTTCTTGTGAAGCCGGGGCTTGCTGCTGCTGCGGCTGCACCTGCCCCTGCGAGGAGGAGCACTGTCCCTGCTGTGGCTGCCTTCGCCACCAGTAGGCGAGCGGCTCGTACCGTAGCCGGGGAAGCGCTCAGGCACCCATTCGACCAGGACCGCTCGCAAGGCGGGAGCCACCGGCGAGCGCTACGAGAGTGCGCTCGTCTGCTTCCTGGCCAGGGAGGGCAGCCTACGGCCGCGCTGCTGGTGTGGCCACCTCGCCGAGCAGCGCAAGGATGAATTGGCGGGCAACCCGGCCGCTCCGGCCGCTCTGGAGCAGTTCCCAGCGGAGAGCCCGCTGGCGAAGCTCCTCGGCGGGGAGCCGGATCCCCGCCTCGACCGCCAGCGCTTCGACGATCCGCAGGTAGAGCTGCTGGTCGGGCGTGGGGAAGGTAACCCGGATCCCAAAGCGGTCGGCCAGACCGATCTTCTCTTCCTGGCGTTCGCGCGGCGCGACCTCGGCGTCCAGCGATCGTTCAGCCCAGCGCTCGGCGACGATGTTGCGCCGGTTCGACGTGGCGTAGACGACAACGTTCTCCGGGCGCGCAGCGATGCTCCCCTCCAGGAGCCGCTTGAGTGGCTGATACTCTCGCTCGTCGGCATCGAACGAGAGGTCATCCAGAACGATGATGAAGCGCTCGGGGCGGTCACGGAGCACTCCAAGCAGCAGGGGCAGTTCCGCGAGCTCACTCTTGGCGAGTTCAACCAGGCGCAAGCCCCGCTCGCCATAGTGATTGAGCAGCGCCTTCACGGTGGAGGACTTGCCGGTCCCCCGCGCCCCGGTGATCAGGACATCGTTGGCAGGGAAGCCAGCGAGGAACTGCTCGGTGTTGCGCACGATCGGCGCCCGCTCGCGCTCGTAGCCAACCAGGCTTTCCAGCCGGATGGGGTCGGGGGTGGGCACGCCGTGAAGGGCACCCTGAGCCCAGCGGAAGGCACGGAACTGCCCGAAGATGCCCACCCCACGACGGTAGGCCTGGGCGAGCACGTCCAGCATCGCCTCCGCCGTTGGCGCGGCGAGCAGCGCTTCCTTGAGGGGGCGTCGCCACGGGTGAGCTGGCCCGCGCGGCAACGGAGACACCGCCTGCCAGCGCTCGCGCGGCTCACCGAGTGCTACGGGCAGCGTGGCAAGCAGCTGTTGGATGACCGTCAGCTCAGCGAGCGCAGTCGCACGGAGCGTGGGCCCCACTGCGGCAAGGGGAGCGCGTTCGAGCTTGCGGGCCAAGGGGGTGTCCAGATCGAGCAGGCAGTCGAGCAGCCAATCGCTGAAGGCATCCCCCACCGGATCCTCGCCGCGGAGTTCCGCGCGGCTGACCAGCGCGAGCGTGAAGCGAGCCCGGTGCGGCGCACCCTCACCTGCTGCCAGGGCGGCGAGCAGCTGGCGACCGATGGGGTCGCGGAGGAGCCCGGCAAACAGAGAGAGGGATCGGAGGGCCGTCAGCAGGCTGGCGGCAGCAGTGCGGTCAATCATGCATGATCCCGGAGCGTGAAGGAGTTATGCCTCCAACCTGTCATTTCTGCACGGGTGACCATCCCCTCAATGCTGCGGGCGCTGCGCAGTGCCAGCCTAAGCGGCGCTTCCGCGGCGCACTGACTGCGGCGCTCGCCGCGCCACCGGGCCGCCGCACCGAGGCCCTCTTCGCGCGGGTGGTCTTTCTGGGCGAGCGACCACCCCCCGACTTCGTCGAAGCCCTGCTCGCCCGCCTGGAGCGGGAGGGGTGGCCCACCTAGACCTTGAGCGCCGTGATCTCCCGCGAGATATCGTTCCCGCGGATGCGTACCCGCACGTGGGTCACCCGCAAGCGGAGGCTCTGGCCCCCAGTCTCCAAGGTAAACTCGTCGTTCTTCTCGAACCGATAATCAGTATCGATCGTCGCCAGCGGCTTGCTGCGCGCACCGCTGAACGGATCGGCCTCGAAGATCTCAGTCCGCATCGCTCTCTCCTGGCGCCAGTGTAGCGGATCGTTCACGCGGACGCCGTGGCCCAGTGATAGGATCCGACACCGGTGAGGAGCTATGCCACGTCATGCTGACCGTCGCCAGCGCACCCGCAGCGCGCTGCTCGAAGCCGCCCGGGTCCTGTTCGCCGAACGGGGCGTCGCCGCGACTACCATCGCGGCGATCACTGAGCGGGCCGGCCTCGGCTTCGGCACGTTCTACCTCTACTTTCGCGATAAAGAGGCCATCCTGCGGGATGTCCTGCGGGAAGGGATCGCTGCCCTCCACCGCGAGGCCGCCCCCAACCTTGGGTCAGGGCCGGCTATTCTGGCCGAAGGCAGCTCAATTCTCCGCAACGTCCTTCGTTACGCCTACCAGAACCGCGATCTGTTCCGCATCCTGCTCGGCTCCCAGACCCTCGACATCCTCTTGGAAGCTCAGGCCCTCTTCCGCCAGCATCTCGCCGCCGGGCTGGCCGAGCTGCTCGGCCCGAAGGAAGGCGAACTGACCGCGCGCTTTGTCATCGGGGTCGTCAACCAGGCGATCATCTGGTGGTTCGACCACGACGAGCCCGACCCGGAAGAGATGGTGCGCCAGGTTGAACAGTTCCTCCGCCATGGGCTCGGTGGTGTTGCCGAGGCAAGCGCGCCTGCGCCAGGGGCAGCCAGC
>JAILZB010000148.1 GCA_023512725.1 Chloroflexota bacterium | reverse complement strand
GCGGTCGACCAGCTCCCGGACACAGGCGGCGAGGCGGGCAAACTCGGGGTCGGCGTAGGTGGCAATCCAGGCGGCGTACTGTCGATTGGCGGGTGCTCCCCGGGCAGCGAGGGCCTGGCCGATCTCACTGAATCCCCACAGGCAGGGTAAGAGCGCGGCGGCGATCTCGGCGAACTCTCCCGTGGTGGCCACCCGGATGAGAAAGTCGGTGTACGCCCGTGTCGTCGGGCTCATCTCGCTCGCTTCGAGCTCCGCCGCGGCGATCCCGAACTCGGCGGCCGCGCGTCGGTGCAGCTCCATCTCCCCGGTGGCGGTGGCGTGCAGCAGCTCGCTCAAGCGGGTGAGGGTGGCGAGGTCGGGGGCGCGGCCAGCGGCGAAGGCGAACACCCGACAGTACTCGATCAAGAAACGGTAGTCCTGCTTGAGCCAGTAGCGGAAGCAGGCTGCCGGCAAGGTGCCATCCCCCAGCCCCCGCACGAACGGGTGGTCGTGCTGGGCCTGCCAGATGGCCGCCGCGGCGGCGCGGAGTTCCTCCGAGAAACGGCTCATTGGGCAGCCTCCCAGAGGGCATCCCAGTAGAGCAGCTCGTAGCCCTGGAGCAAGCGCGCGGCCCGCCGGATCAGTCGCTCGGGCCAGCCAGCGGCTATCTTGCGTTCAACGACGGCGAGCGCAGCGGACTCGAACCCCGGTGCTGGGGTCGCGAAAAAGTCGAAGAAGGCGGTTGCTTCCGCGCTCAGGCCGTACCGCTCGCGGAGCGCGCGCCCCAGCCGGCCGCAGCTTACTCCCCAGGCCGGGAAGTTCACGAGGTAGGCGGCAGCTACTTCGGCGTCCGACCCGTAGAGCGCGAGGTAAGCCATGTAGGCCGTGTAGGCGTGGGCAGCCGGGATCGGCTCGTAGGCCTCCAGGTCGCGCTCGCTAAGGCCCAGCGCCTGCCCAAAAGTCAGCAGGTGACCCAGGGCGTTCCGCTCGCCAGCGAGCACGTCGAGAAAGAACTCCCGTGCTTCTCCCCCACCGAAGCGGCTGACCAGCAAGGCCACGCTGCGGAGGTCGCTCCGGATGATGTGAAACTGCTCGCCCGCAAAGGTTGCGAGCTGCGCACGCGGCAGGGTACCAGTCTCAACGGCCGCGAGGTAGGGATGCGTGAGCAGCCGCTGCTCGATGGAAGCGAGGTCCGCCCGGATAGCCTGCACGAGGTCACGCGCGCGCATACTCGCTCCTCCAACGCCCCAGCAGCAGGGTGAGCCCAAACGCAAGCAGAAAACTGGGTAACGAGGCGCCCAGCCAGGGGGCGAGGCCAGTCACGCCCAGCGCTGGCAGCCCGGCGATGGCGAGATAGGCTGCCATGCCGATCAGCCAGATGGCGAGTGCTCGCCAGTTGACGCCCTGCTGGTACCAGTAGGGGCCGCCGCGTTCGAACAAGGCTGCCACGTCGTAGCGTTGGCGGCGGAGGAGAAAATAGTCCGCTGCCAGCACGCCGAGCAGGGGAACGAAGGCCGCGCCGATCACGAGGAGGAAACTTTCGTACTGGACGAGCGGTACCCCCAGCGCGATCAGGAACATGAGCGCGCCACCGATCAGAACGACCCGGGTATGGCCCACCACCGGGGCAAGGTTCTGGACGGAGATTGCCATCGAGTACAGGTTGGCGAACGCTTCATCGGTCTCACCGATGAGCAGCAAGAGCAAGGCCAGCCAGCCCGCCGTCAGCCCGGCAATCCCCGCCAGCAGCGGGGCGAGGGGAGCAGCGGGGTCGCTCACGACTGTGCCAGCGAGCACCAGCAAGGCGCCGAGGGCATAGAACCAGACGTGGGGCACGAAGTAGCCACCGCTCGTACCCCAGAATGCTGCTGCTCGGCTGCGAGCAAAACGACTGTAATCGGCGACCAGCGGGAACCAGGAGATCGGCATGGCCACGACCAGATCGACGGCAAGCCAGAAGGTCAGCGACCCATCGCCCGGCTGGCGGAGCAGCACACCGAGATCGACGCTCAGCAGTAGGGCCAGGGTCACCCACACCACCCCGACCAGCACGGCCCAGATTGCCCAGCGGGCGAGATAGCGTCGTACCACGGCAATCGGGCCGGAGAGGGTCATGAGCAGGGTGATGGCGGTGAACACAACCACCCACGCCGGGTAGGCTGAGGGGAGGCCAAGGAAGCGAGTTGCCAGCGTGTCGGCCGCCTGCGACATGACGATCACTTCGAAGGCTGCCCACCCGAGCAACTGGAGCACGTTCAGGATGGTCGGGAGATACGAGCCACGGATACCGAGCACGCCCCGCAGCAGCACCATGGTCGGCACGCCGGTATCCGTCCCGATGATGGCCGCAAGGCCGAGCAGGGCGTTCCCGATCAGCGCGCCGACCAGAATGGCGACGAGCGCCTCGCTGAGGCCAAGCCCGGGCACCAGGAACATCCCTACCACCATCACCAGGAAGCTGATGCCGAGGTCGAACCAGAGTGCGAAGAGGTGCCAGGTGCTCAAGGGGCGCGCCGTCCGGGGCGTGGGGGTAATAACGGTGTCGAGGCTAGCGCCTGGGACCAGAAGAGTCATGCGAGGCCGTCCTTTCGCGGTCGGCCCCGTGGGGGAAAAAGGCATCCTCCCGTCGCCCGACGGGCGGGCTGCCCAGCTACCCGCTTCCCTACGCTCGTCCTAACGAGTACCGCCACCAGGGTGGCGGACCCGGCTGCTCAGGCCGAGGCCTGCTCTACCGGGGTCAGGTTCAAGGGGTTGGTGGTCTTGAAACCGCCTCTCAGCTACTCGCTCCCCCGCGGGTGAGACCAGATGAACTTGTGGCTCCAGTGTAGCACACTCAGCGGTGTTGGTAGAGCCGACGCGCGTTCTCCGCCAGCAGTGCTGCCCCAAACTGCTCCGCTTCCGGCCAACTCAGCTCCCCTGCACTCGCGGCCCGTTCCAGCGCTGCCGCCACCAGCCGCCGCGCCCAGACCGCCGCGCACCAGAACCGCTCTGGCGCGAGGTAGCCATCGGTCGAGACGAGCACCTTCTCCAGGGGCGCGAGCTCCAGCAGCGCGGCCACAGTCGCGCGCATCCCCTCGAGCGAGAGTAGGGCGATGGGCAGGCCCAGGTCAACGGCGACATTGGGGTACACCCAGGCCAGGTACCCTGCCTGGCGGACGTAGGGATAGCCCGCATGGAGCAGCACGAACGTCGTTGCCGGGTGGGTGGCGATAAGGGGGGCGAGGTGGAGCGGGTCAGCCTCGCGGAGGTCAAGGTCGGGGTCGCCGTAGCCGGTATGCACCTGGAGCGGCCGGTTTTGGGCAGCGGCTGCAGCCACCGTGGCCAGCACAATCCAATCGTTGAGTGGCTTGTCGGCCAGGCGGGGAGGCGTGCCGCGAGCAGCGTGGGCGCGCAGCCGTTGGAAGGCCTCGGCGGCGGCGGCTGTCGCGACCGGGCCGACCCGCAACCCGCTCCGGTAGGCGACGATCGTCTTGAAGGCGATCACATCCTCGCCCGGGGCGGCCAGGATGGCCAGGAACTGCTCGCAGAACGCTTCCCAGGAGGGGAGCCGGGCGATCAACTGCTCGGCCAGCGCCTCTACCCGCAGCACTCGCCGCACGGGCGCAAAGGAAGCGAGCCAGTCCGCCGGCAACAGCTCTTCGCCGCCCAGGAGGTCATCGACGTAGAAGGCAGCGAACTGGCCGGCGAAGCAGCGCCGTGCACACTCGGCCAAGCCGAGCTGCTGCCGCGCTGCCTCGACGGCCTCTTCGGTTGGCTCGCACTGGTAGAGCGCGGCGAGCTCACGCAGGGTGCGGCGGAAGAGGAGGCTGCTCGTGCTCTGGTCCACCGCGGCCGGATGGTGGGCCTCGCTGAACGCTCGCCGGAGCGGCAGCGGCGGATCACCGCGGCTGAGGCGGTGGCAGTGGTGGTCCAGCAGGGGCAGCGCACTCAGGTCGAGCAGGGGAGCCTCCGACAGCCTAGTAGCGCTCGAGTAGCAAGGCCGTCTCCTCCTCGTGGGGCAGATCGCGCAGCCCTTCCCATTCCATCCGGCGGACGGCCAGATAGGCCCGCGCGAGGTCCGGGCCGAGCGCGGTAAGGAGCACCTGGTCCTGCTCGAGGGCTGCGATCGCTTCGCCGAGCGAGGCGGGGAGACGGCGGATACCGCGGGCGGCCCGCTCCTCTTCCGGGAGGTCTGCCGGGTCGATGGCGACCGGCTCCGGCAGGGTGAGCCCCTGGCGAATACCATCGAGGCCAGCTGCGATCACGGCGCCGAGCGAGAGGTAGGGGTTGGCCGTTTGGTCGCTCGTCTTTAGTTCGACGTTCGAGAGGGGAGTGCCCGGTCGCAGCGAGGCGGGCACCCGGATGGCCCCTTCCCGATTGCCGTACCCCCAGCAGGTGAATGCCCCGCTCCAGAAGTGGGGGAGGAACCGCTTGTAGGAGTTATGGCTGGGGGTCGTCAGGGCCATCAGGGCCGGGAGGTGGGTCAGGATGCCAGCGCAGAAGTTGGCCATCACGGGGGAGAGGCGCTGCGGGTCAGCCGGGTCGGCGGTCAGGTTCTCGTCCCCGCGCCAGAGCGAGAAGTGGAGGTGGGCCCCGCTGCCAGCGCGGTCGGGCCACGGCTTGGGGAGCAAGGTCGCGATCAGGTCGTGCTGGCGTGCCACGGCGCGCACCGTCTCGCGGAAGACTACCTGGTGGTCGGCGGCGGCGAGGGCGTCGGCAAAGCGGACTGGCATCTCAAACTGGCCGCCCCCGGATTCGGCGTACACCTGCTCGACGAGCACACCCTGGGCTTCCAGCGCGGCGGTGATTGCGACCAGCACGGCGCTAGCTCCATCGAGCGCACTGGCCTGGGCGAAGACGGTGCGGTCGAGCGGGGTGCCATCCGGACGGAGGAGATAGAACTCGTTCTCGAAGGCGCCCATCAGCCGCAGCCCGTGGTCGGCCGCCTCGGCGACCATGCGCTGGAGGAAGGTCCGCGGGCAGTAGGCCCAGGGGCCTTCCTCTCCCCAGAGGTCGCAGCGCACGCTTGCCCAGCCCGGCGCGTAGGGGAGCAGGACGAACGTCTCCCAGTCGGGCCGGAGAAAGGTCTCCCCGGCGGGGGTGAGACCCGAGCCCGGGGCGACAGCGTCGTACATCACAGGCAGCGCGGGCGCTGCCGCGGTAATGCCAACCGTCTCCCCCTCCAAGTAACGCTCGAGAAAGACCGTGTGCACGGCCTTGGCCCGGATGAGGCCGGCATTATCCGTCCAGAGAAAGCGCACAAAGCGGACGGGTTCCCGGCGGACTAGCGCGCGAATATGTTCAGGAGACAGCGGGCACCTCCCTGTCTGCGAATGCCGGATGGTCGGCCGGCGGGTGAGGACGAGGGGTGGCGAGCGCAACGAGAAAGCTCAGCGCGAACAGGACGGCACAGCCGAGAAAGAGCGAAAAAGGGCCGAGGCTCGCTAGGAGCTGGGCGCCAGCGAGCGGGCCGATGACGCGCGCGAGGGCACCGACCGATTGGCCGAGGCCGAGCACCGTGCCCTGTTCGGTGGAACGGGCGCCAAGGGCGAGGAACGCGGTCGCCGCGGGCGCGGTGATACTTTCCGCCACCGTCAGGAGCAACATGCCCAGTACAACCCCTAGGCCACCGGCGAGCGCAGTCGCGAGCGGCACGTGGGCAGCCGCGAGGGCGAGGAGGAGCAACCCGCCGCGGAGCAACGCGTGCTCCGTGAAGCGGCGGCTGAGGCGGCCGACGAGCACCCCCTGGCTGAAGACGGCCACCCCACCGACCAGGGCAAAGATGACGCCCGTCTCGCTCGGGCCGAAGCCAACTGTCGCCCGGGCGTAGAGCGGAAAGACCGCCTGGTAGAGGGCGGAGCCAAGAGAACCCACCCCGAAGACGAGGATGGCCAGGGCCACCGGGCGCTGGCGGAGCGGCGCCAGGAGCGAGTCGCGTGGGCGGCTGGCGCTGGCCGGTCGCGGGCGCGATTCGGGAAGCAAGCGGGCCGCAGCTACCAGGTTGGCGAGGGAGAGAGCAGCGCCGAAGAAGGCGGGTGCACTGAGCGCGAATTGGACGAGCACCGCTGCACTGGCGGGCCCCACGATAAAGCCCAGCCCGAAGGCAGCACCGAGAATACCGAGGGCGCGGGTCCGCCCGTTCGGGCCGACGAGGTCGGCAACGTAGGCCTGGGCGGTGGCGACGTTGGCGCCAAAGGCGCCGCCCACCAGCCGGGCGAAGAGGAGCAGCCAGAAGGAGTCGGCAAGGCCGAGCAACAGGAACCCCACCCCCGTGCCAGCGAGGCTGATCAAAATCACCGGCCGGCGACCGATGCGGTCCGAGAGCCGCCCCCACAGGGGCGAAAAGACGAATTGCATCAGGGGGTAGGCAGCAAGCGGGAGCCCAAGCAGCACCCCGTCGACGCCGAAGGCGACCGCATAGAATGGAAGCAGCGGGGTCACGAGGGCAGTGCCAGCGACCGAGACCAGCACCACGAGGAACAGGACCGGCAGCGACCGTCGCGGCGGGGTGGTCATCGAAGACCTCCCGGCAGCCTCCGGGCGGGATCCCTGCCGGGCAACGAGGGCGCGATGACACGGGTCGTCTTCATGGGTACCCCGGATTTCGCGGTGCCAAGCCTGCGGGCGCTCGTCACCGCGGGCTACCAGGTGGTTGCCGTCTACACCCAGCCGGACCGGCCAGCGGGGCGGGGGCAGCAGCTCCTCGCGCCGCCCGTCAAGCGAGTCGCCCAGGAGCTTGGCCTCCCCGTTTTCCAGCCGCTCAGCCTCCGGCCCGCCGAAGAGGTCGAGCGGCTGGCCGCACTTGCGCCGGAGGTGATCGTCGTCGCCGCCTTCGGCCAGATCCTGCGTCCGAATGTTATCAACATGCCGCCCCACGGCGTCCTGAACGTGCATGCCTCCCTGCTCCCGCGCTGGCGGGGCGCAGCACCGGTGCCAGCGGCGATCCTGGCTGGTGATAGCGAGACCGGCGTGACGATCATGCAGATCGACCCTGGGCTCGATACGGGTCCGCTCCTTGCTCAACGCGCCATCCCGATCGCGCCGGATGACACCACCGGCACGCTCACGGCCAAGCTGGCGGTGCTCGGCGCCCAGCTCTTGGTCGAGACCTTGCCGCGCTGGCTCGCCGGGGAGATCGTCCCGTGCCCCCAGGACGAGAGCCAGGCAACCCTAGCACCGCGGATCCGGGTCGAAGATGCCAACCTCGACTGGACCCGACCGGCGGAGGAGATCGCGCGCGCAGTGCGTGCCTACAACCCGTGGCCCGGCGCCCGCACCTGGTGGCGGGGCAAGCTGCTGACCATCCTCGCTGCCGAGCCGGACCCGACCCTCCACGGAGAGCCCGGGGAGGTGTTGTTGGTGGGGCGGCAGGAGCTGGCGATCGCCACCGGGCACGGGGCGCTCCGCCTCCGCGAAGTCCAACTCGAAGGGAGAAGACCGCTTCCTGTCGCTGCCTTCCGGGCTGGGCAGCGCAACCTCGCCGGCCTGCGCCTTCCATCTCCCGGCCAGCCCGACTTCCCGGCCGGGAGCTAAGCGGCGCCGGCTGGAAGCTCTTGCTGCGGCCAGGGGGAACGCCGAGTGGCCTAGCCGAAAGAGACTACCGGGCGCCGCCTCACATTCCGGGATCTTCCCACCTCACCCTGCAACCGCGCCGCCCGAAAATACGTTGTAACTGGTGAACGGTGGTGGAACAGGAGGCTGGCTCACGGCCAGGGTAAGGAAGGATGGACCGGAAGCGCGCCGCGATCTCCCCCGAGCCGATGCGCCGGTTGCCGATCGCTCTCTCAGCGCTGATCGCTGCCCTCACTGTGGTGCTCACGACGGTGCCCTCTGCCCTCTTCTCGGCTTCTCAGGATGGCGTTTCCCCGCTCGTGGGCGACCCTGCTGCCACCGAGCTCGGGCGCGCGCGCCAGGTCGCCCAGTTTGCAGCGCGCTACCAGCCGGACCTTGACCCCCTGATCCGGTTGGCGGATGGCCGGCAGGTGAAAGCGAGCAACTATCGCGGTGTCCTGATCGACGGCGTACGGTACTACTACACCATCCTCGGCCATTACAGCGCAGACCCGCTCGCCCGTGGCGAAGTTGGTTGGCATGAGGTCGCGGTCAAAGAGCGGATCCAGGCGGGGGACGACTTCACCATCGTGGTCTACACCATCCCGCGTTAGCCCCACGTGCGCCGACGAGCCCCCCGGCCCCACCCGGTTTCCGTGACCGGTGTGCCAGGGCCGTTCCCGCGGGAACGCTCGCTGCGGACTGCCTTGCCCCCACTTCCGTGGCGCCGTAGAATTGCTAGAGTAGGCGGGCACGGCACCTCTCGATGGATCGGAGGCTCCGGATGGAGAAAGGGAGCTGGGCGGTCAAGACCGGTCTGGCCCAGATGCTCAAGGGAGGCGTGATCATGGACGTCGTCACCCCTGAGCAGGCCAGGATCGCGGAAGAGGCGGGCGCGTGCGCGGTGATGGCGCTGGAGCGCGTCCCGGCCGATATCCGGGCGGCTGGCGGCGTGGCCCGGATGACCGACCCGGAACTGATCTTGCAGATCATGGACGCAGTGTCGATCCCGGTGATGGCGAAGTGCCGGATTGGACATTTCGTCGAAGCCCAGGTGCTGGAAGCGCTCGGCGTCGATTACATCGACGAGTCCGAGGTGCTCACGCCGGCCGATGAGCAGTTCCACGTGAATAAGCACGCCTTCAAGGTGCCCTTCGTCTGCGGGGCGCGGGACCTTGGGGAAGCGCTCCGCCGGATCAGCGAAGGGGCGGCCATGATCCGGACCAAAGGCGAAGCGGGCACGGGCAACGTGGTCGAGGCGGTGCGACACATGCGTCAGATCATGGCCGAGATCCGCCGTCTCCAGAGCCTGCGTGAGGACGAGCTGTTTGCGGAGGCAAAGCGGTTGGGTGCCTCCTACGAGCTGGTGCTCCAGGTGCATCAACAGGGGCGACTGCCAGTAGTGAACTTTGCGGCCGGTGGGATTGCCACCCCCGCCGATGCTGCGCTGATGATGCAGCTCGGGGCGGATGGCGTTTTCGTCGGCTCGGGGATCTTCAAATCGGGCGACCCAATCAAGCGCGCCCGCGCGATCGTCCAGGCGACCACCCACTACAACAACCCCGAGGTGATCGCTGAGGTCTCGCGCAATCTGGGCGCGCCGATGGTGGGCCTGGAGATTTCACAGCTGGCGGCCGAGCAGCTGATGGCTGGTCGGGGGTGGTGACGAAGGTCGGCGTACTCGCTCTCCAGGGCGATTTTGCGGAACATCTTGTCGCGCTCCGGCGGCTGGGGGTGGATGCCGTCGAGATCCGGCTGCCGGAGCAACTGGAAGGGCTGGATGCCCTCATTCTTCCCGGTGG
>JAILZB010000147.1 GCA_023512725.1 Chloroflexota bacterium | reverse complement strand
TACCCATGGATGGCAGCGATGATGGGCTTGGGGCAGGCGGCTAGCTGGTGCCAGACCGGTCGCAGGCGGCGGATCCAGCGTGCTGCCACTGCGGAGGGCGCAGTTCCAAACTCGGTGACATCAGCACCCGCACAGAAGGCTCGCCCCGCGCCCCGGATCACCACCGCGCGGATGTCGTCGTCGATCCCCAGGGCAGGGATGAGTTGAACGAGGTCGTCGCGCAGCTGGACGTTGATCGCGTTCAGCGCTGCCGGCCGGTTCAAGGTGACCACGGCAATCGCGTCGCGCTTTTCGTAGACCAGAGCAGCAAAGCTCACGGCGCAATCCTGAGATGTTTTCGCCGAGTGGCAAGGTAGAGAAAGGCTTCTCCTTCACCATCACGCTCCCAGGCGAACGGATGGTCGCCCGTCCAGAGCCGCTTCCGTGTGCTGGCGGCGAGCTGCTCAACCGCCGCGATGTCACCCCCCGCGAAGTACCACAGTCCGTCCACGTCGGCATGGGCAGCCAGCGCTGCTGCCAGGGGGCCACTCTCCCCCGTGACCAGATTAACCGCCCCGGCTGGGAGGTCGCTGGACTGGAACAACCGCACGACGTCGAGGGCCGCCAGGGGGTGCCGCTCTGAGGGAACGACCACCACCCGGTTGCCCAGTGCGAGCGCTGGCGCCAGCAACGAGAGGAACGCTAGGAGCGGCCGCTCCGGCGGGCAGACGATCCCGAGCACACCGACTGGCTCGGAAAGGGCGAGCAGCAGGCCGCCTCCAGGCGTTTCCTGGACCTGACCACCCCCCTGCGCGGCCCAGGCAGCGGCACGGAACAGGCGCTGGAGGCCGAGCTCGACCTCGCGCCGGGCCTGACGGGCGGACCCTCCATTCTGACGGAGCAGGCTCCGGGTGAGCTCCGTCGCCCGGGCGGCGAGCTGCTCCGCCAGCGCTTCCAGGAGGTGGGCCCGCCGGGCTGCGGGTAGCTGCGACCAGGGGGCAGCCGCTCGGGCCGCGGCAACCGCACGCTGGATATCCTGCGGACCTCCTGCTCCCACGGTGCCGAGGAGCCTCCCGGCGGGCGTCACGACCGGGCGGCTCATCCCGGAAGCTGGGCGGACCTGGCTCCCACCGATGAACAGCCAGCCGGTCTGGTCATCTCGCCGTTGGGGTGCTGGCGCGTGCTGAGCCTGCTGCTGGGTCGCGGTGGGGGGAGGTGAGACGCGCCGCCAGCGGGGGCGCAGATAGTCGAGCAGGACCGGGCGGTCGATGAGGTGAGGAGCGGCAAGCTGGTCGACCACATTGACCCAGACGGTGCTCGCCTGCACCTGGTGGGCCACCGCAAGCGCGGTGCTGCCATTCTCGGTCCAGATACTGGTTGCGTGCAAGGAAGGTAGGGTGGTTGTGAGGGTCATCGCCTCCTCGGGAGTGCGGAAGGTCAGGACAACCAGGGAGGGCCCACCCGTGAGGTCCCGAGCGAGCGTTCCGGTCGGTGCCACGTTGGTGAAGAGGGTGGGGGGGAACCACCAGCCTTCGGCGGGTAGCACCCAGGCTGGTTGCCAGAGAGTGGCACCCTCAGCGACGCCCCGGTGGCAGAGGCGCTGCAACCGTTCGCGCTGGCCTGGCGCTGCGAGCGGGCCCCAGTCGGTGGTCAGGTCCAGCGGGTCACCCGGGCGGAGGCGCTCCAGGCGGGCGCGCAGTTGGGTGAGGAACGGTCCGGCGCAGCTCTCCTGGAGGAGGAGACGGAGGCTCGCGCGGCCAAATCGCCCCTGGCTACCCAGGAGTGCTTCGACCGTCTCCGCGACGGCACTCTCCAGGTCGGCATCGGCGAAGACGAGAACGGCAAGGGTGCCTTCTGGTGCCAGGATGAACCGGGTGCCTCTGCCAGCAGTAGCCTCCCGGACCTGGCGCATGACTGTAGCCGAGCCGCTCACAGCGACCCCGGCGACCGCTGATTGACGCACCAGCACCGTACCGGTCTGGTCATCCCCCGTGACGACGTTGACGACCCCAGGCGGCAGGCCGGCCCGGGCGGTGAGGGTGGCGAAGAGCAGAGCGGTGAGGGGCGCCTGGGGGGATGGCTTCAGCACCACCGTACAGCCGGCTGCAAGCGCCGGGGCGACCTTCCCGGCCAGGGTGACGAGCGGCCACGACCAGGAATCCAGCTGGGCGACAACCCCAACGGCTTCCCAGCCCGCGAACGCTCGCTCTCCCAGCTGGGCCCAGCGCGCTGCCGTGGCAACTTGGTGGACCGCGAGGGGGACCGCACGCTCGCGGCTCTCACGGACCGGCTGGCCAGTGGTGAGCGTTTCCAAAAGGGCGAAGAGCAGGCCATGCTGCTGAAGCTGGTGGGCAAGAGCGGTGAGCAGGTGCGCTCGCTGGCTGGAAGCCAGCGCTTGCCAGCCCGGCTGAGCGGCAGCTGCTGCTTCTACCGCTCGCATGACGTTGGCAGTCTCACCGCGGGAGACCGCTGCGAGCGGCTGAGCCGTCGCCGGGTTGAACACTGGAAGCGGCTCGCCCGGCGGGGTCCACGCTCCCCCGATCCAGTGGCCGAAGGTGCCACCGTGAGCGGCGATCCACTCGAAGGCAGGCGTGGCAGCCTCCGGCACCGGGCCGTAGTCCAGGTTGGCAAAGCGCTCAGGCAGGCCTGGCATGCGGCATCGAAGGGAAGCTGGCAGCGAGGCCGGTACGCTCGTGGGCGAGGTGGCGCTCGAGGTCGTCCAGCAAGGTGCTGGCGCCCAGGCGGAAGCGGTCGGCGTGCAGCCAGCGCTCGCCCAGCTCTTCTTTGACCAGCACCAGCCAGTCCAACGCCTGCTGGGCGGTCCGGATCCCTCCGGCTGGCTTCAAGCCGACTACCTGCCCCGTTCGAGCGGCAAACTCGCGGATGACGCGGGCCATCACCAGCCCTGCCGGGAGCGTCGCGTTGACCGCTTCCTTGCCGGTGGAGGTCTTGAGGAAGTCAGCACCAGCCTGGAGGGCGACCTCGCTCGCTCGGGCCACGTGGGTGAGGGACCCCAGCTCGCCTGTGGCGAGGATCACTTTCAGCCAGGCGGGACCAGCGGCCTGCTTCAGCGCCCGGAGCTCTTCGTAGAGCACGCGCCACTCCTCGTTGAGCACGAGTGCCCGCGCGATCACCACGTCGACCTCGTGGGCACCCAGCCGCACAGCACTCTCAACCTCATGCACGCGGTCGGCGAGGGTCGTCTGGCCGGCGGGGAAGCCAGCAGCGACCGTCGCGACGGCGATCGGCGCGCCGGCAAGTGCCTCCAGCGCCACCGGCACCAAGCGCGGATAGACACAGACCGCGGCGACGCGAATACCCAGGCCCGTGGCATCGAGCGCTTCCAGCAGGTCCAGGCGGAGGGGTTGGCGTGCCCGCGCGCAGAGCTGGCGGACGGCATCCGGGGTGTCATCACCGGCCAGGGTAGTTAGGTCCACCCACGTGACTGCGCGGAGCAGCCAGGCAATCCGCCACGCTCCCGTGAGGCGACGGCGTACGGGAAGCGCCGCTGCCTGCCGCTCGACCGCGCTGCGATTGACCCGCCAACGCACCACCGCCGCCAGGTCGAAGGGGATGCCAGTGTTCCGCGCTTCCCGGCTGAGCTGCGCGGGTAGGAGGCTGGTCATCTGGCGTTGCTCGCTCTCGGTCTGCACCGGCCGACCTCTGGGCCGCTCCCGGCAGGCCCGCCGCAACTATAGTATCGCGAGGTTGCAGCGGCGTGCTGGCAACGGCATCATTGCCTCGTGACGACCCACGAGGAAGGCTTCCTGCGCCGTTGGCTCGCCGCCGCCGACGAACTGCGCGAGAAGCTGTATGTCTACGCGGTCGATGATGAGCCTGGTCGCTTCCAGGCGGACCGGGCAGCAGCCTGGCAGCAGTTCTTCGGCCCGTTGGTGCCGCCCGGCCAACTCCCCGACGACCACCCCGACTGGGATGCCTTCGACGACTGGTTCATCTTCGACTATCGTCTGGCTGGAAGCGGGCAGACGCCACTCGAACTGTTCGTGCACGAGGAAGGAGAGCACCTCCCGCCGCTCGAGCGCGATCTGGCTACGCGCTGGCAGCAGGACCGGCTCGGGGTTTTCGCGGTTAAGGCGCTAGGTGGTGGGGAAGGGGCGCTGCTGCGCGACCTGAGCGACGCAGCGCTGCTGCGCGTGCCGAACGTGCCACTCTCCCGGCATGGGGCCCGCTGGGACCTGCTGATCGGGCGCCTGGTGCCAGTCGGCCCGGTCTGGGGTTTTACGGCGCCACCCCGTCACCTGCTGCCAGCTCTGCTGGACCGCCTGCCGACCGATTACACCGGGCACGAGCCCCCACGGGGCGACCGGCGAGGGCGGGCAGTCGAGTTCTGGCGCGTCGTGCGCCAGCTTGCGGCCGAGCAGCCAGCGGTCGCACTAACCGACGAGGGCGACCCGGTCCGCCCGAGCCGCGCGCGCTATCGCGTGGCAGCCCCCGCCGCGGTTGCTGCCGCTCTGCAGGCTCAGCGCTTTCTGGAACCAGTCGCCGAGACGCCCGCGGGCGAACGCTGGCTGGTCTGGCGGGGCCTCCCCCTCGGCATGAGCACCCGCGAGGGCGCACGTGCCGTCGAGCTGGCGGTGGTGCGGTTGGCGGGTGACGAGGTGACCGTCGAGTGCCTCTCGCCCCAGCGGCTTGCGCGGGCGCGGGCCCGCCTGGAGCCGTATCTTGGCACCTTCACGCTGCTTGAGGAACAGACGACCCCCCTGGCGGCCACGCCGCGGGCAGAGGACCTCGCTCGTCAGCGGGCCGCAGGGCTGATCGTTGGGGGTGTTCTCCAGGCAGTAGCGGCCGACCGCCGGCTCGATGCCCTCAACCACGCTGTCCCCCGAAGCGAGGCGGCGGTGCTCCTCGAACACTTCGACCGCGAGCCGTTCGCCTACCTGGCCGGGCTCCACCACCGTGGCCAGATCGGGCTGAATAACGTTTGGCTGCGGGGGGAGGTGGCGGGCGTCGAGCTGGTCTACGAACTCAGTGGCCACCCCCCCTGCTTCGTCCAGGCGCGCCTGCGCGACCACCCAACCGGGTGGCGGCTCGAAGCTATCCGCCCCGGTCGGCTCGGCCAGCCGCCCGCGGAAGCCCTCTGGAGCGAGGAGCTCCGCGCCCTCTGGAGTGGAGACTGGCAGTGGGTTCCGGTCGGATCCGTGGGCAACCACCCGGTGCTCGGGATCGCGCTCAAGCGCCTGCACCTCGCCAAGTACGCCATCCTCTTCCAGGTGATGGCGGTCCGACTGTGGGAGGACTTCGTCGCGCGCGCCCTTCCCGACCCCAACTGGGATGCTGAGCGCTGGGCCCGGGCGCTCGAAGCAGTAGTCGCCTGGCAGAGCGGGCGGGCGCCCGTCCCGGAGGACCCGCCGGCAGCCCGGCTCCGTGAAGCCCTTGGCCTCGCTTCTCACGACCGGCGGTATGCCATCGACCTGCCGGTGCTGGAAGCAGACTAGGCGAGTGAGTATTTAACCTCGATCAGTTCGGGCGCCCGGTGGAGCAACCCGCGCAATGCCTCGTAGGCCTCGACCGCTCGCTCCGGTCCGGCCGGTTGCTGGCGCACCTTGAGGTAGACCGAGATGGTATCGTTCCAGACCGTCGTTGGCACGCCGAAGATGTTCCAGCGCTGGCGCGCCTCCTGGTAGTCCTCCGCCACTGCCTGGCGCCAGCGCCCACGCTCCTCCTGGAAGCGCGCAACGTCCAGCCCGGCTGCTGCCGCCAGAGCGAGGGTCTCTTCGGTGGTCAGGCGGCGGCCGTCACGATGGAGAGCGTCATACAGCAGGTCGTGGTAGCGGCTGAAGATGGCCGGGTCCCTCGCCTGGGCAGCCTTGGCGAGTTCGAGCGCGAGGAGACTGAACGTATCCGGGCCGTCCGGAGCGAAGTAGGAGGGGTGCTCCGGCGGACGGTTGACCTCTT
Organism: Chloroflexota bacterium; assembly: GCA_023512725.1. GTDB lineage: Bacteria > Chloroflexota > Dehalococcoidia > SpSt-223 > SpSt-223 > JANWZD01. The sequence goes on along the minus strand of JAILZB010000147.1, from coordinate 3,462 downwards.
TCAGGAGGAACGCCCGAAAGGTCAGCTCGAGCGCGCACCCTGCCTGCTGGACTTCCCGCAGCCAGCGGTAGGTCCGGTAGGAGAAGGGGCAGAGATAGTCGTAGTAGAAGGTGATCCGATCGATCATCGGTGGGAGTTCCTCCGGGGAAAGGGTGCTGTCGGCCACGGCGTCACCGTATAGGCGGCCGCCTGCGCCTGCTCGACGGCCTTGCGGGCAGCGATGAGCGGGGTATCCCAGGTGGGTCCGAAGGGCGGAGCGTAGCTGAGGTCGAGGTACTGAAATTCATTGGCGCTCATGCCAGCGTGCAGGGCAACGGCGAAGACGTCGATCCGTTTGGCGGCCTGCTCAGTCCCGACGATCTGCGCACCGAGGAGACGACCACTGCCGCGCTCGGCCAGCACTTTGATCACCAGCCAGCCAGGGTCGGGGTAGTAGCCAGCACGCACCGTGCCGCGCACGGTGCCGACCACGTAATCAATCCCAAGGGCACGGCATTCTCGCTCCTGGAGGCCGGTGCGGGCGATCTCAAGCGTGCCCACCCGCGTGATCGCCGTCCCCAGGACACCGGGAAAGCGGGCGTAGCCGCCGCCGATGTTGATGCCGCAGATGCGGCCCTGCTTGTTCGCCACCGTCCCCAGGGCGATGAAGACCGGCTGGTAGGAGACAAGGTGGCGCGACTCGACGCAGTCGCCAGCCGCCCAGACCCCTTCTGCGCTCGTCTGCAGGCGGTCGGTAACGGCAATCGCCCCCGTCATCCCAAGCGCAATTCCCGCCTGATGGGCAAGCTCCACGTTCGGCCGAACGCCCAGCCCCAGGACGACCAGGTCGGCGGGCACGGTGCGCTGAGAGGTGACCACCCCCGTCACGTGCCCGTTGCGGGTCGCGAATGCCTGCACCGGCTCGCCTAGGTAGAGCGCTACCCCCTCCCGGCGCAGCTCGTCAGCCACGAGCGCTGCCATGTCGGGGTCGAGGGTGCTCATCACCTGGTCAGCGGCTTCGACGAGGGTCACGGCGATGCCGCGCCGGAGCAGGTTCTCGACCATCTCCAAGCCGATATACCCGCCGCCAACGACGACGGCGTGGCGGGGCTGCTCCCGGTCAACGGCCTCGCGCAGCCGGATGCCATCCATGAGGACCGAAAGCCCGTAGATCCCCTCGGCCTCTCGCCCGGGCAGCTCGGGTGCCAGTGGGCGGGCGCCAGTCGCCAGCACGAGCTGGTCGAAGCTTTCCTGGTACTCACTCCCGTCCTCGAGCCGGCGGACCGTCACCCGTCGCACCGCGAGGTCAAGCGCGACGACCTCCTCGCGCACGCGCGCAGTAATCCCCTGGCGGGCAAACTGTTCTGGGGTGCGCACAATCAGGTTGGTCGGGTCCTCGATCAGTCCCCCCACGAGGTAAGGCATGCCGCACGCGGAGTACGACGTGTGCCACCCCCGTTCGAAGGTGATGACCTCGAGGTCCGGGCGCTGGCGTTTGGCCTGGGAGGCCGCGCTCATGCCGGCAGCGTCGCCGCCGACGACAATGAGCCGCTCGGCTGGTGGCATTGGGCTCCTTTCCGGCTTGACTGGGGGAGGGCACGCTCCTCCTGCCGGAGGGCTCTCCCCGCTCGTGTGGTGTGCGACACTATACTACCTTCTCGGAGCTGGCTTGGAGCAGCGAGGCCTCGTGCGGCGGCAGACCCTGGCGGAACTCGTGCTTCCGCTGGTGGTGCTGGCTGTCCTGGCGCTGCTCTTCTGGGGGGCCCGTCAGGCCTTGCTTCCTTTTGCCCTGGGGGTGGTGCTTGCCTATGCGCTTGCGCCCGCGGTGAGCCTGCTCGAGGCGCGGGGGATTGCCGGTCGCTCGCTCCCGCGTGGGCTCGCTATCGCCCTGCTCTATCTGAGCGCGGCGCTGGTGCTGGCCTTGCTGCTATGGTTCACTCTCCCGCCGCTCTTCGCTCAGGTCCGCCAGCTGATCAGCGGCGCGCCGGGCTACCTGGCCCGCATCCAGGCGGGGTTCGGCGGGGTCGTCGCCTGGTATCAACAACTCGACCTCAACCCCCAGCTCCGGGCCGAAATCGAAAGTGGGGTCTCCAGTCTCGGCTCCAGCGCGCTCGGGGTCGCGCAGGGCTTCGCCCTGGGCGCGGTTGCCGCTACCGGCCGGACCGTCAGTATGCTCTTCGGGCTGCTTTTGCTGCCGTTCTGGGTGTTCTACCTCCTGCGTGACCAGCATGAACTTGGGCCCCAGCTGCTCCGGCTCGCTCCTAGCTCCTGGCAACCAACGGTGCGGGACCTCGCGGTGATCGCCGACCAGGTGCTCGGGCGGTACTTGCGCGGCCAGCTGCTACTGATGCTTGCCGTTGGGCTTGCGGTGCTGGTGGCGACGACGCTCCTCGGCCTGACCGTCGCCCCAACGGTCGGGTCTTACGCCCTCCTGCTGGCGGTGGTGGCCGGAGTGACGGAGGCGATCCCGATTGTTGGCCCGGTGCTCGGCGGGGCAGTTGGGGTGGCGATCGCCATTGTCGATGGCCCGTCGGCCGTGCTCTGGACTCTGCTGGCCTACGTGGTGGTCCAGCAGCTGGAGAACACCCTCCTGGTCCCGAAAATCATGGGGGAGGCCTTGGAGGTGCGCCCGGCGGTGCTGATCCTCGCCCTGGCGGTCGGCTCGCAGGTAGCAGGCATCCTGGGGGCGCTCCTGGCCGGCCCCCTGCTTGCCCTCTTCACCCTCTGGTTCCGCTACGCCCAGGCGCGCCTGCGGGGAGAGCTTCCTGCTGGCACCATCACGCCGAAGAGCATTGCGCAGTTGCGCCAGCCAGCCAACGGCGGCTAGTGTTCCCTGAAACCGCAGGGCCGCAAGGAGAGTAATATCGATGCGTCATTCCGTCAGTCCTGGCTAGCGAGAGGGACAAGCCGATGACGAGCCGATCGCCGAAGCGCCGGCGCCTCTTCGGTCTTGGGCCTGGCCAGCTCCTGTTGTTGCTGGTGGTACTAGGAGTTGCCGCCGGAGGCGGCTACTACGGCTACCAGCGGCTGCTTGCACCGGAGACGGCCACGGCCGCTCGCCTCCAGACCCAACCGGTCCGGCGGGGCAACCTGGTGGCCACGGTGAGTTCCACGGGTACGGTCCAGGCCAACACCACCGCCCGCGCGCCGGCCAGTTGCTCGTAATCGCCGGCGCTGATCCGCACCATCGCGGCAAAGGGCGTGGCGTGCAGGATGTCTTCGGCATGGGCCCGGGCCAGCTTCTGGTTCAAGTCGATGAGCACCAGCTCGCTGGCCGCCCCGCTCATGACGATCGCGTACGCGGCGCTGCTGCCTACCAGTCCGCTGCCTACTATCCCTACTTTCATGCGAAACCTTTCGAGTTGCAGTGTGTCATAGTGTGATCGGGCACAGAGCCTGAGCACCTTGTGCAATCCTATGGCAACTTCCAAGTCCGGAAAAGGCACTTGTGCCGTCGAAGCAAGCGGTAGACTTGTTTTGGGC
>JAILZB010000146.1 GCA_023512725.1 Chloroflexota bacterium | reverse complement strand
CGCACCCCGCCCCCCTCGCCCACGAAACGTGCCTGGAGCAGCGGCCGCCCGTGCCGTTCCCGCAGCGCCACGACCCGCCAGGGACCATTCCCCGGCTCGATTCGGAGCGAATAGCGGGCGAGCAGCTGCTCCGCTGGCACGGCTTCACCCCGCCAGTTCCAGGCCGCGATCGTCATCGTTCGAGCCACTGCAACCACACCTCCGGGCTCCGCTCATTCAGGCTGAGCACGTCCAGCGGTCCGCCACTGTCCTGCAGCACCAGCGCCTCGACCTGTTCGCCCGCTGCCAGCCACACGAGCTTCTGAACCATCAAGTTCTGGGTGAAGCCACTCACCAGGGCGTTGCTATCGCTGACGCCGAAGACCACATTCCCACTCCGTCGGAGGGCGACGACCCGGCGACCGGTCGCGGGCAGGACGACCGGGAAGGCGACGAGTGCCCCGACTAGCCAGAGGCCGGCCGTGCTTGCTCGCAGCACGCCATTGCTGAAGAGCCCGTCGCCATCCCAGCGCGTCCCGTTGAGGACCAAGGGGGTAAGGGTAGCGTTGGGAATGCTCTGCTGCGGGCCGGTCGCCAAGCAGCCGGGGGCGCTCCGTCGCGGGCTGATCACGCCAAGCACGACCCGCGCACCTACCACCAGGGGGTCGAACACCGCAACTGCCACCAGGTCTCCCACCCGCACCTGCCAGGGATACAGATGGCTGGCCAGCGGCGTACTCTCCTCGACATCGCTCACGCTGGCGACGTAGCGGAGCGTGGCCCGGCCGACCGTCCAGTCGAGGGCGGTCACCACTGCTCGTGCCAGATGGGGTAGCCCCTCCATCCACTCCTCCTCTAGACTGGTCCCAGCCGGAGCAGCTGGCGGTAGCTCGCCCGTGGCCCCGTGCGGCGGTACCACGTGCGCAACCCCTGCACCCGCCGGAGCATGGGTATCCCATCGAGGACAACTGTCACCACGTCGCCCACCTGCTGGCCGACCTGGGGCGCACTTTCGAGTTCGTCCTCTCCCCGGCGCAGCACCCCGTTGCGGACGAGGCGGGCTGCCAGCGCAGCAGCCTCGTCTGGATTGGCCACCGTGTCGTCCACGACCACGAGCCCGGGGTCGCGCCAGGTCTCGCCGTCCTCCGGGTCGATGGCATGACCGATGACTGCCCCGCCATCCCCCCGTAGCACCCGCACGACCGCCGGGTCAGCGGCGCTCCAGTGCTCGCGGTAGCGCAGTGCAGGCTGCTCGCCTTCTCCTGCCTCCCCGAGGCGGTAGGTCCAGCAGCTCGCGTCGCTCGGTTGGGGCCAGTAGGTCCGTGCTTCGCGGCCCCAGGGCAGCAGACGGTCCTCGCTACTCGCGAGCGCGCGTTCGATCAAGGCCAGGCCAGCGGTTCCTGCTGGCGCTGCCAGGGTGCGGGGCGTAAGCGTCCCGGGACTTCCGTCAAAGGTGAGCCCTACCCCGGCAGCACGGGCGACCAGCCGCGCCACCAGCTGGCCGCTGCCACTCCAGCGGCGGTGACGCCGGGTCCGCCAGCGCGCCAGCCGCCAAAGGATGTCTCCCCCTTCCAGTTCGAGGAGGCGACGGCCTGCTTCGTTCCAACGCCGGCACAACCGCTCCACCCAGTAGGTTGCTCGTGGGCCGGTCAGCGGATACTCGGTACCGGCAGCTGTCCGATAGCCAGCGTCGATCGTCACCTCCCAGCCCGGGCCAAGCGGCAGCGTACCCCTGCTCTCATCCAGGACGATCCGGCAGCGGCCGGGCTGTGCCCACTCCACCTCGAGTACGCGGTCCGAGAGCTGGAGTCCGCTCGTGAGGGTAGCCCGTTGGACCAGCCGCGGGTGGCAGGCGTAGGCGACCGTGTCGTTCATCACCACTGCCACGCCGCCAGGGAAGTGGAAGGCCGTCGGCCACGGCTCCCACCACGCCTCGCTTTCACCGGCCACCGCTCCCGTCAGCAGGGCGGTCGCCAGGACCAGCTGGTAGGTGCCGCCATCCTCCAGCAGCGTGAGCCGGCTGCCGTTCCCATGCAGCCAGGGCCGCCGGAAGCTCACTGCCAGGTCGGCTGCCATCACCTCCTGCCAGGGGCTCCAGCTCCCGGCTGGTGCTCCACCCCCAGCGCCGAACAGGGCGTGGAGCACGGCGGGCCGGCTCCCGGTCGGCGTGCGGCCGCTCACCGCCACCACCCAGTCGCTCCCGCTCCACTCGGCCGTCAGGCCGGTCACTTCCGGCAGAGGGATGGGATGGTTCACTGGCGCGCTCCAGCTGCTACCGCTCTGCTGGATTGCTGCCACCGCCCAGCTTCCATTCCCAAGTGCGCGGGCTGCTACGACCACCAGCACCCCAGCCGGGTTGATCGCCACCGCGACGGGGCCAACGCCCGCCAGGGTGGCCGCAGTCTCCCAACTGCTCCAGCTGCTCCCGTTGTCGCTACTCCGGCGCACCTGCACGGTTGCGGCAGCGACATCAACGGCAACTGCACCGAAGGCCCCGCGCGCAGCGACACCGACCGCGCTCCCCGCCCCCGGCGTTGACCAGGATGACCAGCTCCCCCACGGCGAGCCTGGCCCAGGCGATGGCATGACTTGCCAGCGGACCGCACCCTCCCGATAGGCCCGGAGCAGTGCCCCATTGCCGAACAACCCGGCGCCGTGGGGAGCCTCCGGCGCGTTTGGACTGGTCGTCAACGTTTCCCGGAAGCGCAGGCGACTGACGCCGATCAAGGCGTCGCGGGCCTCCACGCTCACCACTGGGGAGCTCTCCAGGGCGCGGCAGGCAGCGGCAAGGGTGGCCGAGAGTGGCCTCATCGCTCAGCCTCCGGCAGGCAACGTCGCGTCATCGGTCAAGCTCGCGGGCGGGCGCCGGCAGCGGGTCCACCGGTGTCAGCAGCCGGCGCGAGCGGAGGACGCGGCGCAGCCGGTCCAGCCCGGCCGCAAACTCCTCCAACGCCAGCCTGCCCCATTCCCGGTAGCGCTCGGTCGTTTCCTCGCCGGTCACCGTGACCCGGTTGATGGCGTAGCTTGCCCAGGCAAGAGCCGCGTAGCCAGCGGCACCCCGGACGACCAGTTCTTCATCCCGCGCTGGCAGCGTCGAGCCGTCGGACGAATGCAGGGCCAGCCAGTAGACGGCAGCCGCGGTCCCATCGCCCCGCACCTCATCGAGGAGGGTCAGGGTGCTCTGCCAGCATGAAAAGCGGACGAAGCGGGGTGGCCACTGCCCGATCGGCCATTCCACCGCTACGATCCGGACCAGCTCTCCCAGCCCGGCTAGGGAGAGGTCCCGGCTGCCGGGCGTCGTGGCGAGCAGGCTCTTCATCTCGTGGGGAGCCGCCAGCGAGTACTGCCGGATTGCCCGCTCGAGGTGGCGCTGGAGTTGACTGTCGCTCCAGCGAGCGGGTGTGCTCTCATCGTTCAGGTCCTGGCGCATCCGCGCAATCAGGGCTGCAAGGGTTGCCATGCCATCCTCCGGCTCATCACCCGAAAAGAACGGGGGCGACAGCGAAGCGGGATGAGCACGCGGCTCGGGAATTTCGCTGCCGCCCCCGCGCGACCGGCCCGGCTAGGCCGTGACCGTGCCTCCGGAAATGCCATCGATCCGCGCCAGGCAGAGCGTGCTGAACGCGGCGATGGCGCAATACCATTTGACGCGGAAGCGCCGCGCGTCCTTCGTCTCCAGGTTGCCCACCTCCTCCACCACGATGCCATCGCTCCCCTCCAGCCCGGCGAGGGCATCCTCCCCAAACTTGAGGGCGAAGATCGAGCTTGCCGTACCGCCCGTCTTCCCCGCGTACGCGCCACCGCTCAGGCTTTCGCTGTCGCTCAAGAAGTCAGAGACGGCGATCGGGATCCCGTTGTAGGTGGCGACCATCTCCCCGAAGGCGCTGGAGCTGATCACGACCGGCGAGTTCGCCGAGCGCGCGTACTGGCTGATCAAGCGACGGGTCCGGCGGCTCATCAGCAGCAGGTCCGGCTTCCCCGGCCGAATGAGGTCCAGGAGAGTATCGACGTTGGCCAGCGAGAGCGGCGCCGGAGTGGTGCCGGAGCCTTGGTGGACTTGCTGGCTTGCCGGAACCAGCCGGTGGAGCCCATCGAACTGCTTGGGGTTGGCCACGCTGTCGCCGTAAAGAAAGCTCTCTTCGAAGGCATGGGCCACTGCCTTCGCCTTCTGCTCGATCACGGTGACGACCAGATCCTGCAGGTTACTGCGAGTCCGGGCGAGGAAATTGTCGATGTCGGCATCGCCCCCCAGGATCTTGAGGGTTGCCGTGTGCTGGGTGAAGGTAGGCGTGCTCTCCGACCAGCTGTCACCAACGTCGTAGAAGTCTGCTGCTGCCATCGTGCTCTCGCGGTTGTAGGTCAGGCCGTTACCGAGCACGCTGATGAACGGCAGCCGGCTGAGGATGGGACTTTCTTTGACGATTGTTTCGATCACGCCCACCCGCAGCGTATCGTTCGAAAGCTTGGCAGCTTCTGTAAGCGTAAGGGCCATCGCTCCTCCTCTCAGAACTCGTTAGACGCCGCGGCGCCGTGGTCCGCTAGCGGTCCAGGCCGGCGGCGATCTTCTCGCGGGGCGAAAGCGCACTCAGGTCGAGCGGCGTGCGGCTGGTCGCCGGGGGTGGGACCGCCCGGGCGGCCTCGGCAGCGAGCCGCTCGCGGACGTGTGCTACGATCGCCCGCGCCCGCTCAACGCTGGCCTCAACCTCCGCCACGGTCTGCCCGCTCACCAGTTCCGGTGGCAGCGTCGGGTCGGAAGCAAGGAGTGCCTGCCGGTAGGCTGCCACTGCACGCTCAAGCTCGCTGGCCTCGGCTGGGGGGTGGGCGGTCGGGTGCTCATGCTCGTCCATCAGGTTCTCCTTTCCTTCCTCCCGCCACGCGCTGGCGGGCTTCTTCCTCTTCCAGCCAGCGGGTAAACTCTCGCTCCGGGTCGGCGGTGCCGAGTCGTACCATTGCCCCGCGCCGTGAGCGCAGGCCGCTGGCAACCGCTGCCCGTTCCTCTGCCAGCTGGCGGCTTCCATCCTTCGGGGTGATCGGGCCCCACACCACTCGCGTGCGGTAGGGGGCGAAGCGGTCGCCGCCAAAGCGCTCGAGCAGCCGCAGCGCCATCGCATTGCGCCGTCGGTAGACGGCCGAGCGGAGTAAGCGCTTGCGTGCCACCTTCTGCAGCAGGGGCTGCAGCTCGATCTCGAGCGCCACCCCTGTGAGCGCCCGGCTGGTATCGCCAAAGGCCGTCCGTGGTGTTTCGGCGAGGTCGTGGAGGGCGCGGTAGAGCGCATTCAGGTAGTCGATATGGAGCCCGACCCCGCCGTTGCCGAGCAGGTCGAGGATGTAGGCTCGTGCTCGCTCGGGAAGTTCCCAGACCGCTCCCGGGCCCACCGTGATCTCGTCCGCCCGGTCAACGTTCTCCAGCACTGCGATCGGGTTACCGGAAAGCTCCAGCAGCCGGGAGAGCTGGGTCATCGCCCGGTTCAGCTCACGCGCTGGCTCCAGGATCGGTACAAGGTCCGAGACGCCCAACAGCTGCTTCGGTGCCCGCAGGTTGGGAAACACGACATACGGGAGAAAGCCGTACGGGTTTGGGCCTCGGCGTGCGGGCTTGCCATCGATGAAGAGCGCAAAGGTCGTCGCCGTCCAGACCTCGACCGCGGTGCCCGTGCCATCCGCCAGGGGGTACTGGTGAGCAAGCTTCGCCGGTTGGGTCGGGTCATCGGCCCGCGGCCAGAGCCAGATCCCCTGGACATCGGGCGCCGTGATCCGCACCTCAGCCGCCTCAACATCCCAGGTGACCTTATAGGCCCCATCGCCGAGCACCGCGGTGTCAATCTCCGTGTCGAAATCGAGTGCTTCCAGGTCGTTCGCCTCGCTGATACGGGCAAGCGCGGCTTCGGCACGCCGCGCCGCCTCCAGCGATTCCGGCCGCTCATCCTCCGGGTCGACCACCATCAGCCGGTCGGTCATCAGATAGGAGGTGACCTTCTCGACCAGCACCTTGGCGTAGTTCAGCGTGAGGCGCCGCTCACCCCGTCGTCCCACCTCACGCCATTGCTGACCGCGGTAGAACTCCAGGAGCTCGCGGTAGCCGCGCATCCGCTCCCGGTCGAGCGTTGCGAGCCGGGCTACCAGCGCCGCGTCATCCTGCATCACCGTGCTCCCACGCTGGAGGCTAAGAACATTCGTTCTGTATCCATTCGGCCGTGCTAGGGAAACGGTATGGCTGGTGGAGGAGCGGGCTTACGCTGGCGCCGCTCCCTCACTACTGCCTGGCCGCATTCCCACCTGGGTGGAGTTGGCAGGACCAACGGCGCTGCGGTGCTGATGTTCCCTTGCCGGCGTGCCACCCGCGCCCGCTCACTCCGTGAGGGGTGCTCTGGCATAATTCCCCTACTGGCAGCGCCTACCGGAGCAACCAGCCAAATGCTGGGAAGCTCGCGGCCGTGCGCTCGCCCTGCGGTGGGGTAGCCCGCCGCGACGCTGCGTTGTCCCGCGCCTTGCTGCTGGGGCTGGCGTCCCTCCCTGCGGAGGGGTGCACGGAGGGAGGAAAAGCATGCCGGGGAACGGCAAGCGCGACCTCGCCAATGAGCAGGCGGCGGCCGCCACCGCTGAACTGGCGGCGCAGGCAGCAACGGCTGGCCTGCGTGAGGTCGAGCAAGGGATCGAGCAGCTCGTGGCTGCCGAGCAGCTGGCTGCTGCCAGCGAGGCCAGCGCAGAAGCGGGCGCTGCCGACATCCTCCAGGGCACGGCGATGCTCCAGCTCTCGGGTGAGATCGCCGCAGCTGCCCGCGCGCTTCAGCAGCTGAGCGCCGAGGAGCTGCGCCGCGGGATGGAACTTGCTGCCCTTGCGGGGCAGCTCAGCGTGCTTGCTGCCCTCATCCGCCAGAGCGGAATGGTTACCGTGGCTGATGTCCTCGGCGGCATCGGCCAGCGTCTCCAGCAGATCGCGACCGCGGACTTGCTGCAGGCCGAGCGGGAGACGACCCTGGCCGAGGTCTTACAGCGCGCCGAAGCGCAGGCCGCAGAGTTCGGGACGAACGAAGCGCGCGAAGGGCTGGCCCAGCTTGCTGCCGCCGAACACCTGGCCAGCGCGAGCGATACCTCCGCGGCCGCAGCCAGCGAGCAGATCGCAAGCGGCCTGGCTGGGGTCTACGCTGCCCGCGACCTCGCTGCTGAGGCGCGCGCCATCGCCCGCGGCCGCTCACCCCGCCGCCGTCGTCCGACCACGACCGACCGCCCCTGAGCTGGCCGGAGTGTCCCGACGTGCTCAGCGCTAGCCGGCTGGGGTAGGTGCCCGCAGCGTCGCGGCAGCATGCTGCCCAGCGAGGTAGCCGTAGCCAAGGGCAGTCAGCAGCCCATTCCCTGAGAGATAGCCGCCTGCCCCGTGGCCGGAAATCCCCGCTGCGACGCCACCACCCGCATACAGGTTCGGCACCGGCTGCCCGTCGCTCCGGAGCACCCGTGCGTGCCGGTCGACCACCAGGCCGCCCTGGGTGTGCAGCAACGCTCCGGTCACGCGGATGCCGTAGAACGGTGGCTGGAGGTCGGCGAAGGTGGTGCGGCCAAAGCGGTCGCGTCCCCGCTCACGCGCGGCCTGGTACTCCGCCATCGTGGCGGCCAGCCGCTCGGCGGGCAAGCGAAAGGCGATGGCCAGGGAAGCGAGGTCCGGCGCTGAGCGCACCAACTGTGCCTCAACGCAGGCACGATAGTCGGGGAAGCTCAGCCCCAGCCGGTGCAGCCGCTCATCGTAGACGAGCACCACCGTCCCGCCTGGCTGCTTGAGCACGTCGAGAGCGTGCTCCGAATAGCCCCGGGTTTCATCGGCAAACCGCTCGCCCTCCTGGTTGACGTGGAAGCCTCCTGCCATCGTGATCGAGTACGAGACCAGGATCTCCCCCGGAAACGCCACGGTGGCATGCAACTGGTAGGAGTCCATGAACGCCACGGCCGCCCCGAGTGCCATCCCCCAGCGGATCCCCTCGCCCGTCGAGCCGGGTCCACCGAAGTAGAGTGCGTTCGCCGCCTCCGGGCAGTACTGGCGGACCATCTCGGCGTGAGCGCCAAAGCCGTTGCAGGCCAGCACCACCTTCCTGGCTCGGACGTACTCCCGTCGGGTGCTGTTCACCACCACGCCAACGACCGTCCCCTCGCGATCGGCAACCAGTGCCTCCACCCGCACCTCGTCAATCTCCTGGACGGACGGGAGCGCCCGCGCCGCTCGCTTCAGGTCGGCAAGGAGTGCTGCCCCTGTACGCTCCGGGGGACTGTGCATCCGATATGTCCAGTGGCCTGGGTAGAGGAAGTCCGTCACCAGCTCCAGCCGCACCCCGTGCCGGTCAATCAGCCATTCCACGAGCTGGGGAGCCGTGCGAGCGAGGTGGAGGGTAAGCTCCGGATCCGACTGGCGGCCATTCTTGGCCAGAATGTTCTCGGCGAACTGCTCCGGCGTCTCGTCGATCCCGGCTGCTCGCTGGAGCCGCGTGCCCGCAGCCGGGATCATGCCGCCACTCCGTGCGGTGTTGGCAACCGGCCGGCGGAAGCGCTCCAGCAGCAACACGCTCGCTCCACGCTCGCCAGCGGCCAGGGCCGCCGTGACCCCACAGCCCCCTGCCCCGACGATGGCGATTTCCGTCTCGGCATCCCAGGCGGGCACCTGCTCCGCCAGCACAATCTCCTCTTGCTGCTCCATGCCGTGCCTCGTTACTCGACTTTGTAGACGGTGTCAGGGCGCCAGAACGTCAGCGTCTCCACGTTCATCGCTCGCACCTTCGGTCCACCGACCACGTAGGTCGGTGCTGCTAGCAAATAGATATACGGCCACTCGGCCGTATGCGCCCGCACCGCCGCGCGGATCAGCGCGATCCGCCGCTTGGTATCCGGCTCAGCGTACGCCTGATCCATGAAGTAGTCGAACTCCGGGACACACCAGATAATCCGCGGCGGCGGGTTGTTGCAGGTAATAAAGCCGCGGTAGTACAGCAGCAGACCATTATTGTCCTGCCCGCTCGACTGGGTCAGCTCGTTCCGCGTCGCATTGTTGCGCGCGTACATCTTGTCGGTCCAGACGGCATTATCGACGATGTTCAGCCCCACCTCGACGCCGATCTGGCGCCAGGCATCCTGGACCGCCAGCATTACGGCGCCGTTCAGGCCGACGCTCTGGTAATCGATCGGGTTGGTGATCCGGAACCCGTTCGGATACCCCGCCTCCGCCAGGAGCCGCTTCGCCAGCCCCACATCGTACGGGATCGGGGGAATAGTCGGGTCAGCCGGCGGAGTATCCGGCAGCGCGATCTGGTTCTGCGGCTTGGCAAACCCGCGGAAGAGCGTCTTGATAATCGTGTCGCGGTCGATGGCGTAGTTGAGCGCCTGACGCACCCGGCGGTCCAAGAGCGCGGGGGTGTAC
>JAILZB010000145.1 GCA_023512725.1 Chloroflexota bacterium | reverse complement strand
GGGACCGTGGTTTCTGGGGGCGCAGACGTGTGTCTGGTCGACCCATCGCCAGATGCTCGGCGGCTGGTGGTGAGCGGGAGGCTCAGGCGGCCAGCCGAAGGCGGACCTCTTCCCAGACGAGGTCGAGCGGGATGGCGGGTGGGGCGAGGCCGAGCAGCTCGACCTGCCAGGCGGCGGTATCCAGCCCCCAGCGCAGGGCAGCCGCGAGCGAGCGTCGCCGCGTTGCCCGTGTCGGTGCACCGTTGAGGGTGACGACGCAGCGATAGCTGGCGGGATAGGCGCTCACCTCGAGGGTGACGCGTCCTCCCGGCCGGTCGAGATAGAGGTAGCTGACCTGAGCCAGCGGGCGGGCCATGGGGGATCCTCGCGCCGACACAGTAGCGCAGCGCGCGGGCGGAGCGCTAGCAGTTGCGCGCCCGTACCGCGGGGTCCGCCGGCGGGGTGTGGTCAAGTGGGCTGCCAGGCGGCGCGGAACAGACGGAGGAAGTTCTCTCCCAGCACCGCGCGGACCTCCGCCTCTCCGTAGCCGCGGTCGAGCAGGGAGGCGGTCAGGCTCGGGAGCTGAGCGGCGGAGGAGAGTCCGGTCACCCAGTAGGTCTCGAGGGGGAAGTCGCCACCGACTTGCAGTTCGGGGAAGGTAGCCAGGAAGGTCTGCTTCCGGCGCTCGAACCCTGCTGGGGTGAGCCCCTCATAGATATCGAGCCCAATCCCGACGTGCTCAATGCCGACCAATCGCACCACCTCGTCGATCTGGTCGAGGTACTCGGCGAGGGTTGCCCCGTGCGTTCGGCCGTGGGGCGAGAGCAAGCGGCTGATCGCATTGATCCCGACCACCCCACCTTTGCGGGCCAGGGCGACGATCTGGTCGTCACGCTTGTTCCGGGGGATGGGATTGCGGCGGTAGAGATTGACGTGGGAGAAGGTCACGGGGGCACGCGAGGCCTCGATTGCTTCCATGGTGCTGCGGTACCCGACGTGGGAGAGGTCGATCAGCACCCCGAGCCGGTTCGCCTCCGCGATCACCGCCTGACCGAAGAGGCTGAGGCCAGCATCGGCTGGCTCGCCGCAACCATCGCCGAGCAGGTTGCGGCGCTGGTAGGTCAGCTGCAGGATGCGCAGGCCGAGGCGGGAGAAGAGCCGCAGGTGCTCGAGCCGCCCTTCCAGCGGGGTGGCATCTTGAAAGCCGATCACGAGAGCGGTGCCACCTGCCTGCTTCGCCGCGAGGATCTCCTCCACGCTGGTGGCGACCCGGACGGGGTACTGAGCCTGGAGCTGTTCAACCCCGCTGAAGACGGCCTCGATGGCTCGAGCAGCTTCAGCGAACCCCTCGCTGACGGCAACGGTCAAGTTGGTAGCAGTCACCCCGCCGGCAAGGGCGCTCGTGACGATCTGCTCCAGCGTTTCGCCGCCCTGGCAGAGCCCGTTGATAACGATGGCAGCCCGGTGCAGGGCTGCTGCGCGGTCGTCGGCGGTGGGAGAAGGGCTCATGGGGCTGGTGCTCACAGGTACTCGGGGATGAGGCGCCGGCGCGTCCCCCCATCGACGGCGTCGTACTCGCGGATAGCGACCCCGGGCGGGGCGTTCTCGAAGAAGGTCTCGTGCACGGGCCAGGAGAAGACCCCCAGCACGTGGAGCCGGCCATCCCCGACGTTGCGGAAGCCGTGCCAACTGCGGGAAGGGAAGAGCACGGTCGCACCACGCTCGAACACTTCCACTTCTTCTTCCACGAAGACTTCGGCGCGCCCTTCCAGGATGGTCAGGTGCTCTTCAGCGTAGTGCCAGTGGCGGGGCGCGCCCAGCCCGGGGTCGACCAGCTGCTCGATGGCGTGCATCTGACGGGCGCCGAAGGGCGCAGCCATCCAGACGCGGGTCAGCACTCCAGGGCGCCACTCTTCCCAGGGCATCTCGGCATGGCGAACGGCATTCATCTTCCCTCCTTCACGGTGAGCTGGCTGGCACCAGAATATGCAGCTGCAGATACATCCTCGGGGGGCGGTCCGTCAATCCCCAGGGGCCTGCTCACGACGGTCCACGCGGGGCAAAAGCGTTCCCCAGCGAGGATCCGGTAGCGCGAGGGAGTAGCTATACTCCGGGGCGTGGAAACGGCGACCGTCGTCCCCCCGCTTCCTCGCGAGACCGACCAGCCGCTTGTGAGCGTGGTGCTCGCCGCCTACAACGAAGAACGCTCGATCGCCTTTGAGATCGAGCGGATCCAGCAGGGGCTGCGCGAGGCCGGGATCCCATTCGAACTGATCGTGGTCGATGACGGCTCGAACGATGCCACTGCCGCAATCGCTGCCCGTTACGCTGGGATCCGCCTGATCCGGCACCGGGTGAACCGCGGAGCGGGGGCAGCCCGCAAGACCGGCACCCTTGCCGCGCGGGGAGAGATCGTCGTCTGGACCGATGCCGACGGTACCTACCCCAATCACCGGATCGCCGAGCTCGTCCGCGCGCTGGGGGATGCGGACCAGGTGGTGGGGGCGCGCACCAGCGAGCAGGGGAGCCACAAGTTGCTGCGCGCGCCCGCCAAGTGGTTCATTCGCCGCCTGGCCAGCTACCTGGCGGAAACGGAGATCCCGGACTTAAATTCCGGCTACCGGGCCTTTCGCCGCGAGGTCGCCCTCCGCTACCTCGACCTGCTGCCGCGCGGGTTCTCCTGCGTTAGCACCCTGACCCTCGCCTTCCTCTGTAATGGCTACGAGGTGCGCTACCAGCCGATCGAGTACCAGCCACGGGTTGGGCGTTCGAAATTCCACCCCATCCGCGATAGCTACCACTACCTGATCCAGGTGCTGCGGATGACCACCTATTTCAATCCGCTGCGGGTCTTCCTGCCGATCAGTCTGGTTCTGGGGACGGCAGGCTTCCTCAAGCTGCTGCTCGACCTCTACCGCTACAACTGGCATGTGACCCCGGGCACCTTGATGATCGTCCTGACCGCCCTTCAGATCTTCGCCCTGGGTCTGGTTGCTGACGTGGTGGTGCGCCGCGCCCGTTGAGGGAGGCGAGCAGGATGCGGATCGTCACCTTCGCGAGTTCCTACCCGCGGTACCCGGGCGATGGGGCGGCGCCGTTCGTCCAATCGCTCGCTCGCGCGCTGGCACGCCAGGGGCACCAGGTAACCGTGGTCGCGCCCTACGACGTTGCCGTCCGGCCGACCCCGCCGGAGCCGAACCTGCGGGTGGTGCGCTTTCGCTACGTCTGGCCCGCGCACTGGCACGTGTTGGGGCATGCCCGTGCCCTCGAGAACGACGAGCGGCTGCGACTGCTTGCCCTCGTGCTCCTCCCGCTGTTTTTGGCGGCGGGGCTAGTCACCCTGCTCGTCACGGCGGTCCGTCAGGGGGCAGAGCTGCTGCACGCCCATTGGGTGTTGCCGAACGGGCTGCTCGCTGCGCTCGTCAGCCGCCTGCTGCGGGTGCCACTGGTGATCAGCCTGCACGGGTCGGATATCTTTCTCGCCCGACGGGTCCGGCTCTTTGGCCTGGTTGCGGGGTGGGTGCTACGTCAGGCAACTGTCGTGACGGCCTGCAGCCCGGAACTCGGAGCCGTGGCGCGGGCACTGAGCGGCCGAGAGGATATCGCCTTGCTCCCCTGGGGGGCGGACCCCGCCGTCTTCCGCCCACGGCCGCGTCCTGAGGGGCCGTTCACGGTGGTGGCCCTCGGCCGGCTGGTAGCCAAAAAAGGGTTCGACGTGCTGCTTGCCGCCTGGCCACGGGTAGCCGCTGCGGTGCCAGGCGCGCGACTGCGGCTGGGAGGCGAGGGACCGCTGCGTCCGGTGCTCGTCCAGGCAGCGACGAGCGGGGTGGAACTGCTCGGCGCGCTGCCCTGGGATGAGACCCCGCGCTTTCTGGCGGAGGCCGATCTCTTCGTGCTCCCCTCGCGGCGCGACAATGCTGGGAACGTGGATGGGTTGCCGACCGTGCTGCTGGAGGCAATGGGGTGTGGGGTGGCCGTGGTGGCCAGCGACATCGGCGGCGTGGCACTGGTGGTCGAGAACGGACAGAATGGGGTGCTGGTGCCGCCCGGCGACCCGGTGGCGCTCGCCGAGGCGATGATCGCGCTCGCCCGCGACCCGGCCCGCCGGCAGGCGCTAGGAGCGGCGGCGCGGCGCACGGTCGAGGAGCGGCTCACCTGGGATGCCGTCGCCCGGAGGGTGCTCGCGCTGGTGGAATCAGCAGGAGGAAGAAGACCGGTGAGCCGGCAGCGAAGCATTCCCCCGCGGGTCTACGACCGTGCCTATTACCTGGATCACATGGAGGGGGCCGCCGAGTTTGTTGCGAGCGGGGGCGAAGCGCTCTCCCCGCGGTTGGCTTTTACCCTGGAGCTAGTCGACTGCTCGCCCGGCCAACGCGTTCTCGACCTCGGCTGCGGCCGCGGCGAAGTTGTCTGGCACCTTGCCCGCGCGGGGGTCGACGCCCACGGGGCAGACTTCTCGCGCGATGCCCTCTTCATCGCGCGCGAACTACGCGGCCAGGGTGCGCGCGCACCCCAGCTGGAGGCAGCAACAGCCACTGCCCTGCCCTACCGTGACGAGAGCTTCGATACCGTGCTGATGCTGGACCTGGTGGAACACCTTTACCCGGAGGAGCTGCTGGCGGCCTTTCGCGAGGTGCGGCGGGTGCTGCGCCCGCGGGGGCGGCTCGTGGTCCACACCATGCCCAACGCCGATTACTACCGCTGGGGCTATCCGCTCTACCGCCTGCTCGCTCGTCTGGCTGGGCAGCGGTTACCGAAGGACCCGCGCCAGCGCTGGTATCGTGGCGAGACCCATGTCAACATCCAGACGCCCCGCCGCCTGCGCCGGACCCTGCGTGAGGCTGGCTTTCCGGTGGTGGACGTCTGGCTGGAGCCGCTGACCGGCGGACGGCTTGCGACGCTGCTGGCCCGGCCGCCGCTCTTGCGTACGCTGCTCGCCAACGATATCTTCGCCGTGGCGGAGAAGCGCTAGTGCCGCGCCTCCTGGTCGACGCCCTCGGCATCGACCAGCCTGGTGGTGCCCGCACGGCCGTGCTGGAGCCGCTCATCCGCCTGCCGGAGCAGCGCCCTTCCTGGGAGTTCACCGTCGTCCTCTCGGCAGCCGAGCCAGCGCTGGCGCGCTTCCCCACCCTGCGCCAGGTAGTGGTGCCGGTCCGCAAAGGGCTGGCAGCCCGGCTGGTGGCTCAGGCGCTCTTCCCGCTCCTCGCCGGGTATCTGCGCGCTGACCTGGTGCATTTCACGAAGGCGCAAGCCTCCTTCGTGCCGGCGCCCTACCTGTTGACCATTTTCGATACGACCACCCTCAGCCGGCCGGAACTCCACAGTCGGATGGCGGTCTGGTACTGGCGCACGCTCCAGCCCCGGATGGCCCGGCGGGCGCAACTGGTGACAACGCTCTCGCAGCATGCGGCCGGCGAGATCGTGCGCACGCTGGGGGTGCCGCCGGAGCGGGTCATCGTGATCCCCTGCGCGAGTCGCTTTCTTGCCCCCTCGCCAGCAGCGGTTGCAGCCCTCCGCGCCCGCCACGACCTCCCCGAGCGGTACCTGCTCGCAGTTGGTATCCTGGCGCGCTGGAAGAATGTGGGGGTCCTGCTGGAAGCGCTCCGCCTCCTGCGTGCTGCTGGCGTGGCGGTTCCCCCCCTCGTGCTCGCTGGGCCGCGCTACCCCCAGAGTGACGGTAGCGCGATCGTCGCCACCATCGCTCAGCACGGGCTGGCGGATGCCGTGCGCTACCTTGGCCCCGTGCCCGATAGCGAGCTGCCCGCCCTCTATGCTGGAAGCACCCTCTACCTGGCTCCCTCGCTCAACGAGGGGTTCGGCATCACCTGCCTCGAAGCGATGGCCTGTGGCGCGCCCGTGGTAGCGGCAGCAGCCTCGGCGACCCCGGAGGTAGTAGGGTCAGCTGGGGTGCTGGTGGACCCGCCTCAGCTGCCCCAGGCATGGGCAGAGGTGATCGCTGCCCTCCTTGCCGACCCGGCGCGGCGGGCCCAGCTTCAGGCCGCTGGGCAGGAGCGGGCGCGGGCGTTCCGCTGGGAGGATGCCGCGGCGCGCTGGGTCCAGCTGTACGAACAGGTTCTCAGTCCCGGCAGGGTGGGAGTTGCAGGATGACCCAGCCCTTTACTGGCGTGCGGCTGGTGCCGGGCGAGGCGATCCTCCGCCCCTTACGGGTCGAAGCATTGGCGCGCTACCGGTTCTTTGCCGCACGCGTTCCGACTGGCCGCGTGCTCGACCTCGGGTGTGGAGCGGGGGAAGGCGCCGCCGCCCTCGCGGGCGAGCGACGCGTCCTCGCCGTCGATGCAGATGTCGGCGCGCTGGCCTTTGCCCGTCGCTACTTTCCCGGCCCGGCCTACGCAGCGATGGATGCTGAGCAGTTAGCGCTTGCAGATGCGTGCCTGGACGGGGTCATCTCGGTAGAAGTGATCGAGCACCTGGCCCACCCGGAGCGCTATCTGGCCGAGGTGGGGCGGGTGCTGAAGGCGGAGGGGGTCTTCGTCCTGACCACGCCGAACCGGCTGCGCAGTTCCCCCACCCCTGGCGCGTGCTGGCCGGAGCACCGGCGAGAGTACCGTCCGGCCGAGCTGGCCACCCTCCTGGCACGCTACTTCGCCCGGGTCGAGCTGTGGGGGCAAGCGGTCCCGCTCTACGAGCGCCATCCCCTCCGCCGGGTTGTGCGCCTGCTGGCGCCGGTCGTTAAACCCATCCTCCCGCGGCCGCTCCGGGTGCGGGCGCTTCCCCTCGTCCAGGCGACGATCCGAGCCGACATTAACCTCGAGGATGTCGTCTTCCAGCGTGAGCAGGTGGCGGAGCAGCCGACCCTGGTGGCCGTCTGCCGGGAGCCGCGGCGGTGAGCGGGGTGCCGCCGCGCTGGCTGGTGCGCGTGCAAGGGGGGCTGGCGCTCGTGCTTATGCTCGGGGTGCTGCTGGCCCTCTGGCAGCGTTGGGACCAGGTGCGGGCCGAGCGCTGGCAGCTTGCACCCCTGCCCCTCGCCCTCTCGCTGGGGGTCCTGGTGGCAGCGCTGCTCCTCTGGGCGCTCGTCTGGGCGGGAATGCTCCGGCGGCTGGGAGCGACCGCGCGCTCGCGGCGGGAGATCGCCTGGGTCTACCTTTCCAGCAACCTGGCGCGCTATCTCCCCGGTGCAGTCTGGAACCTGGTCGCGCGGGCGTACCTTGGCGGGCGCTATGGCCTGGGCCAGCGGCGGGTCTGGACGGCGACGGCCATCGACCTCGGGCTGGCAGTCGCGAGTGGCCTGCTGACCTACCTGCTCTCCGGAGCGGTCGGCGCACCGGTTCCCGTCCCCGTGCCGATTGCCGCGGGGGGAGCGCTGGTGGTGCTGGCGCTCATTTCCCCACCGGTCCTGGCCGGCCTCGACCGCCGGCTGGCAGCGCGGTCTGGCAGGGGGGTTGTCCTCGGCTGGCGCGAGCTGGGGGCGTATCTCGGTTGCTCGCTCCTCATCTGGGTGGCGATCGGGCTGGCGTTTGGGCTGCTGCTGAGCGCGCTCTACCCGCTGGAGCCTGTCCTCCTGCCAGCGGCGGCGGGGGCCTGGTCGCTCGCCGTGGTGGTGGGCCTCGTCGCGCCGGGGGTGCCGCAGGGGCTGGGGGTACGCGAGGGCGTGCTGATGCTGATGCTCGCCAGCCTGGTTCCGTTGCCCGTAGCCGCCGCGCTGGCAGTCGCCTCGCGCTTCTGGATGATCTGCGGCGACGTGCTGGCCGTAGGGATCTGGTGGACCGTCGGCGTGTACGCAACGAAACGGCGGGCACGCACGTTAAGGGGATGGCCGGCCAGTGAGGCGACGGCATCCTCAGCGGGCCAGGGAGGTGGCTAACTGAAGTCAGGGAAACCCCCGCCTTCTCCGCAGGCGCAGTGAAGGCCAAGCAGGTCCCAACGGGGGATTGCAGCCCAGCGAACAAACGCTTATACTGCCAAGCTGGACCCCGGCTTCGCAGTGCGTAGAGATCTCAGGCCAGGGAGGGATGCAGGTGAGGAATATCTTCAGGATCGCGATCGCGGCAGCGCTGCTCTTGCCAGCCATGGTCGCCGTGCGGGGCGGAGAGGTCCCCGCCGCGGAGGCGCAGGGTGCAGGTCCGGCGCTGTGCAGCGGGATCCAGCTCCAGAACACGAACACCAGCGCGGGCGCCACCATCACGATGAACTTCTACCGCGTCGGCCGCACCAATCCTGGTGGCCCGCCCGATGCCAGCATCAGCGACAACATCAATCCAAACAGCTCGAAGTCGTACTATCTGCCGAACATCCTCTCGGGTGTGCCGGATGGGCAGTACGCGGTGACGACCAACTCCGACCAGGCGCTCAATGCCCTCGTTCAGCAGGTGAGCTGCCCCGGCGCGAGCCCGGCGGTGGCAGGGAGCTTCAGCGGCGTGAGCGCGACGGACACGGGGACTTCAGTGGTGCTGCCGTACGTCCTCTCGCGGGCGTTCCCGGCGGCAGGGTCCTATTCCTCGTTCATTGCGATCCAGAATGCCGGGTCGGCGACGGCCACCAACGTCCAGGTTGCCTTCTACCCTGCGGGCTCGAGCACGCCGATCGTGACCCTCACGAACACCAGTCTTCCCGCCAATGAGACCTGGTACCTCAACCTGCGCACTGGTACCACCACCGGCGGGACGAGCACCTTCTCCTCGACTGACTTCAATACCCTGAACGGGTTTGCTGGCTCGGCCACGATTACAGCGGACCAGCCGGTGGCAGCGGTTGCCAACTACTCGCCGGCCGATAACACCTCGCTCTTGAGCTACAATGGCACCCGGACCCCCGGGACGACCCTCTATGCGCCGCAGGTCACCAAGTCGTACTTTGGCTTCACAAGCGGCTTCACCCTGGTGAACCAGACGGCCACTGCCAGCGCGGTCCGCTTCCGGTTCGTTGGCAGCGCAAGTGGAAACCCGGTTGACGTCTCGGTGGACCGGCCGAT
Source organism: Chloroflexota bacterium (assembly GCA_023512725.1). Lineage (GTDB taxonomy): Bacteria > Chloroflexota > Dehalococcoidia > SpSt-223 > SpSt-223 > JANWZD01. Next base: position 471 of record JAILZB010000145.1, on the reverse strand, counting down.
TGTCGCGAACGGCACCCTCATCCTCTACCTGGGCAACGTGCCCGAGGTGCCAAACAACTTCAACGGGACCGGCATCATCTCGATTGCACCGGGAAACCCGTCGGTCCAGCTGGTCGGGATTGCTAACCTGGCGACTACGGCTGGTGGTGGCATCTTCTCGTCGGGCGCGATGAACCTGGTCCCGTCCTCCCAGGCATCGACCAAGCTGTACCTGCCGCAGCAGTCCAAGGGAGTAGCAGGCTTCACCAGTGGCTGGCAGATTGTCGATACCACCGGCGCTGGCTCGACGGGCACCGCCTCCTACTACGACGCGAACGGCAACCTGGTCTTTAGCCAGCCGATCTCGCTGGCGCCCAATGGCTCGGTGACGGTCTACTTGGGCAATGTGGCAGGGGTGCCGAACGGCTTCAACGGTGGCGTGGTCGTCCAGATGAGCGGTGCCGTGGCGGGTCAGGGCAACTACCTGAACCC
>JAILZB010000144.1 GCA_023512725.1 Chloroflexota bacterium | reverse complement strand
GCTCCGGCCCGATCGCCGTCAGGACGCCGACCCGCGGCCGGACGAGCTGGCAGAGCGCGCGGATATCCCCCCGACCATAGGCCCCCATCTCGACGACGAAGAAGCGGTGCTGCGGCGCGAGCCAGCGGTTGATCGTCAGGCAGATGCCCATCAGGGTGTTGTAGGAGCCTGGCGGCTTGAGGGTGGGCGCCTGGGCGGCAAGGAGGGTCGCAGTGATCTCTTTGGTCGACGTCTTGCCATAGCTGCCCGTCACCCCGATGACGAACGGCGCCACCTGGCGCAGCCGTCGCCTTGCCCGCCAGCGGTAGAAGGCGCGCAGCGAGGCCTCGAACGGCTGCGCGAGGGCGTTCGCGGCAACCAGGAGCGGGCCATCGAAGGCCAGCAGCAGCCCAAGCGTGAGCAGCAGCCCGCCGGGGCGCCCAACCGTTGGCAGCACCCCCGGGGTGAGCACAAGCGCCACGACAAGCGCGGCGAGGATGAGCGTCAACCCGATCAACCGGCGCGCCCGCGCTGTCCAGACTAGCGGTTTTTTGGCGGCAACCGGCCGCCGCCGCAGGAACGCGAAGCCGAAGAGCACCCCCCAGCCGGCGAGGGCGAGCTCCGCCAGCCAGGGAGGGGCATCGGCCAGGGTCAGCACCGCCAGCGCGATCAGGCTCGCTACCGCCAGGCGAAGCCAGCCGGGAAGCGAACGTGGTAGGTCAGCAAGCCACCAGCGGAGGAAGCGCCCGCCCAAATACTCTTCCAGCTGGAAGATGTGCAGGCGACGGATGAGGCGGGCGGTCCAGAAGGGTACCCAGCCGGCGAGGGCGAGCGCGAGCGTCAGGTCTCTCAGGCTCACGGAGCACCCAGAAAGGCGCGCAGGTCTCGGATGAACTGGTCGGTCCGCTCGAGATAAGCAAAGTGCCCGGCGCCGGGGTAGACGATGAGGCGGGCATTCGGGATCAGGCGGGACATCGTCCGGCCGTCGGCGAGCGGCGTCGCGGCATCCCGATCACCCCAGATAAGCAGGGTCGGGGCCATGATGGTAGGAAGCAGCGGGCGGAGGTCTTCATTCACCACCCGTACGAGGGTCGAGCGCAGGGGGCCTGCCTGCTGGTAATCGGTAGCACCAAGCGCGGTGTAGAGCCAGCGCTCCAAGCGTGGGCGGGTGCGCGCGAAGGCGGACAGGGCGAGCAGACGGCGTCCCAGGCGGGCGGTACACACTTTCAGGTAGTAGAGCGGCGTTCGGCGAGGGCGGATCCCCGCACTGGCGACCAGCACGAGCTTTGTAACACGCTCCGGCCAGCGCGCTGCGAACACGATCGCGACCCGGCCACCGAACGAGTGCCCAACCAGGGCTATCCGCTCCAGGCCACGCTCGTCCAACCACTGACGAAGGTGCTCGGCATAGTCGCTCACCCCCCAGGCGGTTGGGGGGAGTGCGCTGCGCCCGAAGCCCGGCAGGTCAGGCGCCAGCACGTGAAAGCCCGCGGCGAGCGCCTGGTACACTGGCCAGAAGGAACGGCTATCCCCTCCCCAGCCGTGGAGCAGAACGACGGCCGGCCCGGTGCCCGCCTCCTGGAAGCTCGTGCGTATCCCCGCAACCCGGCTGAACATCGCGCGAACCTATAGCAGAGCGGCGGGGCCGGCTCAAGACGCTGGCGGGCTCTGGGCCGGGAGGGCATCCAGGGCGGGCTGACGCAGTGCTGCTGGTTGTTGGCGGAGGAGGAGGACTGTCACCAGGGCGGCAAGCGCGAGCAAGAAGGTGAGCAGGATCAGCCCCTCCACCCCCCGGGCATCGGCGAATGGCCCCCCGAGCAACCCACCGAGCAACTGCCCGCCGCCGAGAAAGATCGAATAAAAGCCCATAATGGTCCCCCGCTCCTCGGGGAAGCTCTCGGCAATCTCTGCCAGATAGCCAAGCGCCGCCGGCGTGAAACCGCTCCAGACCAGCACGGGCAGGAAGAGCAGAACGAGCAGCACCGGCAGCAGCGGCGACCCAAGCTGCCCGAACCGGTTGAGCAGGAACAGCACGCCGATATCCACGAACAGCCCGGCAAGCGCGATCAGCATGATCGTCGGCCGGCTCCAGCGGGCGTAGAGATAGCCCCAGATGATGCAGCCGACGAGGAAGAAGAGCCCGAACAGGCCGAAGGCGGTGCCAACCACATCCCCGGTGAGGCCACTGAGAAACTGGTGCGGGTCGCGACGCTTGGCGAACTGGAACACCCCGTGGGCGAACCAGATCCCGACGATTGCGTTCATCGCCAACCAGGCCGGGGCGAAGCGGAGCACCTGGGGGGTCGTGACCAGCCGCAGGAAGCGGCGCGGGCTGGCGTGATGAGGGTGGGGGATAGCCGGACGCTCACGGATGAAGAGGAAGACAAGGATGCTGAGCGCGTAGATCCCTGCGACCACAAAGAAGCCCGGTGCACCCAGCCACTGCCAGAGATACCCGCCCAGAGTCGCACCACCGGCGATCCCGATCACCGTGGCGACCTCGAAGAACGCCATCGCCCGGCCGCGGATGGCTTCACTCTCCTCCGTCTCGCTGGAAAGGAGCCCCAGGATCGCCGGTGCTGAACTCGCGGTGGAGAGCCCTTCTAGCAGCCGGGTGAAGAGCAGGATGAGCAGCACGGTCGTGAGGCCGGTCATGATCACAGCGACGAGGCCGAACAGTGCCCCCAGGATCATGAATACGCGCCGGCCCCAGCGGTCGGAGAGCATGCCAAAGACCGGCGCCAGCGTCAGCTCCGCCAGGTAGAACGTCACCGCGAAGAAGCCGACCTCGACCGCCGAGATGGGATAGAGCGTCTGGTCGATGTGGCGGAGATAGAGCGCCAGCATGATGCCGGTCGCGTTGGAGGCAACGCGTAACACCAGGTTGCCCAGAATACCAACGGTAAGCGGGGAGCGCAGGCTGACCCAACGCGACAGCATAGAACTCCTGGGGGATGACAGCTTCGCGGGATGAAGTATAACGGGAGTTTGCTTGGCTGAGCGCTAACTCCGCAGGGTCAGGAGCGCAAGCCAGGCTGCCAGGATGGCCGTAAAGAGCAGCATCCCCGCCCCGACATAGTTTAGGAGCGGGCGGCTATCGAACGAGAGCAAGAACACCGAGGAGATGATCCCGGCGACCACGATCAGGGCGAGCACCACGCGGTTGGCCAGGTCGAGGAGGCTGGAGTCGGTGCGGGAGAGTGCCGGGACAGTCGTGATCCGGAGTTCGCCCTTCTCCGCGAGGGAAAGGAGGCTCTCGACCCGACGCGGGATCAGGCGGGCGAGGCTCAGGTACTCGACCGCCGCCTGCTGCAACTGCTCCCAGCTTTGCCAAAGGCCAACCCGCTGTGCCAGCAGCCGCCGCCCGAACGGCTCCGCGACCGACACGATCGAGATCTCAGGGTCAAGGGTAAGGGCTACTCCCTCCATCGTCGACATCGCTCGCCCCAACAAGGCGAGGTCGGCTGGCAGCTGCAGGTGGTAGCGGTAGGCAAGCTGGAGCGTGTCCTGGATCACGTCCCCCACCGGGATCTGGCGCAGCGGGACGTTGTAATACCGGCGCAGCAGGCGGGCGAGGTCCGAGCGAAAGCGCCGAAAGTCGATCGGCTCGTGGATGACTCCGATATCGAGCAGCTCCCGGGTGATCTCGCTCGTATCCCGGCGGACCAGCGCCAGCACCAGCTGCACCAGCTCCTCTTTAAGCGACTCGTCGAGGTAGCCGACCATCCCGAAGTCGAGGAACGCGATCCGGCCGTCCGGCGTGACGAGCACATTCCCGGGGTGGGGGTCGGCGTGGAAAAAGCCATGGATCAGCACCTGTTCCAGGATTACCTCGGCAAAGCGGTGGGCCAGGGCGTGCCGATCGATCCCGGCTGCCGCGAGCGCCGCGAAGTCGGTGATCTTGTAGCCACCCACCCAGTGCATGGTCAGCACCCGGCGGGTGGTGTACTCCCAGATCACGCGCGGGAAGACGACGCCCGGCTGGCCAGCAAAGGTGCGGCGGAACAGCTCGATGTTGCGGGCTTCGGCAGTGAAGTCCAGTTCCTCGCGGATGGTGCGCGCGAACTGCTCAATCGTCTCGGTCAGGTTGTAGGCACGTGCCCATTCGGTCCGCCGCTCCAGGATGGCCGCCACCCGCAGAGCAATGTCGATATCGGTCTCGATGAGGGGCACAATCCCCGGCCGCTGGACTTTGACGGCGACCTCATCCCCCCGGACCAAGCGTGCTCGGTGCACCTGGGCGAGCGAGGCCGCAGCGACTGGCGTCGGATCGAACTCGCAGAAGATCGTCCCCAGCTCATGCCCGAATTCCTCGCGGATCGTCTGCTCCACGCCTTCGAAGGGGAAGGGAGGCACCGTATCCTGCAGCTTGATCAGCTCCTGCAGCAGCTCTGGCGGGACGATATCCGGCCGGGTAGAAAGCACCTGGCCGAGCTTGATCGCGGTCGGCCCGATCTCTTCGATCACCAGGCGAAGCCGCTCCGGCGCGCTATAGGGGTGGCCCTGCCGGCGGAACAGCCGCAGGGGCCAGGGCTGGAGGCCGGAGGAGTCGAGGATGAAGCCAAATCCGTGGCGCGCCAGGATGTTTGCGATCTGGCGGAACCGCGCCGCGCTCCGGGCGGCCGCCCAGGGGCGTGCAAAGAATGAGGCCATAGGTCGTGGATGCCTCCGGCTGAGGCAGTCGCCCCGCCCGTCACGGACTATAGGCGTCCGCTAGAAGTGGCGTCAACCGCTGGCTGGGGGGCCAAGCGTGGCCGCTACAATTGGGCCGTGAACACCGCCCTCGGGTCCCCACGCGCGCGCTGGCGTCGGCGGGGCCTGCGCCTGCTTGGCGCCCTCCTCCGCTTTCGCCCGCTGCCCCGGCGGCCGGTCCGGCGCGTCGCGCTCGTCCGGCCGGATCACCTAGGGGACTTGGTGCTGGCCACCCCCGCGATCGCGCGGCTGCGCGCGGCCCTGCCCGACCTCGCCATCGATCTCTGGGTTGGCCCATGGGCGGCGGAACTGGCCGCGGCCGTGCCCGGGGTCGTAGTGCGCACGCTGCCATTCCCCGCCTTCGAGCGGGCCCCCAAGCCGCACCTCCTGGCGCCCTACCGTCTGCTCCTGGCCGCCGCCCGTCAGGTCCGTCAGCAGCAGTATGATGCCGCGGTCATCCTGCGGTTCGACCACTGGTGGGGTGCGTTGCTGACCTGCCTGGCCGGTGTGCCGCTCCGGCTCGGCTACGACCAGCCCGAGACGCGGCCGTTCCTCTCCCACGCCTTACCCTACCGGCCCGGTCGGCACGAGACCCTCCAGAACAGCCGCCTCATCGACCAGCTCATTCGCCTCGCGGGCGGCGTGCCGCCACCCCGACCCCCCGACCGACCGCGCTTGCAACTTCCCGCTGCTGTGCCCCCGCTTGCCCTTCCGCCTCGCTACGCCGTCTTCCACCCTGGCGCAGGGGCGCCGGTCAAGCGCTGGCGGCCGGAGCGCTTCGGTGCCCTGGCTCAGCTGCTCGCTGAGCAGTACGGCCTGGCGGTCGTCATCACGGGCAGTGCGAGCGAGCGGTCGCTCGTCGCGGAGACAGCCGCTGCTTGCCCACCGCCAGTCACCCAGGCAGTGGGGCTCTCGCTGGCGGAGTGCGCGGCAATCCTCCAACGCGCCAGCGTGGTCATCGGGCCCGATTCGGGCATGCTCCACCTGGCCTCCGCGCTCGGCATCCCGACGGTGCGGCTGTACGGGCCGGTCGACCCGCGCGCCTTCGGCCCCTGGGCCGACCCGCACAGCGTTGTGGTTGCTTCCGGCTTTCCGTGCGCTCCTTGTAACCGCCTCGATTGGCCGGAACGTGCCCTCCCGGACCACCCGTGCATCCAGGAGATCCCGCTGGCGCGAGTGGCGGCTGCTGTGGCCCACGTCCTCCCGGTGGCAGCCCGATGAACCGCCTGATCCTGCGGCGCTGGCTCCGCCGTCAGGCGATCCGCCTAGGGCTCGCGGCGCTTGCGCCGCTGGCAGCGCTGATCGCGTGGGGGCAACGACCGTTCCAGTGCCCAGTCGGGGAGGTGCGCAAGCTGCTCGTCATCCGGCTTGACCTGCTGGGGGATGTTGCGCTCTCGCTCCCGGCGGTGCGCGCTCTTCGCGCGGGCTATCCGGCGGCCGAGATCGTGTTCCTCGTCCGGCCGGCTGCGGCGCCCATTGCAGCGCGTTGCCCTGCTGTCGACCGCGTCCTGACCTTCGACCCCGATGCCCTGCGGCCCTCTGGGCGGCCGTTCGCGGCCGCCAGCTGGCGGGCCCTGTTCGCAACCCTGCACACCATTCGCACCGAGCGCTTTGACCTCGTCGTCGGCCTGTTCGGGGTCTGGGCAAGCGTCTTCGCGATCGCCTCGGCTGCCCCGTGGCGGGTCGGCTATCGCGGCGAGGGGTTCCCCGGTGCGTATTCCCACCGCCTCAGCGGGCGGCGCTATCGACCGGTGCAGCATGAGGTCGCCTGGTGCCTCCGCCTGGCCCAGCAGGCGGGTGGGCGCCTACCCCCGCCAGCACCAGACCTGCAGGTCACCCCCGCCGACCGGGCAGCAGCGCGGGCGGTGCTGGTGAACGCGGGCTGGGATGGTCGTCCGCTAGTCGTTCTCAGCCCGGGTGCGGTCGCGGGCGCGGCCAAGCGCTGGACGCCAACCGGCTGGGCAGCGCTGGCAGACTGGTTACAAACGCAGGGGGTCGCCGTGGCGCTGGTGGGAACGAGCAGCGAGCGCTCCCTGGCTACGCCGGTTCTCGCGGCCACTCAACACCCTCCCCTGGACCTGGTGGGACGTACCTCGCTCCCCACGCTCCTCGGCGTGCTCGCCCTGGCATCCCTCGTCGTCAGCGGTGATAGCGGCCCGCTCCACCTTGCCGAGGCGCTCGGAACGCCCGTTGTCGCGCTCCATGGTCCCAGCGATCCGCGCATCAGTGGTCCCCGTTGGGGAGCAGTCGTGCGGCTCGCCCTGCCCTGTAGCCCCTGCTACGACGCGACCTATCCGGCGGAATGCCCGCTCGGTCATCACCGTTGCATGCGCGACCTGTCCGCCGAGCAGGTGATTGCGGCGGTCGCTCCGCGCCTCCCCATCCGGGCGGCGGTGCGGCCATGATGGACACCCCGAGCGCACCGCTGCGCTGTGCCACCCACCCGGAGACGGAGACCTACCTTCGCTGCGGGCGTTGCGGCACCCCAATCTGCCCGCGCTGCCTGGTCTACACCCCGGTCGGAACCCGCTGCCGGACCTGCGCCCGCCTGCGGCGGCTGCCAACGTATGAAGTCGATGCGGCTATGCACCTGCGCGCAGCGGCGGTTGGCCTGGCGCTTGCCCTTGGCTTTGGTATCCTCTGGGGGCTGGCCACCCGCTTTGGGCTGGGGGCAGGATTCTTCACCCTCTGGATCGTGCTCTTTCTGGGCTTCGGCTGTGGTGAACTGATCGCGCTCGCGGTCAACCGGAAGCGAGGTCCCGGCTTGATGGCCATTGCCGCGGCAAGTGTGGTGCTCGCCTTCGGTATCAGCCGGCTGCTTCCTCTGGCGGGGATGTTGCTCGTTGTCGGCGCGCCGGTGGAGCTGGTGCTTGCCACCCTCGGGCGACTCGCCCCGGCCGCGCTCCTCGACCCGATCAGCCTGCTCTTCGTTGCCCTGGGCGCGGCACTGGCCGCCAGCCGCCTGCGATGAGGGATGTGCTCCGTCAGCTCGCCACCTGCCTGCCCGGGCACCGGGTGCTGGTCGTCGGCGATGTTTGCCTGGATGAATACCTGATCGGCCGGCCGGAGCGGCTCTCGCGTGAGGCTCCCGTGCCGGTGCTGGCCTTCCAGCGCCGAGAAGTGGTGCCCGGAGCAGCTGCCAACCCGGCCCGCAATATCCACGCCCTCGGTAGCACCGCGTCCCTGGTGGGCGTGATCGGGGACGACCCGGCGGGAGAAGAACTCCGGTGTTCGCTCACCGCGGCTGGCATCGACACCTCCGGCCTGCTGGTCGACCCCCATCGTCCAACGAGTGTCAAGACCCGGGTTGTCGCGGATGCCGAACTCCGCGTGATGCAGCAGCTCGTCCGAATCGACCGGGGCACGCGGGCACCGCTCGCGCCACCGCTGCAGGCCGCCCTGCTCGCGGCGGTCGAGCGCCTCATTCCCAGCGTTGACGTCGTGCTCGTCTCCGACTACCGGGCGGGCGTCCTGACGGCCGAGACGATCGCCGCGCTCGCGGCGCTCGCCGCGCAGCATCAGGTGCCGCTCGCCGTCGACTCGCAGGGCGATCTCTGGCGGTTCCGGGGCTACACCCTCGTGCGCTCCAACCGGCCGGACGCCGAAGCGACCCTCCAGCGTCCCCTCCTCACCGATGAGGACTTCGCCCGCGCCACTGCCGAGCTGCGCGAGGCGCTGGGGGCGCAAGCGCTGGTCATCACCCGCGGTGCTGCCGGGATCGCGGCGCGGGGACCGCAGGGCTTTGCCGCCTTTCCCGCTGCCAATCGCAGTGAGGTGTTCGACGCGGTCGGAGCGGGTGATACGGTAATCGCCGTCCTCGCCCTCGCGCTCGCAGCGGGAAGCGACGTCCTGCCCGCAGCCCAGCTCGCGAACGTTGCCGCCGGGATCGTCGTCCGACGGTTCGGCAACGCCGTCACCACGGTAGCGGAGCTGCTCGCTGCACTGGAGGGGGCTCAACGTACCGACTGAGCCCTGGTCTCTGGCATACCAGGTTAGCGAGGATCAGCGGCACCGCAACGGTAGCTCCCCTTATGCCGATTGTGCCCCAATCGCTGCCAAGCCAGCCACGGCGCACTCGCGGTCCTGGGTCCCACTCCCGCCACTTACGCCGAGAGCACCGCAGAACTCGCCGTCGAGGAAGATCGGGATCCCCCCCTCGGCCGGGATCGGAGGCATTCCCCCCGCTACCCGGAGACTGGTGACCCAAAGCTCATTGGCGAACGGCTTGAGCGCAAGGCCAGGCAGCCGGTAGGCCGCGGTCGTCTCCGCCACCGCTTGGGCGATCCGCACGGTGGCCCAGGGTGCACCATCCATGCGGGCGCAAGCGACGAGCTGCCCGCCGGTGTCGACTAGGCAGATGCTCATCGGCACCCCAATCTCACGGGCGCGCGCGGCCGCGGCGGCAATCACCTGTTGCGCGTGTGCGAAGCTAAGCCGTCCCTCACTCATCTCCTCTCCTCACAGGAGTGCGCCCACCTCGGTGAGCGCAGCGATCTCCGCCGGTTCCAGGCCGAGCACCTCGCTAAGCACGCTCTCGGTGTGCTGGCCGAGGAGCGGCGCCGGGGTCAAGCGCGGGGGGCAGCTCACCAGCCGGTACGGCGGGGGGTCATACGGGGTGGCGCCGGCAACCGGGTGGTCGAGCAGGGTGCCGAACCCCCAGGCGCAGAGCTGCGGGTCGGTGGTGGCGGCCGCGATGTCCAGGACCGGCGCGCTTGGCACCCCCGCCGCCTGGAGCGCCTCTGCAATCGCCTCCGC
>JAILZB010000143.1 GCA_023512725.1 Chloroflexota bacterium | reverse complement strand
GGATTCTGCTTTGGTGGTGCCCAGTCCTGGCTCCAAGCGGCGAATGGCCACGGGCTGGCAGGAGCGATCGGCTTCTACGGTCGCCCGGGAGCCGGGCGCGACGGCTCCCCTGGCCCAGCTGCCCGCGCGAAGGAGATGACTGCCCCGATCCTGGCGCTGATGGCCGGCAACGACCCAGGCATTCCGCCCGAGGCGGTCGAGGAGCTGCGCCAGGCCCTCCAGGAGGCGGGGATCGACCACGAGATCGTGGTCTACCCCGGGGCGCCCCACAGCTTCTTCGACCGTGCCTACGAGCAGTACGCCCGCGAATCGGCTGACGCCTGGGAACGGGTCCTTGCCTTCATCCGGGCTCACGCCGCCTGAGGTGAGCGCCCGCCCAGCCAGGGGGAGCTGCCTAGACCGTGAGCTCTTCGATCTCGGCGGTGGCGCTCTTCAGGGCGCGCTCCCGCTTGAGCACCGTGCGGTAGCGGTCGCTCTCGACCCCCTTGACGTTCAGGAGGGGAAGGAGCCGGCTGACCGGTTCAACGAGGTCAGCCTGGTTCTGCATCACCTGGGTGAGGTCCTTATAGGCCTGGGGCGCTTCGTCGCGCAGCTCGGGCACCGTCTCCGCCACGATGCCGCGCATGGCGCGCTCGAACTCTTCCTGGGGGATCTGGCGGATGGCTGCCCCGCGCGAAAGCCGTCGCCCGGCACCATGGGAGCAGGACTGGAACGAGAGGGGGTTGCCGAGCCCTCGCACGATGAAGGACCCGACCCCCATCGAGCCCGGGATCAGGCCGAGCTGGCCCCGGCGCGCGCTGGTGGCGCCTTTGCGCGTCACCCAGAGGTCGCGCTCGGAGCCGTCCGCCAGCACCACCCGCTCGCGGGCACAGTAGTTGTGGTGAATATTGATCGCACGAGACCAGTCGGGCTGCGCGCCAGTCAGGCTCCGGATAACGCCGGCCACCGCCTGGAGCATGTGCTGGCGGTTGGCAAGGGCATAGCGCTGGCACCAGCTCATGTCGGCGAGATACTGCTGCCCCTCCTCGCTCGCGATCAGCAAGGAGGCAAGGTCCCGGTTGGGTGGCGTCTCACCGCGCTGGCGCGTCTGACGCTCGGCCAACTCCTGGTAATGCTCGGCGACGAGCTTGCCGATCCGGCGGCTGCCGGAGTGCAACATGATCCAGACCGTCTCCTGCTCGTCGCGCACGATTTCGATAAAGTGGTTGCCGCCCCCGAGCGTGCCCAACTGACGCCGGATCTCACTGCTCAACTGGCGTCGCAGCCAGGGTGTGCAGGCGGTATCATCGAAGATCGGGTCATCGACCGGGACGGGGTGCATGCCGAAGCCGGTCGGGACGACCTGCTTGATTCGGCGGTGGATAGCTTCGAGCGTGGGGCGGCTGAGTTCGGAGGCCGTGATGCCAAGGAGCGGTACGGCCGCCATCCCACAGCCGATATCCACCCCCACGGCGTTCGGGCAGACTGCTCGCTCGCCAACGAACACCGAACCGACGGTCGCCCCCTTGCCGTAGTGGGCATCGGGCATCGCCGCGACCGCTTCGATCGCCAGGCCAGATTCCGCAAGCTGGATCAATTGCTGGCGGGTCGCTGGGTCAAGGTCGGAGGCCCAGACCCGCACGGGCACACCACGAGTCGGGAGAATTTCCACGATGGGCATGGGCGTGCACCTCGGAACTCAGCGCGTCGAGCCAGCGGATAGGACCCCGGCCACTGCCAGATGATCAAGTATAACATCCATGGGGCAGGTCTCTTGCCGCGCTCCGCAACAGCCGCTAAGCTTCGGGGCTAGAGCCGAGGCCGCAGGCCTTCCGCCTGGAGAACCCCGGAGGTAGACCTTTTCATGAATGATATGGCCGGTACCACTTTCATGCGTTCGCCCCAGCTGTTCTTTACTTCGGAGTCGGTGACCGAAGGGCACCCCGACAAGATGTGCGACCAGATCTCGGACGCGATCCTGGACGCCCATCTCGAACAGGATCCGACAGCGCGAGTGGCGTGCGAAACGGCGACGACCACCGGCCTGATCGTGGTGATGGGTGAGATCACCTCACGTGCGGTTGTCAACTACCCCGAGATTGTGCGCCGGACGGTGGCCGAGATTGGCTATACCAACGCCGAATTCGGCTTCGACGCGCGGACCTGCGGCGTGATCGTGGCGATCGGCAGCCAATCGCCCGATATCGCCCAGGGAGTAGATGCCGCGCTTGAAGTCCGGGGGGGCCAGGTGGCCGATGATGCCGAACGCTACGGCGCCGGCGACCAAGGGATGATGGTCGGCTTTGCTTGCAACGAAACGCCTGAGCTGATGCCGCTGCCGATCGCTCTGGCCCACCGCCTGGTGCGTCGCCTCGCCGAAGTCCGCCGTTCGGGCCAGTTGCCCTACCTGCGGCCGGATGGCAAGTCCCAGGTTACCGTCGAATACCGCTACGGGAAGCCCGCCCGGGTCGATGCGATCGTGATTGCAGCCCAGCACCATCCGGATATCTCGCGGGAACAGCTTGCCCTGGATATCCGCGAGCAGGTGATCGAGGCCTGTGTGCCGAGCGAGCTGCTCGACTCGGCAACGAAGTACTACATCAACGCGACCGGCAAGTTCGCGGTCGGCGGCCCGATGGGTGATGCCGGCCTGACCGGGCGTAAGATCATGGTCGATACGTACGGCGGGATGGCACGCCACGGCGGGGGCGCCTTCTCAGGGAAGGACCCCACCAAGGTCGACCGCTCGGCCGCCTACGCCGCTCGCTGGGTCGCGAAGAACATTGTCGCTGCGGGCCTCGCTGACCGCTGCGAGATCCAGCTGGCGTACGCCATCGGGGTGGCCCGGCCGCTCTCGATCTTCGTCGAGACGTTCGGGACCGGCCGAGTGCCGGACGAAACGATTGCGGAGCTCGTCCGCAAGCACTTCGACCTCCGCCCGGGCGCCATCATCCGTGACCTCAACCTCCGTCGGCCGATCTACCGTAAGACGGCGGCTTACGGCCACTTCGGTCGCACCGACATCGATGCACCCTGGGAGAACACCGAGAAGGCCGAGCAGCTACGCGCGGAAGCCGGCGTAGCTGCTGTTGGCTAGCCTACGGAGCAGCCCTGAGCGCGCTGGTGACCGGCGCGGCCGGCTTCGTTGGTACCTACCTGGTCCGCCAGCTGCTCGCAGCGGGCGAGCCGGTGATCGGGGTGTATAAGCCGGGGACCACCCCGGGAGCTGAGCCCGCCGTGGACTGGCGGCCGGTCGACCTGCTAGACGGCGTGGCAGTGCGGGCGCTGGTGGCTGCGGTGCGTCCAACCCAGGTTTACCATCTCGCGGGGCAGCCCTCCGTTGCGCACTCCTGGCGAGACCCTGCCGGCACCTTCCGCGCCAACGTCGAAACGACTATCCTGCTGCTCGATTCCCTGCTCGCGGCTGGGATCACGCCCGTCGTGCTGGTGGTGGGCTCGAACGAGATGTTCGGCCTCACGCGGCCCGAGGAGCAGCCCCTCGGGGAGGATGCCCCCTTCCGTCCACTCAATCCTTATGCCACCAGCAAGGTTGCCCAGGAGTTCGTCGCGCTCCAGTATGGTGCCAGCCACGGCCTACCGACCGTCCGCGTGCGCCCCTTCATGCACATCGGCCCCGGCCAGCGCCCCGACTTTGCGGTCGCCAGCTTCGCCCGCCAGATCGCGGCGATCGAGGCCGGTCATCAGCCCCCGGTCGTCCGCGTTGGCAACCTCGCTGCCGAGCGCGATGTGACCGATGTCCGCGATATCGTCCGTGGGTATCACGTCCTCGCCACCCGCGGGCGACCCGGTGAGGCATACAATCTCGGGCGGGGGCAGGCGTACCGGATCGGAGACTTACTGGAGATGCTGCTCTCCCTGGCGTACTGCTCTATCACGGTCGAGGTCGACCCGGTGCTGCTCCGACCAGCCGATACGCCCGTCGTCCTCTGCGACCCCCGCAAGGTCCAGCGCGAGACCGGCTGGCACCCCGAGATCCCGATCGAGCAGACCTTGCGCGACACGCTCAACTACTGGCGGCAGCAATTCCGCCTTTCGGAGCGACAATGAAGGGCGTGGTCCTGGTCGGTGGCGAAGGGACGCGCTTGCGCCCGCTTACCCTGCACCTCCCCAAGCCGGTCGTCCCGATCGTCAACCGCCCGTTCCTCGAGCGGATGGTCCGCTGGATGAGCGGGTACGGCGTGCGCGAGATCATCCTCGCCCTTGGCTACCTCCCGGACAAGATCCGTGAGCGGCTCGGCGATGGGGGGGCGCTGGGTGTGAACCTTGCCTACTCGGTGGAGGAGGCGCCCCTTGGCACGGCTGGTGCTGTCAAGCACGCGGCCGGTTACCTCACTGATACCTGCTTCGTCTTCAACGGCGACATTCTGACCGACCTCGACCTCGCCGCGATGCTGGCAGCGCACCGACGGGCACAAGCGGTGGTGTCGATCGCGCTCACGCCGGTGGACGACCCGACCCAGTATGGCGTGGTCGAGTTCGATGCCGAGGGGAGGGTCCAGCGGTTCGTCGAGAAGCCGCGCCCCGACGAGGTGCGCAGCCACTATATCAACGCCGGAACGTATCTCATCGAGCCAGCGGTGCTCGAACGGGTGCCGGCCGGCCAGTACTGGATGTTCGAGCGCCAGCTCTTCCCGGAGCTCGTTGCCGCCGGCGAGCGGGTGTTCGCCTTTCCAACCGATGCCTACTGGATCGACATCGGCACCCCCGAGAAGTACCGCCAGGTCCACGCCGACCTGCTGGCCGGTCGCCTGGGTGACCATCTCGGGAACCCCCATGGGGATGGCCTCTGGGCAGGCGACGGCTGCCAGATCGACCCCTCCGCGACCCTGATCGGCCCGGTGGCGCTGGGCGACCGGGTCCGGATCGGGCCGGGGGCGGTGGTCAGCGGGCCGACCGTCATCGGTGCCGATTCGGTCATCGGGGCAAACGCTCACGTCGCCGAGTCGATCCTCTGGGAACGGGTCCAGGTCGGGGAGGGGGCGATCGTCAGCGAATGCATCATCGCCAACGACTGCCGGGTCGAGTGCCAGGCCTACCGGGCGATCCTCGGTGCCAGGGTCGTGGTGGAGCCCGGCAATCGGCTGGACCGAGGGATCCGGGTCTGGCCGGAGCGGGTGATCCCTCGCGATACCCTGCGCTTTGGCTAGGAGCCCGATGCTTGACGACCTCGTCCGCCTGCGCGCCCATGACCCCGAGGCGATGGAGGAGAAGATCCGCGAGTTCCCCGCCCAGTGCCTGCTCGCCTGGGAGCGCGCCGGGACCCTCCCTTTGCCTGTGCCAGCAGTGCCGTTCCGCCAGGTGGTGATCTTTGGGATGGGAGGCTCGGCCATCGGGGCGGACCTGGTGCGGGCGCTCAGCGAGAAGGATGCCCGCGTGCCCCTGGTGGTGGTGCGGGACTACCACGCACCTGCCTGGGTCGGCCCGGGTACCCTTGCCATCGGCGTCAGCTACTCCGGCACGACCGAGGAGACGCTGCAGGCGCTGACGGCTGCTCTCGCGGCTGGGGCCACCCCCCTTGCCCTGACCACGGGCGGCCGCCTTGCCGAACTCACGCGCGCAGCCGGCGGGGTGGTGATCCCGATCGCCTACCAGGCCCGACCCCGCGCGGCCCTTGCGCATCTCTTCCTGCCCCTCCTGCGAGTTCTTGGCCGCCTCGGCCTGGTGGCCGACCGCGACGGTGAACTCCGCGCCGCGGTGGCCGCCCTCCAGGTGCGGCGTGCGACCTGGCTGCCCGAGACCCCCACGCGGCGCAATGAGGCCAAGCAACTGGCCCGCTGGCTGGCGCGGGGGCTCCCGGTCTTCGTCGGTAGTCGTCATCTTGTGCCGGTAGCCTGGCGCTGGAAGGGGCAGCTAAACGAGAACGCGAAGGGCTGGGCGACAGTCGAGATGCTTCCCGAGATGGACCACAACGCGATCGTCGGGCTCGGCCTGCCGCGGCCGGTAGCGCGCCAGGCGCGGGTGCTGTTTCTCTCTTCCCCCCTCCTGCCGGAACGGCTGCGTTGGCGCGAGGCAGCGACCGCGGCGCTTCTCACCGAAGCCGGTGTGCGCCACCGCCGGCGGGCAGCAGCTGGGCAGTCGCTCCTGGCCGACCAGCTTGAACTCGTCCACCTGGGCGATTGGGTGAGCTACTATCTCGCGGCCCTGCGTGGCGTCGACCCCACGGCGATGGCTCCGATCGACCAGCTTAAGGCGGCCCTGGCGGCCAACGAGGGGCGCTGACCATGCGAGCAGAGATTATCTCGGTGGGGACGGAGCTGTTGCTGGGGATGATCGTCGATACCAATGCGGTCTATCTGGCCCAGCAGCTTGCCCGGCTTGGGATCGACCTCTACTACATCTCGGCGATCGGAGATAACCTGGAGCGCCTGAGCGAGGGAGCAGCGCGCGCCTTTGCCCGCTCAGATCTCACCATCTTCACAGGGGGCCTCGGCCCGACCGAGGACGACCTGACCCGCGACGCGATCGCACGCGCACTGGGTGAAGAGCTCGCTCTCGACCCCGAGCTCGAAGCCGCCCAGCGCGCCTTCTGGCAGCGCCGTAACCTGCCGATGCCAGCGCGCAACCTCGTCCAGGCACAGCTCATCCCCTCGGCCCGACCGTTACCGAACCCGCTGGGCACTGCTCCCGGCTGGTGGGTCGAGCTGCCGAGCGGCGGGATCGCCGTGGCACTGCCGGGGGTTCCCCACGAGATGGAGCGGATGTGGGAGCAGGAAGTCGTCCCGCGCCTGCGTGAGCGTGGCGCCACCGGGGTGCTCCTCACCCGCACGCTCAAGATCCTCGGCAAGGGGGAATCGGCAGTGGAGGAAGCGGTCCGCCCCTGGTTGAAGTCGACCAACCCGACCATTGCGACCTACGCCAAGGCCGATGGTATCCATCTGCGGCTCTCGGCCAAAGCGGCCAGCCAGGAAGAAGCGGCCGCGCTGCTTGCTGCGTTCGAGCGCCAGGTGCGGCCAGCCGTCGAGGCGGATGTCTACGGAGTAGATGACGAGACAATCGGGGCGGTGATCGCGCGCTTCCTTGGAGCGCGTCGCTTCGCCCTGGCCGATGCCCTCACCGCCGGTGGGCTGAGCGCCACCTTGGTCCAGACGCCCACGCTGGCTGCTCGCTTTGCCGGCGGGCTGGTTGCTGCGGGGCCAACGGTCGCCTGGGCGCAGGCTGCTGGCCCCCCTGGCGCAGCCGAGACGGCCGTTGTGCTGGCCGAGCGAGCGCGTCAGCAGTTCCAGGCGGAGGTGGGGATCGGCATCAGTGGTGTTGCCGGCCCAGAGCCGGTCGCGGCAGTGGCCCCGGGAACGATCGCACTCGCCCTGGTCGATGATGGCAGCTTCAGCCAGACGCTGACCCGTTCCAGCACCCCCGCCGACGTCCGCCGCTGGGCAGGGTATGCGGCCCTCAACCTCATCTGGCGCGCCCTCAGCGGCCGACCCCTCAGCTAAGCGCGAAACTCCCCGGGCGAGACGGCCACCCTCGCCACAATGTGAGGACGGGGCGACCAGGGGGAAGGTGACTGGCGCCTCAGGGAGGCATGATGCAGTGGCGTGCCCTGTTCCTCAGCCTGGCGAGTAGTCTGCTGCTGGCCTTCCCTACTCGCGCCTGGCTGGCAGCTGACGGTGGTGGAGGGGGTCGCGGGGGTCAGCGTCGTCCGCTGGAGGCTTTCCAGGACCAGGTGCTCTGGGTCGTGGGGAGATTGCGAATGCCAGCACCAGCACGGTGCTCGCGCCCGCGGTCGTGGCGCGCTTTACGGACTCTGCCGGCGTGCCGGTGCTGGAGGCCGAATCGGCTGCTGATGCCGCGTATCTCCGACCCGGTGAGCGCTCGACGTTCCGCGTGACCGTGCTCCACCCACTGCCGTTCCTGCAGCTCGCGGCGCTCACCGTGAAAGGCGCGCCGAGTGCCTGCGTCTGGCCACTGGATGGAGCTCAGGGAGTGGAGGCCCGCGGCGCCTTCGAGGAAGTTGAACAGGACCGGATCCACACCATCGCAGGCTGCGACCCGGAAAAGCACGCGTGCTTCTTCGTCGAGCGGGTCAAGCTGCGGACCGACAACTACCGGGTCGAAGGTACGGTGGTGAACTCCGCCTCCCAGCCGGTCCGGAACGTGCGCGTCACGGTGGCGCTCTCGGATGCTGAGGGGAGACTGGTGAACGTGGGGGTGGGCCCGGTCGCACCTCCGACCTTACTGCCCGGCCAGCGGGCCGGCTTTGCCGTGCTGGTCTACTGGGCGCCGGGAACGATGCGGTTCGAAGCGCGCGCCCATAGCGACGACTGACGCCGGACTGCCGGGGAAGAACAGGGTCGGGATGCCCAGATTTGAACTGGGGGCCTCTGCGTCCCGAACGCAGCGCTCTAACCTGGCTGAGCTACATCCCGGGGCTGGGGGAGGGCTACCGCCGCAAGTATAGCTGAGCGCTTTGCGGGCGGGCAACGGACGCTTAGCCTTCTGCTGGCTCCTGGAAGAATGCCACCAGTGCCGCTACCAGCTCCTCCGGTGCCTCATCGACGACATTCAGACTGCAGCCCGGAAGCGGTTGGAAGCGTGCCTGGCGCATCAGATGGACCGCTTGCTGGCTCTGCTCCCAGAGGGTGTCGCGCTCGCCGCAGAGGACGAGCGTCGGCACCGTCAGCGAGCGCGCGATCGCAAGGTGGTCGGCCTGGCCAACCGCCCAGAACCCCCAGGGGAGTTCCCGGCCGGCCTGGAGCGTTTCGAGCAGCTGGCGGATGCCTAGGGCGGGCGTCCACCGCTCGCCCGCCAGGGCGCGGCGGCTGCGCCAGCGCACGAGGAGCGCTTCCCCCTCCTCGTCGTAGCTAGCGAGCGGCAGCTGGCGCAATTCGGCTTTCCGTTTTTCCTCCATCAGGGTGAAGCCCCAGCAGGCAAACTTCCGTACCCGCTCCGGCTGCTGGCTGGCCAGGACGGCGCCGATCAGGCCACCGGTGTGGTGACCAACGAGCAAGAAACGGGTGAGGCCTAACCCGTCGATAGCGGCAAGGAGGTAGGCCGCGTACTCCTCGAGCGAGGGTGGTGCGAGCGGCCGGAAGGAGTCGCCGTAGCCCGGCGTGTCGAGCGCGAAAGCCTGATACCCGCGCGCCGCCAGGTGGGGCAGGGCGGGTTCCCACATCGCCGAGGAGGCAGGGGACATGTGGAGCAGCACGACCGGCTCGCCCGTGCCCAGAGTGCGGTAGTGCACCTGCCCCGCGGGCGTATCGACGTAGCCTTTGCGGATAGTAGTCACGGGCCTCCTCCTCGGGTGAGTCGTGCCGTGAGCATAGTACATGCGAGTGCGAAGAGCACCGGCCGGGCAGGCGATCGCCCCGGGTGAACTAGGTATAATCGGAACATTGGACTGCCCTCCGGACTGCTCCAGCATGGTCGTCAACGAACGCTTCCACCACCAGCTCAAGGCGGTGCCGACCGGTCCCGGCGTCTACCTCATGAAGGACGCGACGGGCGAGATCATCTACGTCGGGAAGGCGGTCAATCTGCGGAGCCGCTTACGTTCCTACTTTGGCTCACCGCTCGGCCTGACCCCGAAAGTTCGCAAGATGGTAGAGCGGGTCGCCGATTTCGAGTTCATCGTCACCGACAGTGAGCTGGAAGCGCTAATCCTCGAATGCACCCTGATCAAGCGTCATCGCCCGCGCTACAACGGG
>JAILZB010000142.1 GCA_023512725.1 Chloroflexota bacterium | reverse complement strand
ACTACGAGCAGTTTGCCACTCCTGCCCCCCCAATTCCCGAGTTTGCCGATGGCCGCCCGACGGTCCTCTTCCTCGGTCGGCTGGAAGAGCGGCGCAAGGGGTTGGGGTACCTCCTGCGCGCCTTCCGACTGGTCAAACAGGAGCTTCCGGAAGCGCGGCTGGTCGTGGCTGGGCCAGGCGACCGCGCCCGCGCGGGCTATGAAGCCTGGATACGGCGCAGCGGCCTGGCCGACGTCCACTTCGTTGGCGCTCTCAGCGAGAGCGAGAAACCGCGCTACTTGCAAACCGCGACCGTCTTCTGCGCGCCCAATATCGGCGATGAGAGCTTCGGGATCGTGCTGCTGGAGGCGATGGCCTCGGGGCGACCGATCGTCGCCTCAAACATTCGGGGCTTCGCGGGGGTGATCACCCATGGGGTCGAGGGGCTGTTGGTACCGCCGAAAGATGAACATGCGTTGGCCGCCGCCCTTTGCCAGCTCCTGCGTGACCCCGCCCTGCGCGAGGAGTGCGCAGCGAACGGGCGCCTGAAGGCGCGCGACTATAGCTGGGACCGGGTAGCCCAACGGGTGCTAGCCTACTACGAGCGGGTCTTGCTGGCCAAGCGGGCGGCTCAGGCTAGTCGGAAGGCGGCCGAGAGCACGCCACCGCGGCGGAGCCGGCTACGGCGGCTCGGCTCGGCGGTCGCGCCGTACGTCGGACTGAGGCGGTGAACGCTCTCCGTCCCCTGGTCGCGCCCCTCAGCGCCCCCCTCATCCGTTGGCTCGCGGCGACCCCCCTTACTCCCAACCAGCTGACGCTGCTCGGGCTCGTGCTGAACGGTGCGGTCGCTGCGGTGCTCGCCTTCGGCAATGTGCGGCTGGGCGGGGTGCTCGTCCTGCTGGCAAGCGCGTTCGACCTGCTCGACGGTGCGCTCGCGCGTGCCACCGGCCGGGTAAGCCGCTTCGGCGCCTTCCTGGACTCGACCCTCGACCGTGTGGCCGAGGGGCTGCTCTTTCTCGGCCTGGCGGGGCGGGGTGCGCGCCACGGGGAAAGCGGACTGCCACTCTGGGCGTTCCTGGCCAGTGCGACCAGTCTGCTCGTCAGCTATAGCCGCGCCCGAGCCGAGGGGCTCGGGGTGCGTGGCGAGGCGGGGCTGTTCGACCGTCCCGCCCGCGTGGTGACCCTCGCAGTCGGGCTGCTGCTCGGCCAGGGGCGGCTCGCGCTCGTCCTCATTACCCTAGGCGCCGCGCTGACGGTTCTCCAGCGCATCGTCGCCGTCCGCCAGCAGCTTCCCGATTGAGCGGCGTGTAGCGCCCGCGCGGGCCAGCCGCTACCATTCGACCGTCCCGGCCAGGCCGGAAGTCGCCTGGCGGAGGTGCCGCGCTGCGCCCTGTCCCTCGCCTCATCCGCTCGCGCCTGGTGCCCGGGCTGCTTTCCCTGGGGCTCTCGCTCGCCCTCCTTGCCATCGCCTTGCGTTCGTTCCAGTGGGATGAGTTCACCACTGTGCTCGGGCGGACCGTGCTGGCCGAGGTCGTTCAGGGGCTGCTGGTGCTCACGGGCTCGTTCCTGTTACGCGGGCTTCGCTGGCAGGTGCTCCTTTCGGCCGACCGCTCGGCGCCTCCCCTCCAGGTGCTGGCCACGACCATGGTCGGCTACCTCGGCAACGACTTTCTCCCCGCCCGCTCCGGGGATGTCATCCGGGCGCTCGCGATCGGCCAGTATGCCGGCATCAGCCGGCTGTTTGCGCTGGCCACCATCCTCGTCGAGCGGGTGGTCGATGCGGCGGTGCTCGTCCTCCTCGCGGTGGGGCTGGTTCTCTTCGCTGGGCTAGGGCTGCCGCCCTGGGCGCACTCGGCGCTGCCGCTGGTGGTGCTGGTGGTGCTGCTTGGTCTGGGCGGGCTCCTCCTTGCTGCCCGGCTTCGCCTCTCCCTCGGGGCGCTGAACCAGATCGGTGGCCGGGCGGGTGCGCTGCTGGTTGTGCTCCGCCAGCAGGCGTACGCGTTCCAGGCCGGGATCCAGGCGTTCAACCAGCCGCGCCGATTGCTCCTCTTCGCCCTGCTGACCGGCGCCATCTGGACCTGCGATATCTTCTTCGCGCTCCAGGTGAGCGAGGCGGTCCAGCTCTCTCTGAGCGTGCCTCAGGCAGTCCTGCTGATTGCTGCACTTGGGCTCGCGAGCGCGGTGCCCTCAACCCCGGGGTATGTGGGCGTCTATCAGTTCGTCGCCGTGACGGTGCTCGGGCCGTTCGGCTACTCCGTGAGTGAAGCGATCGCCTACATCGCAGCCTTTCAGGCCCTCTCCTACGCCATCGTCATCTGGTGGGGTGGGCTCGCGCTCGGCTGGCTCCAGTGGGGAAGCTGGCTGCGGCGCCCCATGCCCGCGGTGGAAGAGGTTGAGCCGGCACGACCGCTGCGCTGAAGGCGGCCGCGGGCTGTGCTATGCTGGCGCCAAAGACCTGCGAGCGGAAGGAACGCGATGCCGGATGTGCTGGGCTACCGAGCGAAATTTGGCGTGCTTGGCCCTTCCACGAACACGGTGGTCGAGCCCGAGTTCTACATGATGTCCCCCCCGGGGGTGACCTGCCACTACGGGCGGATCTACATCCGCGACCAGCGGCTGGGGAACGACGAACAGTTCGAACACCTGCTGGTCCAGATCCGCGAGGCGATCGAGCAGACCGTGCGCGAAGTGATGACCTGCGAGCCCGATTACCTGGTGATGGGGATGTCGGCCGAGACCTTCTGGGGCGGGAAAGAGGGTAACGAAGAGTTCACCCGCAAGATCGAGCGCTGGAGCGAGCGAAAGGTCTCTACCGGCGCCGATGCCTGCCGGCGGGCCCTCGAACTGTTCGGGGTGCGCCGGATCGGCGTGATCACGCCCTACCAGCCGGTGGGCGATGCGCAGGTCCGGCGCTTCTTTACCGAGTGCGGCTACGACATCGTCGCCCTGGAAGGGCTCAAGTGTCCCTCGGCGGTCGCCATCGCCCACGTCACCGAAGACCGGCTCCGCCAGGCGATCCTCGAGGTGAACAAACCAGACACCGAGGCGATCGTCCAGGTAGGGACGAACCTCTCGATGGTGCGCCTGGCGGACGAAGCCGAGCGCTGGCTCAAGAAACCCGTGATCGCCATCAACGCCGCCACCTTCTGGCACGCCTTGCGGGCGAACGGCATCATGGACCAGCTGCGCGGCTTCGGCACCCTCCTCCGCGAGTACTGAGGCGCCCTCAGGCCTGGTCGGCTTTCGCCGGCGGCCCCATCACGCCCGGGCTGCCGAAGCGGAGGATCGTGCGCGCACCGCCTTCGTGGACGACTTCCAGCGCCCAGACAACTCCCTGCTCGTCCTCGGCCACCCAGAGGTCGGCCGGCTTGTCGATCAGATGAAAATGAAGGTCGGGCTCGCTACCGAAGGCGAGGATGATGTTGTCGCCCTTGTTCACGGGGTCGTAATCGAGGCTGTAGAACGCGATCCCACCAGAGAGCGGCTCGTCACCAACCTCCTGGTCCACGAACTCGACCTGCACCATCCGTCCTCGTTGAGCCTCGCTGAACTGCACCGCGAAGCGCTCCCATTCCTCGCGCGGGATCCGGGTGGAAATCCGAACAACTTCGCTCACCGTGCCTCCTGTCTGGTCGGAATGGCCCGGCTGGCGGCCCGGGCTCATCCAAGGGTAGCGCAGGGTGAGGGCAGCGCGCGACCACCCCCGAGCCCCGTGGACCGTGAGCGTGAACAGCTCCCTGCCAGCTCCCCGGGCGAAGGCGAGGTCCCGCGCCCGACGTCTTGCCCTCCCGCCAGCCCCGAGGGCAGCACGGCCGTGCCAACAGCAGCCTGCCAGGTGTCACTCGGCACGGTGGGATAGCCGGTGAGGCGGGGGAGCCCGGCGAAGGTACTCAGCCGGCTGCCCGACGACTGTCGGCTGCCTCCTCGGCGGGGGCGAGCCAGCGCTCGGCCCAGGCGGAAATGGCAGCGACGACATCCGCTAGCGCTTCCCCCTTCGGCGTCAGCCGATATTCGACCCGGACCGGCGTTTCGGGGTAAACCGTCCGGACCACGATGCCCGCGGCCTCGAGCTGCTTGAGCCGCTCCGAGAGCATCCGATCGCTGATGCCGGGGATAGCCGCTGCCAGCTCCCCAAACCGGGTCAGCCCGCTCAGGAGCGCCCGGATGATGGCCCCGGTCCAGCGGCTCCCAACCAGTTCGACCGCCTGGTGATAGTAGGGGCAGAAGGCAGAACGCTCACGCACCATACGCTCATTCTCCCCTATCGGGCCCGGCTTGACAATGTAACCTGCGCATGATACAGTAGCTTACTGAAAATTAGCAATGAACGCAAAGCTGCAGAGGTCCTGATGTCTTCTCTCGCTCAGCATCCTCCCCTTCCAGCGACGACCGGCATTGGCCCGGTTGCCCTCACGGTGGCAGACCTGGCGCGGTCGCTCTCCTTCTACGAAGACATCCTTGGTCTCCGCCGCTGGGAAGAGCGAGCAGGAGCGGTCGTCCTGGGCTCGGCCAGGGCGCCACTGCTTGAGATCGTCGAGCACCCCGGCGCTCGCCCGAAACCGCCCGGCACGACTGGCCTCTACCATGTCGCCCTGCTCTTGCCCAGTCGTCGCGACCTCGGCCGCCTGCTGCGTCATCTGCTCGAGCGGGGCTATCCGCTTGCAGGTGCGGCTGACCACCTGGTGAGCGAGGCCGTCTATCTGGCCGACCCCGACCGGAACGGCCTCGAGCTATCCTGCGACCGGCCACCCGAGCAGTGGCCAAGGGTGAATGGCCGCCTCCGGATGGCAAGCGACCCCCTTGACCTCCCGGGGGTGCTGGCTGCTGCAGAGGAAGCCCCCTGGGAGGGGATCGCGCCCGAAACCCGGGTGGGGCATCTCCATCTCCAGGTCGGAGACCTCACCCTGGCTCGCCGCTGGTATGTCGACCGGATCGGCTTCCGGATCACGGCTGAGCTGCCAGGAGCGCTGTTTCTCGCTGCTGGCTCGTATCATCATCACCTCGGGCTGAACACCTGGACCAGCGAGCACGGGCCACCGCCCCCAGGCGATACGGCTGGGCTGCGCTGGTTTACCCTCCAGGTCCCGGAGGCGACCGCGCGCGAGGCCCTGGCCAGGCGCCTCAGCGAGGCCGGGGTGGCACTCCGGTGGGAGGGAGACGCGTTCTGGGTGCAAGACCCCTGGGGCCACCAGCTTGTGGTACGCGGCTGAAGGTGGATAGCGGGGGCGAGCGGCGTCTGGCAGAATAGCACCATCCTGCCCACCCGAGGCAACGAGATGGTCCGGCCTTCGGTTGACCCTGCAACCAGCTCCCCCGCACACCAGACCCTGGCACTGCTTGAGCGCCTCTTGGAGCGGGCGCGTGAGCACGTGGCAGCCCGCTGCCAGCGGGAAGGTCGTCCCGACGAAGCGCTGCTCACCACCCACCAGCTTGCCGGACATGGCCTGGCGCAGCTGGCGCTTCAGGTCGAGGCGGGGCGCCAGTTGCTCGCCTGGGCCGACCGGCTCGCCGCCGGGCCGGAGGACCTCGAACGGCGGATTGCCGAAGCGTGGGTAGCACGCACAGCGCTTGAACTCCGGACGGGGCTCACCCTCAGCGCCGTCGAGCTGGTACCCGCGGCGGAGCTTGGGCTGACGCCGGAGGTGTTGGCTGCCCTCGATGCGCCTCCGCTCCCCGCCTTCCTTGCCCGGGCGGGCGGCGTGGCGGCGGATGATGCCATTGTGGCCCAGATCGAGGCGACCAGCACCCTCGGGCGCCGCGGGCTGGATGAAGCGCTGAGTGCCGTCCAGGCCCAATTCGCGCGCTTCGCCACCGAGCGGATTGCCCCGCTTGCTCCCTTCATTCACCGCCATAACGCCCTCGTCCCCCCCGAGCTGATCCGTGAGCTCGCGGATCTGGGCGTCTTCGGCCTGACGGTGCCAGAGGAGTATGGAGGGTCTGGGTTGGGTAAGCTGGCGATGGTGGTCGTGACAGAAGAGCTAACCCGCGGGGCGATCGGGGTCGGCTCGCTCGGTACCCGCAGCGAGATTGCTGCCGAGCTGGTCCTTCACGGGGGGCTGCCGGAGCAGAAGGCCTACTGGCTCCCCCGGCTGGCCCGGGCGGAGGCCTTGCCCACCGCTGCCTTCACCGAACCGAATGCCGGCTCCGATCTCGCCGCCGTACAGACTCGTGCCATTCCCGTGGAGGGGGGCTGGCGGATCTACGGCCGGAAGACCTGGATGACCCACGGAGCCCGCGCCAATCTGCTCACGCTGCTTGCCCGCACCGACCCGGACCAGCCGGGGCACCGGGGGCTCTCGCTCTTTCTTGCCCCCAAAACCCCCGGTGATGAGACCACGCCCTTTCCCGACCCGGGGATCAGTGGGAGTGAGATCCCCGTCCTAGGCTATCGCGGCTTGCGAGAGTATGATGTCTCCTTCGATGGCTTCTTTGTTCCCGCGGCCGGGCTCCTGGGCGGCCGGACTGGTCAGGGCTTTCGCCACCTGATGGCCACCATGGAATCCGCTCGCATCCAGACGGCTGCCCGCGGGGTCGGGGTTGCCCAGGCCGCCTTCGAGGAAGCCTGGCGCTACGCCCAGGCCCGGATCCAGTTCGGGCGCCCGATCGGGCACTTTCCCCGCATCCGCGCCAAGCTCGCCCGCGCGACGGTCCTGATCCAGGCGGCGCGGCAGCTCACCTACGCCGCGGCCCGGCGCAAGGAGAGCGGGCAGCGTTGCGACCTTGAGGCGGGCATGGCGAAGCTCGCTGCCACCCGGGCCGCCTGGGAAGTGGCCGACACCGCCCTCCAGATCCACGGTGGGCTGGGCTACGCTGAAGAGACGCCGGTCAGCCGCCTCTTTCTGGATGCCCGGGTGCTGCCGATCTTCGAGGGCACCAACGAGATCCAGGCCCAGATCATCGCGCGTCGCCTGCTCGAATAGGCGCCGCGGCAGGTGGCCGGGCTGGTGGGCTGGACGTTTCGGCCAGGGCGGTGACAAGCAGTCGATAGAGTCGCGCCAGCTCAGCGAGTGTGGCCGGGTCGGTGGCCTGGCGCGGTTGGACGTGCTGGAACAGGTCGACGATCACCAGCTCGACCTGGCCACGGGGGCGTAGCGCCCGCTCCAGCTTCTCGGATTCGAAGAAATGCACGAGGTGGTCGCCGCGGTCGTGGAGGATGAGGACCGGGGCACGCACGCCCGTAATCACCGCCGACGGGCTGACGGCAGCGAGGGCAGCCCGTTCCGTGGGTGGCAGTGCAGCCAACCGCTCGCGGGCCGAGTCAGGTTCCGCAAGGATCCGCGCCGCCTCTGGGGCTCCCATGTTCGCAAGTACCTCCCGCGCTAGGCCCACTGCTCCCTCGCCACTCCACCGCTCGGTGTGGCCGTCCAGGCGCGAGACCCCGCTCGCCAGCGCCTCCAGGTAGTCGAAGATGTCGTAGTAGCCAGCGAAGGAGAACACCAGCCGCACCCGTTCGGCGATTGCGGGGTCGCTGGCAGCCACGAGTGCGATCGAGGCACCAACCGAGATCCCGACCAGGGAGATCCGCTCCGGGTCGACCTCTGGCCGCTGTTCGAGGAAGTGGAAAGCGGTGAGGAAGGTCGCCGGTCGCTCAAGCTGGGATTCGCTGCGTTCGAGCGGCTCCAACCGGGGCCAGCAGACCACGTAGCCCAGTTGGCTGAGGATCGTCGCAAAGCGGACCATCAGCGGGCGGTCTTCCTCCGCGGTGCGCACCCCCATGGCAAGAATGAGGGCTGGCCAGCGCTCGGGTGGTGGTGGGGGAGCGGGCAGAAAGAGGTCGGTCACGATCGGTCCGGCTGCCGAAGGGAGCAGGAGCTGCTCCTGGCGAGGCGGGCCGGCGAACAAGCTGAGCGGCCGCAGCGAGGAAGGAAGGAACAGCGCGCTGACCAGCACCAGCGTCTTGAGGTGGGCGCGCACCGGCTGGCCGAGGGCCGGCGCCGCAGCTACCCCGAGCAGGGCCAGCACGAGGACGAGTGCCAGCAGGCGGCGTCCCATTGCCCTCCTCGGTGCCAGCCGCCAGGTGGTTCCCGCGCGACGTTCAGGCGCTCGCGGGCACCTGGAACCGCACGGTGGTGCCCTGGCCGGGAGCGCTCTCGATCTCGCACCTCCCCCCCGCCAGGCTCGCCCGTTCAATGATCGAGTGCAGGCCAATACTCCCCCGCGCGAGGCTGTTCCGCAGCGCCTCTTCGACCACGAAGCCCCGCCCGTCGTCACTCACCTCAACGTGGATCCAGTCGTCGATCGCCTGCAACCGCACGACCACCCGGCTGGCACCTGCGTGTTTGCGAACGTTCACCAGCGCTTCCTGGACCAGGCGGTAGATGAGCGTCTCGACAGTGGGCGACTGGCGCTTCCCCAGCTGGCTGCTGAGGGCCACTTCGATTCCCGTCTCCCGCTTGAATCGCTTGAGGTATTCATCCAGGGTGGGGAGCAGCCCCTGGAAGTCCAGCGAGGGGGGGCGCAGCTCAGCGATGATCTCGCGCAGGAGCGCAATCGTCGACTCGATCGTGTCCCGCAGGGTGCGTAGGTGCTCGAGGGCACTCGCATGCTCGCCCTTCTCCCACAGCCGCTCGATCAGGTCGATCTTCATCAGGTTGAAGCCGAGCATCTGCAGCACTTCATCGTGGATGTCCACCGCGATCCGGCGGCGCTCGTCTTCCTGGGCAGAGATCACCTTCTCGAGCAGCCGTTTCCGCTGGGCTTCTTTGGCCTCCAGCTCGGCAAAGGCGCGCGCCAGGTCGCGCGCGTAGAGCAGCTGCTGCTCGAGGCTGGCCTGAAGCGTGAGGGCAGGAGCCACCTCTTCCGCCGGGGCGGCTCCCTCGCGTGGCGCGGGCAGTTCCTGGTTGCTCATCAGCTGCCCCCTGGACCAGCCCGGATGAGTACCCCGCAGGCCAGTATATCGGACCGGTGAGCTTCCTGTCGCGGGAAGTCGTGCTGGCTGCTCCTGCCGCACGCGTGCCCGAGCGTGCCGTGGGGGCTCCCAGTCCAGCCGGAGGAAGAAAGCCGGGCAGCCTACAGAGAATACGGTCGGCAGCCGATAGCAACCCTGAGCCTACCTGCCGCCAGCGTGGTTGGCTCAGTGCTTCTGGGGGGCACGCTCTCCTGCGTACCTTGCTCGCTTGGCTCGCCTGCGTCCGACCCCGCTGGTTCGGGTCCACGGTGCTGGTACTGCTCAGCGTGGCAGTAGCCGGGGTGGCGACTGCCGCCCTGGCGCGGGTTTCCTACGAGGCCGAGGTCGCCCGCCAGACAGTGGCACGCCTGCGCGAACTTGAGGATCAGCTGACCCGGTTCGAAGCGCTTGCGGCCACCCTGCGGCTCGCGGCTCTGGACGACCGTGACACCGGCTCGGACCGCTTTACGACCGCCCTAGCAGCAGACATCACCGCTCGGCGCGACGCCCTCACCCAGATCCTGGTCAGCCTGGACCAGCTCAGCGGCGGCTCCACCGCCTGGGAGGACCTCACGACGCTCGTAGCCGCCTACGAGGCAGCGGTCGTCAATCAGTTTCGCTTCCTCCTGGTTGGCGATTTCGCTCGCGCCCGCGAGATCGACCGCCTGCAGGCGGCTCCCCAAGCGGCACAGCTGCGCCAGCTCCTCTCCAACCAGGCGACCGCTGCGGACGCGCGGGCCCAACGAGCACAACAGCTGAGTACCCTGGGCGGGCTGGGCGCGCTCGGTGGGGTGGCGATCCTCCTCGTGCTGGTCGGGGG
>JAILZB010000141.1 GCA_023512725.1 Chloroflexota bacterium | reverse complement strand
ATCCGCTGGGCGAGCCCTTCGACGATCGCCGTCTTGCCCACGCCCGGTTCCCCGATCAGCACGGGGTTGTTCTTCGTCCGCCGGCTGAGCACCTGGATCACGCGCCGGATCTCATCGTCCCGCCCGATCACGGGGTCGAGCTTGCCCTGGCGGGCCAACTCCGTCAGGTCGCGGCCGTAGCGAAGCAGAGCCTGGTAGGTGCTCTCCGGCGTGGGGCTGGTCACTCGCTGCCCACCACGCACGTCCTGGAGCGCCTGGTAGATCCGGTCGCGCGTCACCCCGAGCGTGCGAAGCAGCTGGCTGCCCGGCCCCTGGGCGCTTGCATCGGCGAGGGCCAGCAGGAAGTGCTCCGTCGAGACGTAGTCGTCCTTCAGGCGCTCAGCCTCCTGCTGAGCGGCCTCAAACACCTGCCGAAAGCGCGGCGAGACGTACAGCTGGGTTGGCCCGCTCGCGCGGGCAAGCCCATCCAGGACGGTGCGCAAGCGCTCGCTCACCTGCTGTGGCGAGACCCCGAGCTTCTCCAGCACCGCGGGGACGACGCCGTCCTGCTGGGTCACGAGGGCAAAGAGCAGATGCTCCGGTTCGAGCTGAGTGTTACGACGTTCCTCAGCCAGCCGCTGGGCAGAGAGGATCGCCTCCTGGGCCTTCTCAGTAAGCTTATTGAGATTCATTGATCCCCCCTCTGTGATTCTACTTGATACAACGGATATCAAGGGAAACTAGTTCCCTTGGCGGGGCTGCGTTAAGGGTAGCGCGCGCGGCGTCTCCCTCGCTCAGGGGGTGGCCGTGAGGAAGGTGAGCGGAAGCAGGATCGGTTGGGGGGTGGCGACCACGGGATAGGAGGTGGGTGCCGAGGTTCCTCCACCCGGCCCGGGGTTGACGACCTGGATCGTGAGGGTGCCGGGAGCGCTGAGGTCGCCGGCGGCCAGGGTGACGATCAGCTCGTTGGAGGCGAAGTAGCGGCTGGTGCGGGGCAGCCCGTCGACCTCTACGACCGAGTTCGGCAGGAACCCGTTCCCCAGGATCACCACGTTGGCGCCACCGCGCCGGACCGTCAGGCTGGGCGGCTGGAAGCCTGTCACCTGGGGTAACGGGTTCGGGGTGGCAGTGACAGTTGGAGTTGGCGTTGGCTGGTTGGGAGGGAGCGTCGGCGTCGGTGAGGGGGTGGCAGTGGGGGAAGGCTGGAGGATGGGGTAGGTCAAGGGGGTCGAGACCAGCCCTCCCGGGTTGACGACGGTGAGCTGGGCGCTGGTGGCACTGGTGCTCAGGTCGCCGGCTTCCAGGACGAGGACCAGGGTAGCAGCGTTGACGAAGCGGGTCGTGCGGGGGCTACCATTCCAGCGGGCGACCGACTGGGGAACGAAGTTCTGCCCCCCGAGCAGAATGGCTGCCCCGCCAGGACCGGCAGGGAGCGTGGGAGGCTGGGCACTCTGGAGGAGCGGCGGTAGCACGGGCGTTGCGGTGGGAGTGGGGCCGGTAGGCGGGGTTGCCGTTGGGGTGGGGGGAGCCGAGGCAACGATAAAGGGGAGCGCGTTGGAACTGCCCATGCCGGGGTTGTAGACCGTGACGTTGAAGGTGCCGGGCGTATCGAGCTGGGCGGCGCTTAGCACCCCGTAGAGCAGGGTGCTGCTGATGGGGTGGGTGGTCAGGCTCTGCCCATTCCAGCGCACGACGGAGGAGGCTCCCGGCTGGTGAGGAAGGACCAGGAAATTCGTGCCGGTCAGGGCGAGGATCACCTGGAAGCTGCCCACCGGTGCCGAGACCGGTGCGATCGCCAGCAGGGTTGGGAGCGGTACGGGCGTTGCCGTTGGGGTGGCAGTGACGGCGGGGGTGGAGGTCGGGGTGGGAGAGGTGACGGGGGTGGCCGTGGGGGTGGGGGAGAGGATAGTGAACGGCGCCGCATTCGAAGTGCCAGCTTCGGGGTTGAACACCGTCACGCTCGCCACTCCTGCCTGGGTGAGGTCACTCCCGGGGATATCTGCGTAGAGGAGGGTCGAGCTGATGTAGCTGGTGACCCGGTCGGCATCGTTCCAGCGGGCCTGGGATTCGAGTGCACTCTGGGTATCGGAGATGAAATTCCCGCCAACGATCTTCAGGACGAAGCCCGGGGAGCCCTGCGGCAGCGCTACCGGCGTGATGCCGAGAATGGTCGGGAGCGGGATCGGGGTGCTGGTCGGGGTTGGTGTCGCCGTGCTCGTTGGCGTGGGAGGGGGAGTGTCCTGGAGGATGGTTACGCTGGAGGAAGGGACGTTGGCCAGGCCGGTGTTCGCCACGTAGACCTGGCCGGTCGCCTGGGCCACAGCGACCCCGATCGGCCCGCTGCCGACCGGGAGGGTAAGGAAGGGGGACTGGAGCGGCAGCGTCGCGCGCAGCACCGAGACGGTGCCATCCCCGTGGTTGGAGACGAAGAGATGCGCGGGCGTGACCCCGCGGTAGAGCGCCACCCAGCGGGGGTCGTTGCCGACGGGGATAGGCGAACCGACCGCCTGGCCGGTGCTCGCGAAGACGGAAATGGTGTTGCCGCTGCTGTTGGCCACGTACACTGTTCCGGTTGCCGGATCGACGGTGAGACCGTAAGGGCTGCTCAGGCCGTTGCCGTGCCACTGGCCGATAACGTGCTGGCTGGGGACATCGATCAGGACGAGGCGGTTCTGGGCGAAGTCGGCCACGTAGACCCGCCCCCGCGGCGGGTCGGCAGCGATGCCATAGGGGAAGCTGCCGCTGCCGAGCGGGATCGTCCCACTCAGCACGCCAGCCCGGAGCACCGAGACGCTCGCCTCCTGGGCGTTGGTGACGAAGACGAGGGGCGTCCCAGGGTACCAGGCCACCCCAAAGGCGCCAGTTCCGGTCGCGACGGTGCCGGTGACCTGGCCACTCGCGCCATTGATGACCGAGACGGTGCCACTCGTGAAGTTGGCGACGTAAACCAAGTTGCTGCCGAGGTCGATATCGACGCCGTTGGGGCCGCTGCCGACGGGGATCGTAGCGGTAATCTGGCCGGAGAGGGTGGCGACGCTGACCGTGCCGTCGGCGCTGTTGGTGACGTAGAGGACGCCCCGCTGGGGGTCGACCGCGACGCTGAGGGGGGCATTCCCGACCGCGATAGTGCCACTGACGGCCTGCCCCCGCACAGAGCCCTGGCCGCCCAGGAGCCAGAGGAGGAGGAGCGTGCTCCCTGCCGCCAACAAGAGCAGCGCCGGGCGCCTGACTGCCTGCGGTCCCCCCATCGCCCGCCCAGTATAACCGGTAGGCCGAGCGAAGGGAACCCTGCCTGCCTGGCGGAGAACGTTCCGACTGCTGGCTGCGCGAGCGGAAGATCGCTCGTACGGCTAGGGAGGAGAGCCGGGCAGGGGCTGGCCGGGCAGGGACGAGGGGCGCGGTGGCTCGGCCGGAGCAGCCGGGGTAGCCGCCAGTCCAGGGTTCTGGGCCTCGAGGCGCCGGTACCAGCGGGGGAGATACTGCGCGACGTAGCTCAGGGGAACGCGCGTGGTCACCATCGAGAGCAGGAGCGGCCAGTTCACCGGGATCAGGACGAGCGCGGCGACGTGGAAGAAGAGCAGCGCGATGATCCAGACCAGCGAGCCATCGTGGAGGAAGGTTGCGACTTGCAGCACCGGTTCGGGGATAGGAGCGACGTAACGCCCGGCCTTGATCAGGCCGGTAATCACCACGACCCCGATCAGGATGACCCACGGCAAGTACGAGAACACCTTCTCCGAGGAGAGGAACTTGTCTTCCTCGGCGGGGGCGATGCCAAGCCGGCGAACGAACACCCGCTGGAGCGGGTGCCGGAGGGCGAGGGGCAGCCCGATGCCCAGCACCGAGCGCTTGCGCGCGAATACGCCGGCGTAGCCGAGGACTTCGGCCGCGGCCGGCTTGAGGTCCTCGGGCAAGTGGGGTTGGAGCCCGCGGCCACCGAACACCCAGTCGTAGGTCACGTGATGCGCCACGACCACCAGCAGGAGGGCGGCCCCGATGAAGTGGAGCAGATAGAGGGTTTCGACCTCGAAGGGGCGCGAGAACCAGCGGACGAACCACATTGCCGTGATCAGGCAGACGATCAGCCCAAGGGCAGCCACCCAGTGGCTGATGACGGTGGTCGTCTCGTGCCGGCGCACCTGGCCCTGGGCGACAACCTCCCGCGAGCGCCCGCGCAGGCGCTGCCACGCGGCGAGGGCGATAGCAGCCGCGATCAGGAAGGGTACCGCCCGGGCGAAGAAGAGGTTGAGGGTATAGACCTCCGACCCCCCCACCTGACCGGTGAGCCAAGCGTAGCTTGCCGCATCCCGGCCGATGGTGAGCGGGACCAGCGCGATCCCGATCAGGGAGAGCACCAGCACGACCACAGGGATCCAGCGGGTTGCGGTTGCTCTCATGGCGACCTCCTTGTAGATCGCTGGCGCAGCCAGAAGATGCTCAGCCCCAGACCCACCGCGAGCAGCAGAAGAACCACCCCCGCTGCCGCCCAGACGGCTGGCGCTTGGACAGTCCGCATTGGGTCGGAGGAAGCAAAGCCCGCGCGGAAGGTTGCGAGCGGTCCACCGATACCGTTGCCTTCGAGCTCGGCGAGGTAGATCTGGAACTGCCCCGTGCGCGGTGAGTGGAAGGCGACGGCCTTCCCATCGGGGCTCCAGGCGAAGGGCCCCCCGTGGTCGACGCGGGTGTAGAGCTGCTGGAGCATCCCATTCGGGTCGAGCCGCCAGATATCCGTCCAGGGCTTTTCGCCGCGCTCATCGGAGATGAAGACCAGGCTGCCATCGGCCAGCCAGTCCGGGAAGTGATAGGCCCCGATCCGGTCGCGGTTGGTCACCCGCTGGGGGTTGCTGCCATCGCTGTTCATCACGAAGACGTTCCGCTGGTCCCCACCGGTGTAGGCCAGGCGGGTGCCATCCGGGCTCCAGGACACGCTATGACAGGCGAAGGTGCAGTTCCGCTCTGCCACCGAGGCGAGGCCCTGCGTGAGGATGCGGGGTCGACCGCCCGTGACGGGCAGGGTAGCGATCTCCATCACGCCGTCGAGATAAGTGTAAAAGGCAATCTGGCGGCCATCGGGGCTGAAGGAGACGAAGGTCTCATCGCCGGGGAGATCCGTAAGGCGGCGGGGAGCTCCACCGCCGGAAGGCACGATCCAGATGTCGCGGTCAGCACCCCGCGCTGAGTCAAAGGCGATCAGAGAACCATCCGGGCTCCAGGCTGGCCGGCGGTCATCACCCGCACCGTCGGTCAGGCGGCGGTTGCCGCTGCCATCCCGGTTGATCACCCAGATTGCGTAGTTCCCACCGCCGTCGTTCGCCTGGTAGGCGATCTGACGACCGTCCGGGCTCCAGGCCGGCCGCAGGTGGTTGCCCCGGCCCTGGGTCAACTGCCGGGGGGAGACGAGCGGGTCACTCCCGGCAGCGAGCGCAGCCGAGGCAAGCAGCAGCGCCCCCAGAAGAGCCAGGAAAAGGACGGCCGCGCGCACTAGGCTTCGACCGCCCGGACTTTCTCAAAGCCAGCCGTATCAGCCGGGATGATGTCGAGGCACAGCACCTTGCTCTGGATCACCCCCTGGCGGATGCGGACGTTCACCGGGCAGCGCTCTACGCAGGCGGGACCTTCCGGACGCCAGGAGCAGAGGTCGCACTTGGTGTAGACGCGCTTCACCCGGTCGTAGATGATGCGCTTGCGCTGCCCGTTCGGCTTCTGGTTGGTAGCAGCGGCCTCATCCCGGGTGGGGAAGGGGCACGCGGCCTCGCACTTGCCACAGGCGATGCAGAGATTTTCGGCGATCACGCGGGCATGGGTGCGCGGGTCGATCTGGACTGCCCCCACCGGGCAGACGGGAAGGCAGGGCGCATCCGGACACATCAAGCAATCAAGCTGTTGGAAGGTGCCCCGCCCCGGGTAGTGCGTTTCGATCGCGGGGTTCAGCTTGACGTTCGGGGCGTTGAAGATGCGGATGCGCGGCTCGCCTGACATCCCCGCCTCCAGGTGCACCTGCGAGCAGGCGACCTCGCAGGTAAGGCAGCCGATGCAGAGGCTAGGGTCGGGCATGATCACGCCCGCTGAGGTGGGCATCTGGGGAAAGGTCGGCCGGGCGAGGGCGCTCGCAGCGCCGGCACCCAGGAAGAACACCGCAGCAGCACTGGCACCTGCGGCCTTTAGAAATTCGCGACGCTCGGCATTGACGGGAGCAGATTCCGGGCGGCCTGTCGCCGGCGCTTCGTCGCTCACCAGCTCCTCCAATTGCGTCGTGGTCAGCGGAAGGGAGCGCTCCCACCGCGGGTAGTGGCAGGAGCGCTCCCGGGAGTAGGGTCGCGCTAGGTGGCTTCGAGCAGCGCCCGCCGAATGAGGGCCCGCGCGATATCCACCTTGTAGGCGTTGTCGCTCATCGGCCGGGCTCGCACCATCTGCTGGTCGGCTGCCTGGCGGGCCAGGTTCTCATCCAGGCGCTTGCCTTTGATCACCTGCTCCACGACCGTCGCCCGGTAGGGAGTGGGGGCCACGCCGCTGAGGTAGATCCGGCTGTCGTCGACCACGCCGTCCTTGACGTTCAGCCAGGCTGCGATGTTGACGATGGCGAAGTCGTAGGTCTGGCGGTTGGTGACCTTGTAGTAGAACGTCTTGGCGGTCGGCACCGGCGGGGGCACCTGGATTTCGGTCAGCAACTCGTCGCGCGCCAGGATGTTCTCCCGGGTGACATCGACGCGTGGGCCGATGAAGTACTCGCTCAAGGGGATCGTCTTCTCGCCGCGCGGGCCGACGATCTTCACCTTGGCGTCGAAGGCGAGCAGGGCCGGCGCGGTGTCCGACGGGTGGACGATATAGCACAGCTCGCCGTCAAAGATGGCGTGGTAAGGGTTGACGCCGGTGACGGCGAAGCAGAAATCGCCCCCCTTCTTGTAGCAGTTGAACTCGGGACCACGCAGGTACCAGCAGCGAGGGCGCTGATTGAGGTTGCCACCAATGGTTCCCACGGTGCGGATGTTGGGCGAGGCCGGGGCGGCGAAGGCTTTCGCCAGCATCGGGTAGTTCTCGACGACTTCCTTCGCCGTCTCCAGTGTCGCCAGGGTGGTCAGCGCACCAATCCGCAACCCCTCGCCCGGGCTGTAGCGATAGCCCGCGGCACCCTCGATCGTGCGCAGGTCGACCAGGATCTCCCAGCGCGGCTCCTTGGGGCCGACCAGGTCGTCCTTGATCCAGCCGAACAGGTCGCTGCCGCCGGCCAGCGGCTTGGCGAGGGGGTATTTGGCAAGCGTGGCGACCGCGTCGCCCCAAGATGTCGCGGGATAGTACTTAATCGCGCGCATCGTTCCTCCCTGGCACCACTACGCCTGCCGGAGCGCCTTGACGATCCGGTAGGGGGTGAAGGGCGCCTGACTCATCGGGATCCCGATGGCATCGTGGATCGCGTTGGCGATCGCCGACAGCCCCGGCATGTTCGCGGGCTCGCCGATGCCCTTCGCGCCGAACGGACCGAGCACGTCGTAGGTCTGGACGAACAGCACCTTGATCGACTTCGGTATCTTGTTGATCATGTGCAGCTTGTACTCATCCAGGTTGGTATTGACCGGCACGCCCGTCGGCGGATCGAAGATCACCTCCTCCGTCAGCGCCTTGTTCATCCCGTGGAAGATGCCGCCGTGGACCTGGTTCTCGGCGGCCAGCGGGTTGATGATGGTGCCCGCATCGTGCACCTGCACCACATCGAGCACCCGTACCTCGCCGGTCGTCGGGTCCACCTCGACCTCGTAGAAGCCCGCCCCGAACGTCTTCTGGGAGTAGCCACTCGGCGGTGGCAGCGAGACGTTGCCCACGATGGCGGTCGAGACCTGGAAGACCTGCTGGTCGACCACGACCGTGCCCGCGGCCACCGCAGCGGCGATCTCCAGTTTGTTGGTGGGGTTGGACTTTTGGACGATCACACCATCGACAATGTCGAGGTCATCGACGGCCACGTTCATCCGCCGGGAGGCGTTCTGAAGGAGCTGGCGCTTGGCCTCGAGGCACGCTGCCTGGACCGCTGAGCCGACCGACTTGGTGGCGCGGCTGCCCGCGACCACTCCAGTGTCGGTGGTGTACTCGGTGTCAGGCAACGAGATCGACAGTCGCTCGATCGGGATGCCGAGCGTCTCGGAGGCGATCATCAGGAAGGTCGTCCGCTGGCCAGAACCGATGTTGGCGGCACCGCAGATGATCCGGGCCGAGCCGTCGCGGTCGATGATGCACTGGGCGGTCATCGGTGCGCTCTTGGCGCCTTTGTTGGCCGCAAAGGCCATCATCCCGACCCCGCGCACCGGCTTGGTGAGGTCGCGCTGGCGCTGCCAGCCTTTCCAGCGGTTCTTCCAGTCGAAGGCGGCTGCCCCCTGCTCGATGCACTGGCGGATGCCGCAGCTGGAGTAGGGGAGGTTGACGACCTGGTCGATCTGCTCCTCCAGGTTCTTCAGCCGCAGCTCGACCGGGTCCATATTCAGCTTCTCGGCAGCGATGTTCATCGCTGTCTCGATCGCGTACTGGCCGGACGGCTCCCCCACGCTGCGCAGCGGCCCCGCGACGAAGGTGTTGGTGGCGGCAGCGTAGCCCTCAACATCCCAGTTGGGGCACTTGTACAGCAGCAGCATCGACGCGACGTCGTCCGCGTTGCTCCGCGCTCCCCACGCCCCCGAGGGGATCCACGAGCGGCTCCAGCCGGCCACCAGGGTGCCATCGCGCTTGAAGCCCAGCTTCAGCTCGTGGTACTTCGGGTAGTTGTGGTTGCACTCTAGGAAGACGTCCTTCCGGGTCAGCTCGTAGCGCACCGGCCGCCCGGCCTTCTTGGCCAGTAATGCCGCAACGATGTGGTAGGGGTACCAGCCCGTCTTGTCGCCCCAGCCGCCGCCCATGAACTCTGAGATCACGCGGACTTTGGCCTGGGGCATGCCCAGGATCCGAGCGATCCCGTCGCGCATGCTGTGGACGTACTGGCTGCTGGTGTGGATCGTCAGCTTGTCGTCGCGGTCCCACTGCGCGACCACAATGTGGGGCTCCATCGCGACGTGCTGCTCCCACTGGGACTGGGTCTTCCACTCGATGATTAGGTCGGCCTGGGCGAACCCCGCGTTAACGTCCCCACGCTTGTAGCTGAACTGGGGGTCACGGTTCGCGTTGGTCTTCAGGTCGGAGCGGACAAGCGGCGCCCCCGGCTTGAGCGCCTCGCGGGCATCGAGCACAAAGGGCAACTGCTCGTACTCGACCTTGATCCGCCGGACCGCCTCCTCGGCCGTCGATTCATCGATCGCGGCTACCGCGGCAACTCCTTCGCCAACGAACGAGGGCTCATCGGTGAGGACCGCGCGGTTGCCCGGCGAGCGCGGGACGTCCTTGAAGGTGATCACCGCGAACACGCCCTCGAGCTTCTCGGCTTCGGAGGTATCGATGCTGCGCACCCGGGCGTGAGGGTAGGGGCTGCGCAGCACCGCGGTGAAGAAGGTCCCCGTGGGGTAGCGGTCGGTGGCGTACTTGGCGCGGCCGGTCACCAGCTCGGTGGCATGGATGTCCGGTCGTCCGACGCCAACGACCTTGAAGGTCTGGGGACCAGGAGGGGGAGCCGCTGGCGGCGCCGGAGTGACCCGCCCTTCCTGAACGGCCTCGACCAGGTCGTGCCCGTAGAGGTGCTTGGAGGCGGCGTCGCGCTCGAGCTGGGCGGGCGTCGGGTTGACAAGCTTCCCGTACTCCCACCGGATCGTCGTCTGCTTCTTGCGTGCCATCGAAC
>JAILZB010000140.1 GCA_023512725.1 Chloroflexota bacterium | reverse complement strand
GTACGTGGAGGCGGGGGAACGGGTGGTAGGGGCTGGATTCGAACCAGCGTAGTCCTTTCGGACGACGGTTTTACAGACCGTTGCCATTAACCACTCGGCCACCCTACCAGCAACCGGAGCCGACGATGGGATTCGAACCCGCAACCTGCGGTTTACAAAACCGCTGCTCTGCCAATTGAGCTACGTCGGCCAGCCAACGTGACGGTGCGCTGCCAGCAACCCGGATACGCCACTCAAGTATAGGAATGCCCCTTCGAACGCGTCAAGCCGGGCCCACCGCTTGATTTCTGCCCACGGAGCCAGTACCGTTAGCGCTGATGACCTACACCTACCGGGGCTCGCGCTTTACCGGCCGAGACTGGCGGGAGAACGGTGACTGGCGCCCGCTGCCCGATGACCCGCGCGTGGCCGCCGCCGAAAGCGCCATCAGCTGGCTGATGGACCGTGGCATCCTGGAGAC
Organism: Chloroflexota bacterium; assembly: GCA_023512725.1. Lineage (GTDB taxonomy): Bacteria > Chloroflexota > Dehalococcoidia > SpSt-223 > SpSt-223 > JANWZD01. The sequence goes on along the minus strand of JAILZB010000140.1, from coordinate 9,291 downwards.
CGTTGGCCTGGCGCCCGATGGCGAGCTGTTGCTGCGCCTCTCCGAGCGGGCCTGGGAAGCCACGCGCGTCGCCGAGCCCGAGCCAGCCCCACCGCCACCCCCACCCAACCGGTCACGCGCGCGCACGCGCCGCCGGGCAGCGAGCGGCCCGAAAGAGCCGCCCGCGGACGCAAGCTAGGGTGCCACGACGTCGTTTCGGCCGGTCCGTCGTGGACCACAGCCTGCGCGAGCAGGTCGAGCTTGCCTGCCGCGCCGAGGCGGCTGGCTTCGAGCCGGCCTTCACCAGCGATGACTCCGGCCAGGAGACCTGCGTCGCCCGCGCTGCCCTCGCCACCGCTACCCGCATCGAGACGTTCGCCCCACTCCGCAACGACGAAGGAGCACGTCGATGGCCCTCGACCTCGGTATCGCTGGCAAAGTCGCAGTCGTCACCGGTGGCAGCGCGGGCATCGGTCGCGCTACTGCCCTCCGCCTTGCCCGCGAGGGGGCAGCCGTCGCGATCTGCGCCCGCCAGCCCGAGCCGCTCGCTGCTGCTGCCCAGGCCATCCGCCAGGAGACGGGCGTTAGCGTGCTGGCTATCCCGACCGATGTCCGCAACCCCGAGCAGCTCCGCACCTTCTTCGACCAGGTCCGCGCCCACCTTGGGCCAGTGGCTATCCTGGTCAATAATGCTGGCACCGCGGCCGCGAACCCATTCGAGGCCGTCGATGATGCCGCCTGGCAGGCCGACCTCGACCTCAAGCTGATGGCGGCGATCCGCTGCAGCCGCCTCGCCCTGCCGGATATGCGCGCCGCCCGCTGGGGCCGGATCGTCAACCTCACCGCCATCAGCGGCAAGACCCCCGGGGCAGCCACCCTCCCCACCTCCGTTAGCCGGGCGGCTGGTATCGCGCTGACCAAGGCGCTCTCGAAAGAAGTCGCTAGCGAGGGGATCACCGTCAACACCGTCTGCATCGGCACGGTGCGCAGCGCCCAGATCGACCGGATGACCCAGGCGATGTACCCGCACCTGGACCTCGAGGCAGCCTACGCCGAGCGGGCCAAGACGGTCCCCGTCGGCTACATTCCCCATCCCGATGAGGCTGCCGACCTGATCGCGTACCTGGTCTCGGCCCGTGCCGGCTACATCACCGGCGTCGCGATCAACTTCGACGGTGGCGTCTCACCGGTCGTCTGAACGCTTAGCGGAGAAAGGGCAGCCCGAGCACCGCTCGCTGGAGCGGCTCCCAGAGCACGCTCGGGGCCAGGCCGAGCCCCAGCGAGAGCCCAGCCAACCCCAGGAGCGCTGCCGTCACCCCCGCCGACTCGCGCTTGACCACCTCTGCCGGAGGGGGGCCAAGGAAGCAGCTCCGAAACGCCCGCAAAAGCGCCAGGAGAAGGCAAGCGTTGGCGGCAACGAGGAACACCGCTAGGAGCGGCGTCAGGTCGGCGCCAAGGCGGTAGAGCACCCAACGGCCGGGAAACGCCGCGAAAAGCGGCAGCCCTCCCGCGGTGAGGCTCGCGGCCAAAAACCCGAGCGCGAGGCCAGGGAGCTGCGCAATCAACCCCCGAGTCGCACCTAGCTCCACGCCCCCAATCCGCCGCTCCAGATTGGCGATCACCGTCCACAGCATCGTCGTGCTGACCACGCTCGTAACCAACAGCGCGAATGCTGCCGTCACGCTGGCGCTGCTCCCCAGCCCGACCCCGTAGAGCACGAAGCCGACTTCGGCTGTGCTGGTGTAGGCGACCACGCGGCGGAGATCGCGCGCATTCAGCGCGAGGAAGGCACCCCCCAGCGCGCTGAGCGCTCCCAGGCTGGCAAGGAGCAGCCGGTTGCGTTCCGGCTGGACCAGCCAGGGGGCGCTGGCAAGGGCGGCAACAACCAGCGCCACCGCCGCGACGTTCAGCACGGCGTTGACGAGCACGACCGCCGCGGCTGGCGCGATGCTGGCAAAATCGGGCAGCCAGACCTGAAAAGGGAATGCCGCCACCCGCAACGCCACCCCAATGAGAAGCAAGGCGAGCACCACCTGGCCGACCGTCTGGGCTTCGCCAACGATCCGCGTCGTCTCGACGAGGGCAAAGGCTCCCAGCAGCGCCAGCGAGGAGACGACCGTGAGGCTGAGGTACTTCGCGCCGGCCACCGCCTCGCGCGCGAGCTGGATGGGCAGGGGCGTGCGCGCGGGAAGGACGAAGAGCGCCGCGATGCCAGCCAACTGAAGGAAGAGGCTGGCCAGAAAAGGACTATCAACCAGCGTCACACCCATCACCGCCCCATCTACCAGCAGGGCAGCCGGTGCAATCGCTCGCGACCGGGGCTCCCCGAGGGCGCAGGCCGCCAGCACCCCGAACAGCAGCGTCGGCGCGAGCAGCCGGTCGAACCCATCGACCCGAAGGACGATCCCCCCCAGCCGGAAGACATCCTCGGTGCTACTGCCGAGGACCAACAGCCCCTGGGCCACCGCGGTGATAGCAGCGACCGCCAGCCCGGCACGCCGCCCGAAGATCAGGGCGAGCGGGGCAGCCAGCCAGGGGGCGAGCACGACAGCAAGGAGATGGAGACCCACTAGCTCACCGGCTCGCCTGCATGCTCGATGTAGAGCAAGTAGGCCACGGCCACCGCGATCGCGAGCTGCCCGAACCCAGCCAGCAGCAGCCTGGCCAGCCCGGGCCCTTCGCTGAACACGGCAAGCAGGATACTCGCCGCCTCTTCCAGCAGGAAGATCGCGTAGCTCACTGCGAGGACCCGCCGGGCCAGCACCAGCGTCATCAGCCCGACCGCTGCGAGCCAGTAGAGAGCGAAGTTCAAGGCGGGGCCGGTATCCGCCACGGGGTAGGTCACCGCCAGGCTATACGCCACCGCGAGCGCAAACAGCCCGGTGGCAACCCGGTAGGGGAGCCCAAAGGCGTATTGGACAAACGCTCCCGGGGTGCCCCCAAGCACCTGCAGGGTCGCAGCCAGCACAGCCACCGAGAACGCTCCCGTAACAACCTGGACCATCCCGATGGCAGGGTGCGTTGCCCCGCCGACCAACACCGCCACGACCGCCGAGGTCGCCACTAAGGCCGGCAGCGCCACTCGCCAGGCATCGGTCAGGACCAGCAGGGAAACTGCCCCTACCAGCAGTGCGAGCGTCAGGACCTCCAGGCTCATCCTCACCCCAGTGCAATGATGACAACCCAGAGCGCAAGCACCAGGACCGTCGCCATGTAGTACCGTCCTTCCAGAACAGCCAGTGCTTGCGCCACCGTCCAGAGAACGAACCGCCCTCCTGTGGCCAGTCGCTGACCGCGCGCCGGAGAACGCTCCGTCTCCAGGTAGCTCGCTTCCCATCGCATCAGGCCTGCCTCGACCTGTGGTGGGGTGGCCCGCCGGAGCAGGGCCGTGAGGACCCGCCGCTCGGCCAGGAACCCGAGCGTGCCTCCCAGCACGCCGCTCGCTAGCATGGCAGCGCCACTCGCCAGCACCGCCAGCAGCGGCAAGCGCACCAGCTCACCGCCAGTCGGCCGCGGACGCATCCCGAAGAGGTCTACCGCACTCCGCCCCGCCGGGTCGATAGCGGTGAAGGCGAGCCCCCCAACGAGCAGGCTGGCACCCACGACGAGGCCGGCGCTCACCACCCCGAGCGGGCGTGCGCGCAATCGACTGCGGGCTGGCGCCTCAGCGAGCGCGAGCGCCAGCAGCCGGCCACCCGCCACCGCCACTCCACTCACGCCCACCAGCACGAGTGCCACCAGCGCCATGCGCCCATCGCTGAACGCACTGGCGAGGGTGATGGCAGTGCCAACCACTGCCCCGCCCGGTCCCGGCAGCGCCGAGATCGCCAGCCACCCCAGCAGGAGCACCATCGCCATCCCCGGAGCCACGTGCGCCAGCCCGCTCATCCCCTCGAGGGAAGGGGTGCCACTCGTCTCACTCACCCCAGCGGCCAGGAGGGAGATTCCTGCGAGGGCGAGCGCGCCGCCCACGCCAGTCAGGACCGCCGCCGGTTGCGTGGGGCTGATTCCCTGGCCCAGCGCAACGAGCACGAGGCCCGCCTGGAGGGAGATCAGCGTCGCCAACAGCTCCGGCCACTCCCGCGCGCGTGCCACCCGCACGCCGGCCACCGCCAGCGTCGCCGCACCCAAAGCCGCCACGGCTTGCAGCCGCCAGGGGTCGACCACCGTGAGTGCGAAGCGGAACGTGAGGGCGAGGCCAGGGAGCACCAGGGCCGCCAGGAGGAAGGCTCCTTCCCCGCGCGGCCTGCCGAGCAGTGTGCGGCCCAGGCCGTGGACGGGCACCTGCACCAAGAAGACGGACAGGCCGGCGAGCAGCAATCCTATCCCTACCGGCTGCGCAACGCCAAAGGCACTGGCTGCCAGCAGCGCCAGGCCGGCAAGGAGCAGCGCGCCCAGGGCGGGCAGGTGGCTTTCCTCGTCAAAGCGGCGGCTAAGCCCAAGCGCGACCGGCAGCAGCAGCAGCGCGCTGGCGGCCAGGGTCAGGTCGCCGGCAAGGATCGCGAGCAGCCCGAGGGCAAGCGCCAGTTGCCGCCCCAGCACGAGGCGCCAGGCAAGCGGTCCAGCAAGATCGTTCAGGGCCACGGCGAGAGCGATGAGGGTGGCGGTGCCAGCGAAGAAGCGCGCGAAGGTGTCGGCACGGAGCACCAGCGCGAGCGCAACGTCGGCCCTGCCCGGAACCCACGGGAGGCGGAGTTCACCACCCGGCCACCCGGGCAGGCAGAGCACCAGCGCGAGCGCTGTCGACCCCACCCAGGCTAGGCGCACTGCGGCGGTCCACCGCCGGACGAGCAGCACCAGGAGAGCGCCCGCGCCGAGCGCGACCGGCGCACCAACGACGGCGATTGCGATGGCGACCTCGCTCCTCGCGACCCGGTCTTGCGGGGATGGTCACGGTCTCACGGGCGGGAAGTATAGCCCTCCCCCTGCGCACAGCAGCAGGGCGACCGGCCGGCCGGCTGAACTTTCAGCAGCATTTTGGCGTAGACTCAGCGAGAGGTGCTGCAGGGGGCGCAGGAGCAGTCGTGTTTGGAGTGGGCCTGCCGGCCACGCTGAGCTACATGGCGATCTTCGCGGCAGCGCTGCTGCTGACGGTGGTCGGAACGCCGCTCGCACGCCGGGTTGCCCTGCGGATCGGGCTCGTCGACCAGCCAGCAGCGCGCAAGCTCCACCGGGTTCCGGTGCCCCTGCTCGGCGGGATTGCCATCTGGCTGGCGATCATCGCGGCCCTGATGCTGTTCACCGACCGCTTCAACCTGCCACAGCTGGGCGCTATCCTGGCGGGCGCTACCCTCGTGACGCTCACCGGCCTGGCCGATGACCGGCGTCCCCTTTCCCCCTACCTCAAGCTGGTTGCCCAGGCGCTCGCGACGGTCCCGCTCCTCCTCGCTGGCGTGCGCATCGAATCGGCCACGCCCTGGCCGGCGGTGAACCTCGTCCTCACCGTGCTCTGGGTCGTTGGCCTGACGAACGCCTTCAACCTGCTCGATAACATGGACGGCCTGGCAGCCGGGGTGGCCGCCATCGCCAGCGCCTTCTTCCTCGTGCTTGCGGCTGGCAGCGGTCAGTACCTGGTGGCCAGCCTGGCAGCGGCGCTGGCCGGGGCTTGCCTCGGGTTCCTGCGCTTCAACTTTCTTGCCCCAGCGCGCATCTTCATGGGGGATGCTGGCAGCCTGTTGCTGGGGTTTCTCCTGGCGGCCCTCGCCATCAAGCTGCGCTTCGACCATGACCCAGCGGTGACCTTGCTGGTCCCCCTCCTGGTGCTGGGCGTGCCACTGTTCGACACCACCCTCGTGACACTCTCGCGACTGTTGCGATGCCAGAACCCGCTCACGGCGGCGGGGAAGGACCACCTTTCCCATCGTCTGACGCTGCTCGGCCTCTCGAACCGGGAGGCAGTGATGATCGTCTCACTGGCGAGTGGAGTGCTCGGGCTCGCTGCCCTCTTCGTCAGTACGGCCGGGCGACTGGAAGCCTACACAATCGCTGCCACCGTGGTGCTCATTGCGCTGTATGCGCTCGTGCGTCTGGAGCAGGTCTATCGCCGAGCCCGCGCCGCGGAGTGGCCCGGCGTACGGGAGGACGTGACCGCGCTCTCGCGTGCGGCGGCAGGCCAGGCGAAAGGCATCGTGGGTACTCGCCGTTCCTGAAGGGCTCAATCGCCCCAGTAGCGCTGTTCCTGCCAGGGGTCAGCGTCGTTGTGGTAGCCGAGCTGTTCCCAGAAACCGAGGCGGTCTTCCGCGAGCAGTTCGAGGCCGCGCACCCACTTAGCACTCTTCCAGAAGTAGCGCTTGGGCACCACCAGGCGGAGCGGGAACCCGTGCTCGGGGGTGAGAGGCTTGCCATCGTGCTCGTAGGCGAGCAGCACGTCGTCGTCCAGGAGCGCTTCCAGGGGAAGGTTGGCTGTGTAGCCGTACTCGGCGTGGGCAAGCACGAAGCGTGCCTGCGGCAATGGCCGAGCGCGCGCCAGCACCTCGCGCACCGGCACCCCACGCCAGCGATTGTCCAGCCGGCTCCAGCGGGTGACGCAGTGGATATCCGAGACCGATTCCACGCTGGGTAGGCTGAGGAACTGCTCCCAGGTCCATTCCAGCGGCTGCTCAACTAACCCCCAGACACGAAACGTCCAGCGCGCGAGGTCCACCTTTGGCACCGGTCCGTAGTGGAGCACCGGCCACTTCTCGGTCAACACCTGACCAGGGGGGATCCGGGCTTGGAGCGTCGGGTCAAGCGGTTGGCGGCGGAAAGGATTGAACACGGCAGCCTCGGTGCTTGCTCTCTGGGTTCATTCTACGGCCGAACGGTGGGATGGACAAGCGGCGGTTGCGCGCTCGGGAGCCATCGGCTATCCTCGCCAGAGAGGCATGAGTGAGGGCTCGGCGTGTATCGTGCGCCCCGAGGGATGCAAGATATTCTTCCCGACGATCAGCCAGCGTGGCAGCAGCTGATCGCCCTCTGTGAGGATATCGCAAAACGATACGGGTATCGTCGTATCGACACTCCGATCGTTGAGGCGACGGAGGTCTTTCTCCATGGTGTCGGCGAGACGACCGATGTCGTGGAAAAGGAGATGTACACCTTCCGCGATAAAGGAGAGAACGCGCTCACCCTCCGGCCGGAGTTCACGGCGGCGATCTGCCGCGCCTACCTCGAACATGGAATGGCGGCCTGGCCCCAGCCGGTAAAGCTCTATGCGATCGGGCCGCTCTTTCGCTACGACCGGCCGCAGGCGGGCCGCTACCGCCAGTTCCATCAGTTCAACGTCGAAGCGATCGGAGATGCCGATCCCTCGCTCGATGCCGAGGTGATCGACCTGGCGGGGCAGTTGTTCCAGGAGGCTGGCCTGACCGACCTCGACCTCGTGGTCAACAGCATCGGAGATGAGCACTGCCGGCCGGCCTACGTGGCAGCCCTGCGCGACTACTACCGTCGCTGGCAGGACCTCCTCTGCGCCGACTGCCGCGCCCGCCTGGAACGGAACCCGCTGCGCCTGCTCGATTGCAAGAACCCAACCTGCCTGCGCCTGGGGGAAGAGGCACCGCGCAGCCTAGACTATCTCTGCACGCCCTGTGCTGCCCATTTCCAGCAGCTCGCAGCCTATCTCGACCGTTTGGGGCGGCGCTGGCGAATCGACCACCGGTTGGTGCGCGGGCTGGACTACTATACCCGGACGGTGTTCGAGTACCAGCCCACTGAAGGTGGTGCCCAGAGCGCCGTCGGGGGCGGTGGCCGCTATGACGGATTGATCGCCCGGCTGGGCGGCAAGCCGACCCCCGGCATCGGCTTCGCGACCGGGCTGGAGCGGGTGCTGCTGAACCGGCGTAAGGCCGGCCGGGAAGAACCAGCGCCCGCGCGCCCGCTCGTCTTTGTCGTCGCAATCGGTGAAGAGACACGGGTCGAGGCGGTCGCTCTCGCCTCGCGCCTCCGTGCCCGGGGGATCCCAACGGCGGGGCCGCTGCTCTCGCGCAGCCCGAAGGCGCAGTTCCGCCAGGCCGATGCCTCGGGCGCCCGTCTGGCAGTGGTGCTGGGTCCGGAAGAGTTGGCCGCTGGCGAGGCGACCCTGCAGTTCCTGCGCGAGGACCGCCCGCCCCAACGGGTACCCCTCGCCGAGCTCGCGCCAGTGCTGCTGGCGAGCGCGTAGCTGCCCCGCGCTTCCCTGAGGTGACCACATGTACCAACGACTCGACGCCGTGGTGCGTCGCTACGATGAGCTGACCGCCGAGTTGGCCGAGGCGGCGAATGACTACGAGCGGCTGATCCGGCTGACCAAAGAGCGGGGCGAGCTTGAGCCCCTGGTCGAGCTGTACCGCGAGTACCGCAAGGTCGAAGCGGACCTCACCGAGGCTCGGCAGCTGCTCGCTACCGAAAGCGACCCCGAGCTGCTCGCCATGGCGAAGGAGGAGGTCCATCGCCTGGAACCCCGCCTGGAGCAGTTGGACGAGCAGCTGAAGCTGGCTCTGTTGCCGAAGGACCCCAACGACGAAAAGGACGTCTTCGTCGAGATCCGCGCTGGGGTCGGAGGAGAGGAAGCCGCCCTCTTTGCCGCCGACCTCTTCCGCATGTACAGCCGCTACGCCGAGCGCAAGGGCTGGGACGTCGAGGTGCTCGACACGACCGAGACCGGTCTCGACGGCTTCCAGAAGATCATCTTCCGAGTGGCCGGGCGCGGCGCCTACAGCCGGCTCAAGTACGAGAGTGGGGTGCATCGCGTGCAGCGCGTGCCGGTCACCGAGGCCAGCGGGCGCATTCACACCTCGGCGGCGACCGTCGCGGTGCTGCCGGAAGCCGACGAGATCGAGGTGCAGATCAATCCGGAAGACCTCGAGATCGATGTGTTCCGCTCGCAAGGCCACGGTGGTCAGAGCGTGAACACCACCGACTCGGCGGTGCGCATCACGCACAAGCCGACCGGTATCGTGGTCACCTGCCAGGACGAGCGCTCGCAGCTCAAGAACAAGGCGCGGGCGCTGGCGGTGTTGCGCGCCCGCCTGTACGATCTAGAGCAGAGCAAGCGCCAGAGCGAGCTCACCGAGACGCGGCGCTCGATGGTGCGCTCAGGCGACCGCTCGGAGAAGATCCGCACCTATAACTTCCCGCAGGACCGCGTCACCGACCACCGCATCAACCTGACGCTCTACCGCCTGCCGGCGATCATGGACGGCGATCTGGACCCGCTGATCGACGCGCTGGTCGCGGCCGACCAGGCCGAGCGCCTGGCTGCCGCGCAGGCATAAGTTGGAGCCTGCCAGTGCCGCGGACCGGCAGACAGGTCGCACAGAGGATGTCAGGAGCAGGTAGCGGATGGCCACCCAC
>JAILZB010000139.1 GCA_023512725.1 Chloroflexota bacterium | reverse complement strand
GCTTTTGACCGCTTCGAGCACACCTACGCCCGTGCCCTGCGCTGGGTGCTGAGCGCCCGTTTCCGGCCGCCGGTGGCGGGTGGCCGCCTGGTGGGCGGACTGTTCGCTGCCCGCTGGATCCCGCCTCTGGCTGGGCTGCTTTCCCTGGTGCTCGCCTTCGCTCTGGTGGCAGCGGGCCTGGTCAAGTTCGAGTTCGTTCCCCAAGCCGACGACTCGTTCCTGCAGGTCGATGTCGAGCTGCCGCCGGGATCCTCCGTCCAAGCCACCCGCGCCGTCCTCGCTCAGATCGAGACGGAACTGGCCCGAACCCCGGAAGTCGTAAACTTCCTCGCTATCGCTGGCTCCGGCACCCTAGGGACCTCAACGAACGAGCGGTTGGGCACCATCTTCGTCAACCTCAAGTCGCTCCACGACCGCCAACGCTCCGTCTTTGCCGTCATCGAAGATCTCAAGCCGCGCGTGCGCGACCTGGGCGGGGCGCGCGTCAATGTGGGGACAGGTGGCGGCTTTACCGGGTCGTACCCGGTGGCCGTGCGAGTCCAGGGGCAAAACCGGGCGGATGTCGAGCGGGTGGCCCAGCAGGTCGAGCAGATCGTGCGCTCCACCCCCGGCGTGGACCAGGTCCGCAACAGCGCCGCCCTTGGCAACCCGGAACTCCGGCTGGCGGTCGACCGAGAGCGGCTGGCAGATGCTCGCCTGACTGCCGATCAGGTGGCGAGCGCCCTTCGCACGACCGTCGAGGGGACCGTCGCGACCAAGTTCCGCCCCGCTGGTCGACCGGAGCGGGATGTCCGCGTCCTGGCCACCCCAGCCACCCGTGGCTCGCTCAGCGGGATCGAGAATGTGCCGCTGGTTGTGTTGCGTGATGGCCAGCCCGTGCAGGTCCGCATCGGCCAGGTGACACGGATCGAGGAAGTGGCGGGGCCAACCACCATTACCCGCCGCAATCGGGTGCCCCAGGGCACCATCCAGGCCTCGCTCGCCGGCCAGACCCCGCTGAACGATGTGACTACCCCGATCGACCGGAAGCTGGCCGAACTCCGCAAGACCCTTCCTCCTGGGGTGAGCGTCACGCTTGGCGGCGAGGCGGAGGAGCAGGCGAAAGCGTTCTCGCAGCTCCTGTTCGCGCTCGGGCTCTCGATCGTGTTGATCTACATGCTGCTGGCCGCGCTCTACGAGAGCCTCGTCCTTCCCTTTGCGACGATGTTCGCCCTGCCCGTGGCCACGGTGGGAGCGTTCCTAGGGCTGGCGATCGCCGGCCAGACGATCAATGTGCTCTCGATGATCGGCATCATCGTGCTGATGGGGCTGGTGGGGAAGAACGGGATCCTCCTGGTGGACTACACCAATACCTTGCGCCAACGGGGCCGCAGCCGCCTGGAAGCGCTGGTCGAGGCGGGGCCGACCCGGCTGCGCCCGATCCTGATGACCTCCGCTGCCCTCGTCTTCGGTCTCCTGCCGATTGCTATCGGCAGCGAGGAGGGAAGCAGTCTCTACCGCAGCATTGGCGTCCTGATTATCGGCGGCATGATCACCTCGACCTTCCTGAGCCTGTTCGTGGTGCCGTCGATGTACACCTTCTTCGACGACCTCCAACATGGCCTGGGTGCCCTCCTGCGCTGGCGGCCTTTCCGCCGCCGTGCACCCGAGCCGGTCCCCGTGCCACCGGTGGCTGTGCCGGGCGCCGCCTCCTTCACCGCCCGCCCACTCTTCGACCAGCGCCGCTAGGGCAGGCTGGCGTGCTAGACGAGGGGAGGCTACCTCGCTAGAATCCCTCGCCCGAACGCGACGGAGAGAGCGTGCAGCTTACAGTCGTCCTGCCGACCTACAATGAAGCGCAGAACCTGCCGGTTTTAGTCGAGACGCTCCTCAGCCTCGCCATCACCGACTGTCGGCTGCAGATCCTCGTGGTGGACGATAACTCCCCGGACGGCACTGGCGTGATCGCCGACCGCCTGGCCGCCACCTCAGGGGGGCGGGTGCACGTGCTCCATCGGCCCGGCAAGCTCGGCCTTGGCCCCGCCTACGTGGCCGGCTTCCGGTGGGCGCTCGATCAGGGAGCGGATTTCGTCGTCGAGATGGACGCCGACTTCTCCCACAACCCGAAGTACTTGCCGGCTATGGTGGCCGCGATCGCCGAGGCCGACGTGGTGGTGGGCTCGCGCTACGTTCCCGGCGGGATGGTCGACCCAACCTGGCCGATCTGGCGGCGCTTCATTAGCTGGTGGGGCAGCGCCTACGCCCGGGCGATCCTGGGGCTGCGCGTCCACGATGCCACCGCGGGGTTCAAACTGTTCCGTCGCCACGTGCTGGAGCGCCTGCCGCTCGAACAGACCCGCTCGAATGGCTACGCCTTCCAGATCGAGATCGCCTATCTCTGTGAGCGGCTCGGCTTTCGGGTTGTCGAGATCCCGATCGTCTTCGACGACCGCACGGTCGGGACTTCGAAGATGTCGCCGGCCATCGCCATCGAAGCGTCCTGGCGCGTGTGGCAGATCAAGCGACGCTACTAGGCGTCTCGCCGACCCACTCTCGTCCGGGCCGAGCCACTGCCGGGGTGCGCTGGCTGGTCCACCACCCCGACCTGCTTGCGCTTGGGGCCTGTGCGGTCGTCGCCCTCGCTTTTTGCGGTCGTTTCCTCGTCGGCGACCCGCTGCTGCCCGCCGACGCTCTCTATAGCGCCCCGCCCTGGCGGGCCTTTGCCGCCGAGCAGGGGGTCCAGCGCATCCACAACGAGCTGATTGCCGACCTCATCCTCCAGAACTATTCCTGGAAGCAGTTCATCGCCGAAAGCTACCGCCAGGGGCAGTTCCCGCTCTGGAACTCCCTGCTTTTCGCCGGACAGCCGTTCCTCGCCGCCGGGCAGGCAGCCGCGCTCTACCCCTTCGGGTTGCTCTTTCTGCTCCTTCCGGTCGCCCGGGCCTACGCCCCCTTTGCCGCCTGGCACCTTTTTGTGGCGGGTGCCGGCACCTATGGCTACCTCCGCCTGATCGGCGTGGCCAGGCCGGCGGCGCTGGTTGGGGCAATCGCCTTTGAGCTGTGCGGCTTCCTGGTCGTCTCGTTCGTCTGGCCGATGATCCTAAGCGCAGCGGCCTGGCTTCCCCTCGGGCTCGCCGGCTGCGAACTCGTTGCGCGGTACCTGGAGCGTGGCTCCTGGGGCGCCGCCGGGCTCGGGCTCACCCCGCGCGCGCGGGTGGTGGTTCCTCTCGGCGCCTTGACGGTCGGGATGCAGCTGCTCGCTGGCCATCTGGAGATCAGCTTCTACTTCCTGTTCACCCTGATGGCCTACAGCGCCACCCGACTTGGGACCCACCTGCTCTGCACCCGTCAGCTGGTGGCTACCCTCCGCGCTGGCTTTGGACTGCTGATGATCGTCGGCCTGGGCTTTGCGCTGGCGGCGGCCCAGCTGATCCCGTTTGCCGAGGTGATCCGGGAGAACTACCGGAGCGGCCAGGTGAGCTATCAGGAGGTCGTCGGCTGGGCACTCCCGAAGCAGCAGCTGCTCGCCTTTCTCAGCCCCGACCTCTTCGGCAACCCCACCCACCACGAGTACTTCGACCTCGTTGAATGGCGCTGGAAGCCCGTGACCGGCTCGCGCGATGCCTTCGGCAACGTGCGGGACTACCCCTTCTGGGGGGTCAAGAACTACGTGGAAGGCACGGTCTACCTCGGGATTGCTCCGCTGGTTCTCACTGGGCTGGCCCTCTGGCGGCGGCGGGACCGCTTCACCGGCTTCTTTGCTGGGTACCTGCTCTGGTGCCTGCTCCTCGCCTTTGGGACCCCCCTCTACCGCCTCATCTGGTTCATCCCGGGGGTCGACCAGCTCCACACCCCCTTCCGCTGGATCTACCCAGCCAGCTTCTGCCTGGCGGTCCTGGCCGCACTGGGGGCAGAGACGCTCCTGCGCTCTCCCGCTCCCCGGGCACTGACCCCGGGCGCTGAGCTCGACCACGGCCTGCCGCCCCGCCGTTGGCTTGCTCCCGGGCGGTGTTCAACCCCACTGGTCCTGGCGCTCCTGTGCGCTGGCGGCGCCGCCAGCGCGCTCGTCGCGGTGATAGTGAGCCGGCTCGCACTCGGGCCAAGCCTCGCAGCAGCCAGCTGGCTCCGCGAGCGCTCGACCAGCCTCCGCCTCGCCTTCCCAACAGCCGAGATGCTCTACTCCTACGAGGCAGCACGTCTGGCCGCTCTCGGGCTGATGCTCGGGCTGACCGCCGCGGCGTTCGCCCTGACGGCCCGACGGCCTCGGCTGGGGGTGAGCGCGCTTGCCTTCGTCACCGCGCTCGATCTGCTGATCGCCTTTGGGGGCTTCAACACCGCCAGCCCGGAGCGGCTGGTCGAGTTCGTGCCACCGGCGGTCGCTGCCATCCGCCAGGACCCCACCCTCTTTCGCATCAGCTCCTTCAACTTTGAAGACACGCTCCGCCCCAACACGAACATGCTGTTCGGGCTGACCGACATCCGCGGCTACGACACCGTCATCCTCAAACCTTATGTCGCGTACTGGTCGCTGCTGGAGGAGCCGAGCGGCCTGCTCTACAGCATGATCAATAAGCTGACCGACCCGCGCTCGCTCCAATCGCCGCTCCTTGACCTGCTGGGGGTCAAATACGTTCTCACGACCCAGCAGCTGGGGCTGCCCGGCTGGACCGAGGTCTATCGCGGGGAGGTGAACGTCTACCGGAACGAGCGAGCGCTGCCCCGGGCCTTCGTCGTCGGCCGGGTCGTGACGGTACCGGATGCCGAGGCCGCCCGGCAGCGGATCGCCCAGCCGGGCTTCGACCCGCGCGCCGTAGCGATCGTCGAAGGGCCACCGGAGCTTGAACGCACCAGTGGCAGCGGGAGCGCAACAATCGCCCGTTACGAGCCGAACCGCATCGAGATCGTTGCCCGCAGCGAGGGGAGCACGCTGCTCATTCTCAGCGATGCCTTCTTCCCCGGCTGGCGCGCCTTGCTCGATGACCAGGAGACGCCGGTCTACCGCGCCAATGCCCTCTTCCGGGCCATTGCGCTCCCGCCAGGGGAGCACCGCGTCGTCTTCCGCTACAGCCCGCTTTCCTTCCAGGTGGGTGCCTACCTCTCCCTGATCGGGCTCTTCGCGCTGCTCCTTGGCTTCGGCTATGCCGCCTGGTCGGCAGTTGCCCAGGCGCGCACCGAAAGCTCGACCCTGCGACGCATCCTCAAGAACAGCTTTGCCCCCATGGTCACCCAGCTTGCCAATCGGCTCGTGGACCTGGCCTTTGCCATCGTGGTGGCACGGCTACTCGGGCCAGCCGCAGTCGGCGAGTACGGCTTCGCCGTGGTCCTGATCGGCTACTTCCAGATCTTCACCGACTTTGGGCTAGGCACCTTGCTCACCCGCGAGGTCGCGCAGGACCGCTCGCGAGCACCGCGCTACTACGCGAACATCCTCGGCCTGCGGCTGGCGCTGGTGGCCATCTCGCTGCCACTGTTGGCGAGCCTGGTGGCGCTCTACTGGTCGGCGTTCAACCTGACTGCAGCGGGCGCCCTCACGATCGCCTTCTTCGGCCTCAGCCTCATTCCGGGTGCCCTGAGCGCCTCCGCCAGCGCGGTGTTCTCCGCCTACGAGAAGATGGAATACCCGGCCCTGCTCACTAGCATTGCCACCTTGCTGCGGGTCGCGCTGGGGCTCGTTGCCCTTCTCAGCGGCTTCGGTATCGCGGGGCTCGGGTTCGTCGCCCTGGTCGTGAACGTCGTGATCGCGGCGCTCTTCTGGCTCTTGCTCCGCACCACCTTCTTTCAGCCGCGCTGGCAGGTCGACTGGAACGCCGCCCGCCGCCTCGCTGTTTTGGCCTTCCCCCTGATGATCAACAACTTCCTGAGCAGCATCTTCTTCCGCATCGACGTCCTCTTCCTCAAGCCGATGCAGGGCGATGCCGCGACCGGCTACTACACCACTGCCTACAAGTTCATCGATGGGCTGAATATCATCCCGGCGTTCTTTACTCTGGCAGTCTTCCCTCTCTTCAGCCGTTACGCCGTTTCATCTACCGAGTCGCTGGTCTTTGCCTTCATGCGCTCGCTGAAATTCCTGCTTACCATCGCCCTCCCCATCACGGTGCTCATCACCCTGGTCGCTGACCAGATCATCCTCCTGTTCTTTGGCGAGCCGTTCGCCCCTGCTATTGGCGCCCTTCAGATCCTGATCTGGTTCCTTCCCTTCAGCTATATCAATAGCCTCACCCACTATGTGCTAATCGCCCTGAACCGCCAGCGCTATCTCACCTTCGCTTTTCTGATCGGTGTCACCTTCAACATCCTGGCGAACCTGGTCGTGATCCCGCGCTTTGGCTACCTCGGTGCAGCGGGGGTGACGGTGCTTAGCGAGATCGTGCTCCTCATCCCCTTCTTCGTCGCGGTCAAGCAGGAGCTCGGGCGGCTGCCCGCGGGCGGGTTGCTGCTCCGCCCAGCGCTCGCAGCCCTCCTGGCCAGCCTACCGACCGCCCTGCTCCATGGCCTCGCTCCCTGGCCGCTCCTGGTGCTGGCAAGTGGGCTGCTCTACCTACCCGCTTTGCTGCTCGTTGGCGGCATCGACCGCGAGGATATGCGGCTGCTGCACCGTCTCCTCCGCCAAGCGCAGCCCGTCGCGGCCGCCGAGCCGGCCCGCTAGCATGGCCCGCCTGGCCGGCCCGCCGAGGGTCACTGCGCTTCTCCAGGCGAACGTACACCCAGCAGTGCAGGAGCGGCGCTGGCTCGTCGGCGCCAGCGCCGCCCTCCTCCTCGCGATGGCACTCCGTCTGAACGGGTTGAGTGGACTTGTCCTCTTTGGTGATGGCGCAGCGAGTATCTTTTTCGCCAGCCAGGACTGGCCCGTCCTCGCCGCTGCCACCGCGGCCGATAGCCACCCGCCGCTCTACTACGTCCTGGTCCGCCTGAGCGCGGAGCTGTTCGGCTGGAATGAACTGGCAGTGCGCCTCCCCTCGCTCGTTCCCGGAGTGCTGCTGGTGGCGCTGCTGGTCTCGGCTGGTCGGCAGCTCGGGGGAGCGTTCGCGGGCATCGCCCTCGGCCTACTGGCCGCCCTGCACCCTGCCCTCGTGCTCGCCAGCCGCCAGCCGCGGATGTATGCGCTCCTCGCCCTCCTCAGCCTCGCCCTGCTCTGGCTGGCTGGGCAGCCAAAGGGTGGGCAGCGCCGGGCAGTTGCACTGGTGCTGCTCAGTCTTGCGGCGCTCCTCACCCACTACCTGGCCGTTCTCCCGGTGGCGGGAGCGGCGCTTCTGCGCTTACGGGCTGCGACGGGAGGGGGAAAGCGCCTGCTCGCCCTCTGGCCGTTCGCCCTCGCTGGTGCACTCTGGCTGCCCTGGCTGGCTTATGCCTGGCGAGAGACCCTCCGCCACACAACGCAGACGATCGCGGGTGTGCCGCCCCCGCCAACGATCCTCCACTGGCTTGGTTCGCTCGGGGTATCGCTCGCAATGGGAACCTGGCTTCCCCTCGAACCTTCCTTACTGCTTGCGCTCGCAGCGGGGCTGGTGGTGCTTACCCTCCTCGCGAGCGTTCGGCGCTGGCCAAGCTGGCCGGCCGAGGCGGCGCTGCTCCTGACTGCGGGGGCAGTGGGCATCTACGTCGTCCAGCCGCTCTTCGCTCGACCGCGCTTCTTCATCCCCCTCGTGCCGCTGGCCCTGCTGCTGCTTGCCCGCCCGCTCGGAGCATGCCGGGGCGCCCGTGCCCTGGCACCGGTCGGGGTGCTGGCGCTGCTGCTCGCGGTAGGGCTGGCGGCTAGCCTCCCGGTGGAGCGCGGCACGTTCGAACTGGAGGCTGTCCGCCTAGGGGAGGAACTCACCCTCGCCCAGGAAGCCGACGTCGTCGTGCTCCAGCCCTGGTGGCAAGCTGGCTACCTGCGGCTCCACCTGGCACGCCCGCCGGAACTGGTCGACCTGCGAGCGCTCCATCCCGCCCAGTGGCCGCGGCTGCTCGACCGCCAGCGCGACATCTGGCTGGTTCTCATGGGGGTCGGGCGTCGCGACCCGACCTCCCCGCTGGAAGGTTGGCTCGACCAGCACGCCTATCGGGTGGACGAGCGCACGATCGGCGCCCTCCGCCTGGTGCGCTATACCGTCGCCCCAGATCCCTCGCTCCTCGCCCCGCTCGCATTGCCGAACGGCCTCAGCCTGGCCCTGGCGCCCGCGCGGACGGAGCTGCTGGCGGGCGCTGCCCTGCCGGTGCTCGCGCGCTGGCAAGCAACCCAGGCGCTGGAGGAGCGGCTGGTTCTCTTCCTCCACCTGGACCGCCCAGATGGGGTGGGAATTGCCGGGCGAGATGAAGAACCAGAGAGCGGCTGGCGCCAGGATGGACGCTGGCGAGCCGGTGAAGCCGTCAACGACCGGCGCGGGCTCGTGGTCCCCGTCTGGACCCCGCCGGGCGACTACCAGCTGGTGGCCGGGCTCTACCGGCGGGAGGACGGCACGCCAGTTGCGACCAGCACTGGCCGCTCAGTTGTGGTCGGCCAGGTGCGGGTGCTCCCCCGGCCGGCTAGGGGCAGCAGCCGCGCCGTCGGGAGTGGGGCAGCCGCGCTGGAGGAAGTCTGGACCGCCTGGCCGGACCCAGGGGCTGCTCTCCGGCACCGGGTCGAAACGGTCGATGGCCCGCAGACCCTCAGCGAGCCGATTGCCGGGCGGCCGGGGCAGCCGCTGATCGTGGCCCTGGGCTGGCGCCAGCGCCGTCCGACCACGCCACTTACGGCTGTCCTCCAGCTGCGCGATGCCAGCGGGGGAGTGGTCGCAGACCGCAAGAACGAGCTCACCTGGGCGAGCGCGGACACGTTGGCGGTCACCCGTCACGAACTCCCCCTCCCAGCACCGGGACGCTACCAGCTCACCGTGGAACTGCGCCCGGCGAGCAGTCAGCTCCCTTCAGGAAGCGGCGGGGACGAAACGCTCTCGCTCGGCTGGCTGCTCGTTGCCCCGTAAGCGGGCTGCCGACCGGGGAGCGCCCAGATGGGCAGTGGCGGCAAAGCCGATCGCCGCGCCGACCACGATCAGGAAGCCCGTCGGGTGACTGCGCAAGCCACTGTAGAACCCCCGATTGCGGCCGGTCAGCCAGCCGACGAGGCCACCAGCGATCGCTCCGAGCGAAATGGCAACGGGAATGACCAGCGGAGAACGGTGGTTCATGCGACGATCTCTAGCGGGCGGGGCTCAGCAGCGGAAGAGAGCGGTCGGCGAACGCGGCGGTCGGCCAGCCATTGGCGGGCAGCGATAAGCCCGGCAAGAACCGCTGCCACCCCGTACTCGATGATGGGGATGCGCACCGGCTCGCTCAGAGCAGCGCGCCAGCGCCGGCGATAGGTCGCCAGCATCGCCAGCAGGGTGGCTCCCGTAATGAGGAGCTGGTCACGCACCTTCAGCCCCAGCCCCTGCATCTGCGTCAGGAGAAACATGGCGAGAAAGCCGAAGCCGAACATCGACCAGTTCCGAGGGTGACGCATCAGCGCCGTCAGCACGCCGTGCGGCAGCACCGCCACCTCCAGCAGGGTCGTCCAGAGCGGGTTCAGGTGGGCCCGGGTGAACATCAGGCTGCCCTGCATGAGCAACCCTAAGGTGTGGAACAGTCCACTCAGGTGCGCCTGGTTGCCTTCCATCGGGTGGAACCAGAAGGTAAAGACTGTCGCCCAGGACATGTAGTAGCCATGATAGCGTCGGACAAACTCAATCACGCGGCGGGAGAACGGGAGTCCCTTGCCTAGCAGCATCCCCCGGCGTGGGTTCTCGATCAGGAGCGCCAGCGAGAGCAGGACGATCACTGAGCTCTGGGAGGC
>JAILZB010000014.1 GCA_023512725.1 Chloroflexota bacterium | reverse complement strand
GCACAGGCGGGGGCAGGGCAGCGGTGGGTAAGGTTCATGGGCCGTCCGGCCAGCGCGCGTTCACCTGTGCCCAGAGGTCCGCGGCGGCAGCGCTCTGCAGCAGGATGACCAGCCAGCCGAGCATCAGCACTCCTACCGCGAGCCAGCCTAGGCGCGGCAGGAGGCCGGTCCGCCAGATGAGCGCCGCGAGCAGGGCGGCGAATGCTCCCAACCCGAGGGCAGCAGCCGAGAGCGCGGGGGCCGCGCGCTCAGGAGTGAGCAGACGGGCAGCCATCACCTGGAGCCACTCGAGCAGGGTCGTCCGGTAGAAGCGCTGGACGGCGAGCACCGGCTCGCCGGAGGGGCCGGGCGCAAGGCGAAGCAGGACCTCCCCTTCGCCGCCTGGCTCCACCTC
This sequence comes from Chloroflexota bacterium, assembly GCA_023512725.1. Lineage (GTDB taxonomy): Bacteria > Chloroflexota > Dehalococcoidia > SpSt-223 > SpSt-223 > JANWZD01. Next base: position 32,070 of record JAILZB010000014.1, on the reverse strand, counting down.
GACGCGGTAAGCGACGCCCCGCGAGCCCGCGAGCGGCGCCAGCTGGAGCCAGAGGGGTCCCGGCCGCTCGACCGGCACCGTCCAGTCAGCGACCACGCGCCCAGGAGGCTGCGCTTCCACCAGGCGGACCTGGAGGATAGCCCCGGACGAAGTGCTGAGCACCCGCAGGTCCACCCAGTGCAATCCTGCAGCCACCCCGACGAACGTGAAGCTCGGTCGCGCTGACGCGGGCACCGCCCCCACGGTTGAACCAGGGCTCTCGTTCAGCTCCACCCGCGCAAGCAGCAGCCAGAGGCCCGTCAGGATGAGCAGCAGGGTGAGGACTGTCGCGAGGACCAGTCGTTGCCAGCGCTGCGTCCAGGAGGGAGAACGGTCCCAACGCTCGCCACCAGTCATGGCAGGCGCACCATCCCGAGGTCAAGGTGGTCACTCTGACCAACGGCAAGCCGCTTGCCTGCCTGATCATAGAGGGCGACGATGAGCCGGTACTCCCCCGGCGCAAGCTTCGCCACGGGTACCCGGTAGGTATCGCGGATCACCTCGCCCGGGCGCCAGATCGTGGTCGGATAGTTCCCGCTCATGGGCTGGGTATCGTGCTGGGCCACCAGGTGGCCACCTCCGTCGAGGAGCTGCACCGTGACCGTGTAATCGCGGTCCATCAGCTGCTCCGCCCGCCAGTAGAGCGTGAGGGCCAGCTCCTGCCCGGCTGCCGGTGCTGGCGGGTCGTAGCCGAGGAAGGTGATGACGCTTCCGATGGAGCGCTCAGCTGCCACCTGGGGCGCGGTCGTGGGAGCAGGAATCGCCACTCGGAAGGGACCGAGCAGCGCCCGGTCGGCCGGCGGGCCAGGGGGAGTCGTCACCGGGAGGCGCACGGTCGAGCCTTCGGGGTAAAGGCCGACTTCGACGAAGTAGCGGCCCGGCCGCAGCGACCGCGGGAGGAGCAAGCCGTGGGGGTCGCGGTGGAGCTCGCCCCGACGCCAGTTGGAGGTCGGGTCTTCAGCGTGAAGGGGCTGTGAATCCCACCCCGCCGGGCTGTGCCCCTGCTCATCAAGCAGGTGGACAAACACGACATAATCTGTCGTCAGGTCGGTCAGCGCCTGCCACTCCAGTTCGATGGGGAACAGCCCCCCTGGCTGCAGCGTCTCGGTGAGGGTGGACCAGCCCACCAGCTGGACCTGGTCACCAAAGGTGACCGCGGCCGCCTGCCGCACTTGGTAGGTGATCGGTTGCTCAAGGGCGCGCCAGAAGCCGAGAACGGGCAGCAGCCGCCCTTCGGCGGCGAGGCCGGGCGCGTAGTTCATCGCGTAAGCAGGGCGCCCCCCTGCCAGCGTCTGGCGCAGCAACGGCTCGGCTGGCCCATCGATGACGATCGTATCGGGCCGTACGCCTGCGACATAACGCTGGTACTTCAGTTGCCAGATCTGGAGCCAGTCATCGTTCAGCACCAGCACGGCGTTCGGTTCCAGGGCTTCGAGGAGCTGGGTCGCACGCTGCTCGTGCATGGTGTGGCCGCTCAGGTCCTGGGAGGAGAAGGCACCTACGAGCACCGTCCAGGGGCCAATCCAACCGAGCACTAGGGGCACCCCCAGGGCCGCGAGAGGCTGGGCAGGGGCAACGCGCCACGCCAGCAGCCGAGCGAGGCCACGCGCCAGCGCATCCACGGTTACCGCGAGGCCCACCGCCAGCAGCCAGAACGTCGGCGTGAGAAAGCCGGTGATGTCACCACCGTAGACGGGCAGGTGGAAGGCAAGGATGCCCGCCCAACTGCCGCCAAGCAGCAGGGCGCCGAACCGCGCCGGCACTCGGCCGCCCCGCGGGAAGCCACCCGCAAGCAACACCAGTCCGAGAGGGGCCAGCGGAGTGAGCCAGCCGAACTGGGCCGGCAACAGGGAGAAAACGTAGTCCTGCGCGGAGGCGAGCGGGTTGCGGCTCATCAGTTCGATCTGGGCGAGGAGCGAGCTGCCAGTTGCGGCATAGTTCAGCGGCTCCCACCATCCCTGGTAGCCGGGAATGCCGCGGAGTGGAATGTAGAGGTAGAGCAGCCAGGGCAGCGCGAAGGCCAGCCCAACCCGGAGCGCGTGCCGCCACTGCCGCCTCAGGTCGCCCCAGGAGGGGCGACGCGCCATCCAGCCGAGAGCGAACAGGGCAGGGACGACGAGCAGCATCCCGCGGTGGTTGCCGAAGCTGAGGCCGAGGAGAAAGGCGGCCCAGGTGAGCGGGAGGCGCCCGACCGCCCACAGGGCGAACGCGACCAGCACCACCCCGACCAGGAAGACGTGTAGGGCGTAGACTTCGGCAATCGTCGCCCAGGACCAGGGCGCTGGCGCAACCGCGAAGGCTAGTCCGCCCAGTGCCGCCGCGAACGGACGCACCCCGAGCAGGCGCGCCAGCAGCACCACCAGCCCCGCCGCACCGGCCGCGCACGTCGCCGAGAAGAGGTTGACCCGATAGGCCTCGTTGCCGAATGGAAGCAGGGTGAAGAGCTTGCCGAGCAGGACGTACAGCGGATAGCTCGTCGGGTGGGGGACACTCAGGGTGGCGATGGCGTACTGGAACTCGGCAGTATCCCCGAGACCAACGGTGGGGAGGAGCGTCCGGTGGTAGAGCGCGAAGGCCGCCCCTGTCACCCCCAGGCCAACCACCCAATCGAGCAGGCGGGCTGCCCAGCGGGAAGTAGGGAGGACAACCGGCCGTGCGAGCGTCTCGCTAGTCGCCACCCGTCACCTCGCAGTAGACCGCTTCCGTCCGGGCGGCGACGGCAGGCCAGGCGAAGGCAGCCCCGGCCTGACGGGCCGCTGTCCCGAGCGCCGCTCGCCGGCGCGGGTCGGCCTGGAGGAGCGCGAGCGCCTCGGCCAAGGCGTCAGCCCGTGCGGAGGGAACCAGCAGCAGCTCCACGCCGTGGCGGAGCGGTGGCAGGCCATCAGCGGGAGCCAGGGCGCGCGAGCCCGCCGGTGGCTCCGTGGTGACCACCGCACAGCCGTTCGCGAGCGCGGCGATCAGGGTCGTTCGCCGGTAGGAGGCGCCATCCTGGTAGGGCAGGGCGATCACATCGCAGGCGGCAAGGAGGGCCGGCACCTCCTCGCGAGGGAGCGGCCCCGACCAGTGCACCCGCTCGCTCAGGCCGGCCGCCGCGATGGCGAGCTCCACCCGCCGGGCAGCAACGCTGTTGAGGGGGTCGCTTGCGCCCTCCGCTGCCCCTAGGAGTACGAGCCGCGCCTGTGGCAGCCGCGCGACCGCCGCGAGGAGCGTCTCGACCCCTTTCGTCGCTCCCATCAGGCCGAAGTGGCCGATGAGAAAGTCGTCTGGTGTCGCGCCGAGCCGAACTCGCGTCGCCTGTCGTTCGGCCGGGCTGACTTCCCGCACGGGGACTGTCGGGCCGAGCGGGACGACCGTCAGGCGCGGCTGGCCGTACTCGTGGAGGGTCGCACCGTCCTCCAGGTTGCTGACAATCACACGGCGGCAGCCGCGGGCGAGCATGACGTTGGCCCAACGCCGCAAGCGCCCCGCTTTCGGGAAAAGGTACGGCTCGCGCGTGTCGTGAAACGTCACCACGCTGGGCAACGGGCGAAGCAGCCAGGGGAGCATGTGTATCGCGCCGCGGAGCGCGAAGGCTGCCGCCTGGTACTGAATGTGCACGACTGTGGGGGCAAGCTGGCGAATGAGGCGGACCAGGGCCGGGAGCTGGCGAACGCCCCAGCCGGGCGCCGGATAGACCCCCGCGCGGGCACCAACCCGCCGGTCGGTGACGACGGTGACACGGTGACCACGGGTGCTGAGCGCAGCCGCCAGGCCAGCGGTGTAGTCGCTAATGCCGCCGACGAGCGGGGGGTATTCTCCGGTAACCAGGCAGACGGTGAGCATCTTTCCCCCACTCCTCAGCCGGCCACCGGGGAATGGTTCCAGCGCTCGGCGATCAGGCGGCTCAGGTGGGCCAGCCGCGCCCGCCGAAGCGGGCGCTTGTGGCCGAGCACCCACTTGGCCGCCTCGCTTGCCAGTTGCCCCGCAAGTAGCAGGCGGAGCCAGAGGGCGAGCGCACGCGCTTCCGGCGGGCCAAGATGCCGCTGGGCATAGCGGACTTTGCTCGCGAGGAAGGCGCGCTGGCTGGCCTCACTGCGTTGGGCGCTGCTGCGACCACCGTGATGGATCACGCGGGCCTGGGGCACAAAGAGAGCCCGCCAACCGTGCTGGGCCGCCCGTCGGAACCAGTCGGTCTCTTCGAAGTACATGAAGAACCCGGCATCAAACGGGCCGACCTCCTCCCACGTCGTGCGGCGGACGAGCAGGGCTGCCCCTTGCAACCAGTCCGGCCGTTGGGGGCGTTCTGGCGGAAGGTCGGCGCAATAGTAGCGGCTGAACCAGCGCGCCGGGAGTACCGGCTGAAGTGCGGTGGCTTCCATGGCCAGAGTGAAGCGGGTAGGAAAGCGCCGGCGCGAGGACTGGACCTGTCCATCGCTTTCCAGCAAGAGCGGCCCGGCTGCACCGACGGTCGGGTCCTGGCGGAGCTCCTGGTCGAGGGCGCGGAGCGCTCCCGGGAGGACTTCCGTATCTGGGTTGAGGAAGAACAAGGCCTGGCCGCGCGCACGGGCGGCCGCGCGGGCGTTAGCGGCCGCAAAACCGGGGTTCTCGGGTGCTTCCAACAGGCAAACACCCGGATGGTGCTGGCGGACGCGCTCCGGCGTGCCATCGTGCGAGCCATTGTCGATCACGATCACCTCTGCCGGGGCATCGTCCGGCGCGCGCTGCTCAAGGCTCCGCAAGCAAGCATCCAGCAGTGGCCAGACGTTCCAGCTCACGATAATCACCGAGAGGTCGAGCGTCACGCGCTCCTCCGCCCCAGGCGCGCCAGCTGCACTAGGGTCATGAACTCGTACCAGGCCATCACAGCGGCAAGAAACGCCCCGAATGCCCCATCGCGGTACCCTTGCCAGGCGATGAACCGGCGGTGGAAGGCCCGCGCGGGCTGGAGCAGCCAGTGGTGGGGGCGGACTCGCTCGCCCCGCTGCCAGCGGTCGCGCGCTTCCTGGGCGGCATAGAACCGCTGTTTGGCGAAGAGCTGGCTGAGTCGCTGGTAGTTGTAGTGCAGGAGTGGCGCCGTCAGCTCGCCGGCTGGACCATCGAGTTCGGCCACTTCGTGGACGCCCCGCGCCGGGTTATAGTGGGCGCGGCCACGGCGGAGAAGCCGGAGTTGCTTGTCGGGCCACCAGCCCCCCCCGCGCATCCGATGGCCGAGGATGATGTTGCGGCGCGGCACCCAGAAGCCAGCGTAGTCGCTCGTCAGGGCAGCCCGCACCTGGGTCGCCAGCGCGCGCCCCATCCGTTCATCGGCATCGAGGAAGAAGACCCAGTCGCCAGTTGCCCAGGTGAGGGCGGCGTTCCGCTGGTCGGCGAAGGTCGTAAAGGGGCGGACCTCTACCCGGGCGCCGAGCTGGCGCGCAATGGCCACCGTGCGGTCGGTGCTGCCGCTATCGACAACCAGCAGTTCGTCCGCCCAGGCGAGCGAGCGAAGGCAGGCCGCGATATTGGCCTCTTCGTTCGCGGTAATGACCGCACCCGTCACCCGCAGCATCAGCGTACCAGCTGGACGATCTGCTGACTGGCCTGCCGCTGGGCAGCCAGTTCTTCGGCGGAAAGCGCTCCCCGTCGGTGCTGGCGCTCGGCGCGCGCGAGCTGCCGGCGCAGCCCCCAACGGATGAGCCGGCGGTAGAGCCAGCGGGTGAGGGGGCGATGGTAGCGGTCATAGAGGCGCAGGCGGCTGCGGTACAGCTCGACCAGCATCGCGGCACGCAGGGGGCGGGTGCTCGCGCCGCCGACGTGGGTCACCCGGGCCGTCGGGAGGCAGTAGACCTGCCAGCCCGCGCGCTTCATCCGCCAGCACCAGTCAATCTCCTCGCAGTACATGAAGAAGCTCGCATCGAGCGGGCCGACCTGAGTGATCGCCTCCCGCCGGACGACCAGACAGGCCCCGAGCGGATGGTCGATTGCAAAGGGTTCGCGCTGGCCAAGCGGATAGCGCCCGTTGAGCGCGCTATTCAGCAGCCGCGGATGGATGGGCTCGAGGTCGAGCAGAGCCTGGAGCAAGCCGGGGAAGCGAAAGGCCGAGTGCTGGTAGCTCCCATCGGGGTTGAGCAGTTGCGGCCCTACGACCGCCACCTGCGGCCGCTCCTGCAGAAAGCGCACCAGGGCAGTGAGCGCGCGGTCGTGGACGATGGTATCGGGATTGAGGAGGCAGATGAAGGGCTGGGTCGTCTGCGCGAGCGCGAGGTTAGTTGCCGCGGCGAAGCCGAGGTTGGCGCCGGGGAGGAGCAGGCGCACGTCCGGAAACTCGCGGGCGACCATCTCGGGTGAGCCGTCGCGTGAGCCGTTCTCGACGACCCAGACCTCGGCTGGGGCATCGGGCGCGAGCGAGGCGAGGCAGGCCCGCAAGAGGTCGCGGGTATTGAAGCTCACGATGATGACCGCTAGCTCAAGCATCAGTAGTTGATGATGATTGTCCGCAAGCCCACTTCGCCGCCGGGAAAGCCCACCCCACCCTGTTCCACGGCCGCCCAGACGCGGAACTCCCGCTGACGGGGCAGGACGGTGATCGTCCCGGTGATGACCGCCTCTTCGCCCGGCAGCAGCTCGCGGTCGACGTCCTGGAACAGCCCCCAGCGCACGGGATAGGGGCTGCCGGCTGTGTTCCAGCTCACCGCCACCCGCCAGCGGCCAGGGCGCTCGTAGTAGAGCGGGGTGCCGGTCTCATCGGTCCAGTAGTTGAACGTCTGGTCGGTGCGGTAGGGAGTACCGGCCGGCGGCCCCATCGTTTTGAGGGGCACGTCGCCAAAGTTCTTGACCCGGATCGTCACCTGCAGCTGCCCGCCGATCGGCAGCGCGGCCGGGCTGAAGTCGACCTTGGTGATCCGGAGGTCCGGCTTGCCCCCACCCCGAATGACCAGCCAGCGGATCTCCTCGGACACATTGCCCGCCTGGTCGAACGCCTGGACGTGGATGGCATACTCGCCATCGGGGACGAGCCGGCCGTTCGCCTGGCCATTCCAGTAATGGGTGTAAAGGGCAGCACGACGCGGCTGGCGCTGGTCGATTGGGATAACCGCGCCCCTGCTATCGGTGGCGAAGACCACCACCTCAGCGTCCTTGGAGAGGGCGTAGCTAATGATCACCTCGTCGTCGACCCCATCACCATTGGGGGAGATCACCAGGCGGTCGCTGGGGGTCGCGACGACCTGCCCACCAGCACCGGGCACCGAGAGCACAAGGTTGTCGATCTGGACCGGGTTGTGGTCGCCAGCGACGACGGTCACCACCCCGCTGGCCTCAGCACGCTCGCCCGTACCGTCTTCCACGATCACGGTGAAGACGTAGCGCCCATCGGGCATCACCCGTCGGGTGGCCTTGCCATCGTTGACCGGTGCAACGCCGTCGAAGACGGCCTGGTAGCTGCCGGGGGAACGCGGCTCGTGGTCACGCAGGAGGTACTCCCGCCCCTGCTCATCCCGGAGCACGATACTGACCCACCCCTCCCGGCCGACCTGGTAGCTGATGATGGCGCGGTCGCCCTCACCATCACCGTTCGGGGTGATCGTGTCGGCACTGATGCTCACCCCGCTGAGCAGCGGAGCGGGGCGGCAGCTCAAGCTTAGGGAAAGCAGCAGCGTGAGGAGCAGGAGGCGGTGTGGCGCTCGCGGGCACATCTTCTTCTCCCACCCACCCTCGGGATGGGTGTGATGCCAGGATGGCCGGCGAATCGTACACAACGGCCGCTCGCCTAGCCAGCAGGATGCACCGCCTGCTCCCCCGCTGCGACGCTCGCTGAGACCGCCCTGAGGGCGGGAGAGCGCAGCGGCTCAGGCGCCGACCCAACCCCGCACGATCGGCAGCAGGAAGTAGATGACGAACGCGCCCGCAATCCCCCACATCAGCCAGTGGACCTCGCGTGCGCGGCCGGCCACGAGCTTGGTGAAGACGTAGGCGATCACTGCGGCACCGATCCCATTGGCGATGGAGTAGGTCAGCGGCATCACGGTAATGGCGAGCAGGGCTGGAAAGCCTTCGGCGAAGTCGCTGAACTGGATGTCCTTGAGGACGCCGGTCATGTAGTAGCCGACCAGGATCAGGGCCGGGGCAGTTGCTTCCTGGGGCACGACGTAGGTGATCGGCGCCAGGAAGACGCACAGGAGAAAGAGGATGCCCGTCACCACCGAAGCGAGACCTGTCCGCGCGCCCTCGGCGATCCCCGCCCCACTCTCGATGTAGGTCGTCACCGAGGAGGCCGAGAGCGCACCGCCCACCGCTGCCGCCAGGCTATCCACCAGCAGCACGCGGTCGCTGCCGGGCAGGTTCTCGTGCTCGTCGATCAGCCCGGCCTGCTCCCCCAGGGCAAACATCGTCCCGAAGGTATCGAAGAAGTCGGAGAGCATCACCGAGAAGATGAGGAGGACGGCAGTCAGGGCGGGCAGCAGGGTGAAGACGGCAAAGGCGTTGAGCGCCCCCGCGCCGAAGGTGGCAAAGGATGGTGGTGGCAACTGGCGTGGGAATTCGCCCTGCAGGCCAGGCGCGTGCGAGATGTCGGCCCCAGTAAGCGCGTGGATCAGGAAGCCAAGCAGGGTCGTCAGGATGATCGCGATCAGCAAGGCCCCACGGACCCGCCGAGCGGTGAGAAAGGCCGCCACCGCAAGCCCGAAGACTGAGAGCAGCACCGGGTAGCCGGTGAGGGGCGCCAGGGTGACCGGCGGTGACGGTTGCCCGACGGCGGTCCCATCCTGGATGGGGATCGTCTCGACCGGCACGCGGACGAAGCCAGCGTTGACCAGCCCGATGAAGAGGATGAAGATGCCGATCCCGGCACCGATCGCTCGCTTGATGCTCGCGGGGAAGGCATCGAGGGCCGCCTGGCGCAACCCGGTGAGAACCAGGACGGTGATGGCCACGCCTTCCAGGAAGATCACCCCCATGGCGGCCGGCCAGGGCAAGCGCTGGCCCAGGATCAGGTCGAAGGCGACGAACGCGTTCAGGCCGAGCCCGCTCGCCAGTGCGAAGGGATAGTTCGCCCAGAGCCCCATCACGAGCGTCATCACCCCCGCAGCGAGCGCGGTCATGGTGGCCGTCGCGACGAACTCCGGGCCGTTGCCCCGCGTGTTGACCGAGAGGATCACCGGATTGACGGCCAGGATGTAGGCGATCACGATGAAGGTGGTGACTCCTCCTCGGATCTCGGTACCAAGGGTCGAGCCCCGCTCGCGGATCTTGAAGAACCGCTCAAGAGCGGCCAGCCCACCCACCGCTGCAGGCGCCGGACGCGCCGGGGATTGCGCCATTGTTCTCCTCCGCGGCAGCAGCTTGATCGGGCGCGCCGCTACTATACGCAGTGGCCACCTGCCGCGCTAGTGAGCGTCCGCCCAGCGTTTGAACTCGGTGATCGGCTGCTCGTACAATCGGGCTACCAGCAAGATGAGGCCGGCTTGCCGGCCTGGAAAGCGCTTCGTGCTGAGACGGGTGCCTGGCGCGCGTGATTACCTCCCGGCCGACCAAGCGGTTCGCCAGGAGGTGCTCGACACGCTCCGCCAGTGGTTCGCTGACCACGGCTATCAGAGCATCGAGCTTCCGGTCCTTGAGCCGACCGAGCTGTACGTCCGCAAGGCCGGGGGGCCGTTGCTGACCAAACTCTATTCCTTCGTCGACCCCGGGGGGGTACGGGTCAGCCTGCGGCCGGAGTTCACTGCCTCGGTCGTCCGCTGCTACCTGGAAACGGTCGGCCGGGCGGGGGAACCTGCCTGCTGGCAGTACGCCGGGCCAGTCTTCCGCTTCGACCCTACGGCGGAACTCCGCAGCTGGACCCAGGCCGGGGTGGAGGCGATCGGCCAGGCGGGCGTGGAGGTGGACGCTCGGTTGCTCGCGCTGGCCACCGGCGGCCTGGAGCGCCTCGGCGTGCGCGAGTTCGAGCTTATCCTTGGCCACGTGGGCGTCTTTACTGAAGCGATTGGTGGCTTTGGCCTCTCCGAGCGCACGGCTGCAACGATTGTGGCCGGGATGGACCTCCTCGGGCGTCCAGGGGGGATGGAGACGGTACGCCGGAAACTCGCTGAACTCGGTTTGACGGCTACCGAGCCCGCCGCTGCCGAGCTGAAGCGTGCGCTCCAAACGCTGGGGGATGAGGGGGCACGGGTCGTGGTGCGTGGCCTGCTCGAAAGCATCAACGTCGATCTGCTCGGCGCGCGTCACCCCGATGAGATCGTCGGCCGCCTCCTGCGCAAGCTTGGCGGGTGGGATGACCCCGCCACGATCGAGCGGGCGCTCGCCTTTGCCGCCCGACTAGCGGCGCTGGCGGGCGAGGCCACCCCGACGCTGGCGCGGGCGCGCGCCCTCTGCGCGGCCGAGGGCGTGCACGCGCCCGCCCTGGAAGAACTCGCGGCCCTGATTGCGGCCCTCGCGCGGGAAGGAGTGACCCGCCTGACCGTCGATTTTGGACTTTCCCGCGAACTAGGCTACTACAGCGGCTTCGTCTTCGATATTCGCGACCCGCGCGATGGTGCCGTTCTCTGTGGCGGTGGCCGCTACGATGGGCTCGTCCGCGCGCTTGGGGGACCCGATGTCCCCGCAGCGGGCTTCGCGTATAACGTCAACGTTCTCACCGAACGACGGGTGGTCGGTTCGCTCGCCGAGCGGGAGGCAGCGCGATGAGCGGTTCCCTGCGCTTCGTCCTGCCGAGCAAGGGAGAGATGGAAGCCCCTACCCTGGCGTTCCTCGCCGAAGCGGGACTGAGCGTCGCCCGACCGAACGCCCGCCAGTACGTCGCTACGATGCCTGCGGTGCCGGAAGTGTCCGTCGTCTTCCAGCGAGCAACGGATATCGCCCGCCAGGTGATCGAGGGCAGTGCCGACCTGGGGATCACGGGCCTGGATACCGTGCGGGAGACCGAGAACGAAGGCGACCCGCTGCTGCTGGTGATCGAGGACCTCGGCTACAGCACGTGCGAACTCGTGCTGGCCGTGCCGGATACCTGGATCGACGTTTCGACCATCGGGGACCTGGCCGACCTGGCCGCGGAATTCCGCCAGCGCGGGCGCGACCTTCGGATCGCCACCAAGTACCCCCGGCTGACGCGGGATTTCCTGCTCGCGCGCGGGATCAGCCACTTTGCGCTGGTCGCCTCCCAGGGAGCGATGGAAGCCGCGCCGAGTATCGGCTACGCCGACATCATCGCCGACCTCACCTCCAGCGGCACCACCCTGCGCGAGAACCACCTGAAGACGATCGAGGGGGGGACGATCCTCCGCTCCCAGGCCTGCCTGATCGCCAACCGCGAGACCCTGCGGGCCTGCCCGGAGCGGATCGCGGCCACGCGCAAGCTGCTGGAGCTGATCGAGGCGCGGATGCGGGGCGCGAACTACTTACGGATCACGGCAAACATCCGTGGCGAATCCGAGCAGGAGGTTGCCAGCCAGATCTGGGCGCGCCCGGAGCTGGCCGGGCTGGCCGGGCCGACCGTCAGCCGGGTGTACGGCCAGGGAACCACCGGCTGGTACGCCGTGGCGATCGTCGTCCGCGCTGAGCTGCTGTTGCCAGCGGTCGAGCATCTCCGGGCAGTTGGTGGCAGCGGGGTGACGGTGCTCCCAACGACCTACGTCTTCGATGACCGCTCAGCTTACTTTGAACGGCTGGTCCGCGAGCTGGACCCCACCATCGGCGACACCCTCGCCCCCACGCGTTAGGAGCGCAGCGATGACCACCACCCAGACGGTACGCATTCTGACCGACCTCGCTGAAGCCCGCCGCACCCTGATCACCCGTCAGCCGCTCGAGACGGTCGCGCTCCCCGAGCACCTTCGCCAGCGCATCCAGGAACAGTGGGGAGAAGCGCTTTCGGCTGAGGCGGTGGTGGCACGGATCGTGGCTGCCGTCCGGGCGGAAGGGGACCGGGCGCTCTTCGACCTCACCGCCCGGATCGATGGCGTGCAGCTCGATACGCTCGAAGTCAGTCGTGCGGAGATCACCGAGGCCTACCAGCACGTCCCCCCGGCAGTCGTCGACGCCCTCCGGCTCGCGGTCAGCCGGGTGCGGGCCTTCCACGAGCGCCAGCGCCCGAATTCGTGGTTCGACTTCGCGGAGGGCTACGGGCAACTGGTCCGCCCGCTGGAGCGGGTGGGGGTGTATGTCCCCGGCGGTACGGCGGCCTATCCCTCGACGGTGGTGATGACGGCGGTCCCCGCGCGGGTGGCCGGGGTGAACGAAGTGGTGCTCACCAGCCCGGCTAGCCGCGATGGCACCCTGCCGCCGGTCACCCTGGTTGCCGCTGACCTGGCCGGCGTCGATCGGGTCTTCCGAATAGGTGGGGCGCAGGCGATCGCCGCCCTCGCCTATGGCACGGCGACCATCCCGCGGGTGGACAAAATCCTGGGGCCGGGCAATGTGTTCGTCACCCTCGCGAAGCGCCACGTCGCCGGCTGGGTGGGAATCGATTCCCTCGCCGGCCCCACCGAAACATTGATCATTGCCGATGACCAGGCCGACCCAGTACGCTGCGCAGCTGACCTGCTGGCCCAGGCCGAGCACGATGTCCTGGCCCAGCCGATCCTGATCACGACTTCGCTCGCCGTTGCCACCGCCACTGCGCAGGCGATTGAACAGCAGCTGGCCACCCTCGAGCGGGCACCTATCGCCCGGGCTGCCGTGACCAACCGCGGCGGGATCATCATCGTGCCGGACCTTTCGACTGCTTTCGCGCTGGCGAACGAATACGCACCGGAGCACCTCTGCCTCCACCTGCGCGACCCTTGGCCGTGGGTTGCCGCCGTCAAGCATGCTGGGGGGGTCTTCCTCGGTGAGCAGTCGACCGAGGCGCTGGGGGACTATACGGTCGGACCCAGTCACGTGATGCCGACCGGAGGCACCGCTCGCTTTAGCTCCCCCCTCACCGTCGAGGACTTCCTGAAGCGGATCAGCGTGATCGCGTTGAGCGCGGAGCAGGCGCGTGCCCTGGCATCCGCAACGGCCACGCTGGCACGGGCCGAAGGGCTGACCGCCCATGCCCGCTCCGTCGAGCTGCGGCAGGAGCGATCGCCGTGACATCGACGGCAGCCGACCTGGCCAACTGGATCCGGCCTCACCTGCGCCGGGCGGGGAGCTACGCGGCAGTGCCCTCGCTGGCAGCGATCAGCGCGGCGACGGGGATCCCGGTCGAGCAGATCGCCAAGCTCGATGCCAACGAGAACCCCTACGGCCCCTCGCCCCAGGTCCTGGCTGCCCTGGCACGTTACCGTGACTACCATCGCTACCCGGACCCGACCCACGATGACCTGCGGCGCGAACTTGGAGCGTATCTCGGGGTGGAGTGGCAGCGGATCGTGCTCGGGGCGGGGGCCGATGAGCTGATCGACCTGCTCTGCCGACTCTTCCTCGAGCCGGGCGACGAGGTGATCGACCTGGTGCCAACCTTCGGGATGTACCGCTTCTCGACCGAGGTCGCGGGAGGACGGGTAGTGGAGGTGGTGCGACAGGCGGATTTCCACCTCGACCTTACGGCGGTGGCAGCCGCCCTTACGCCGCGCACGCGCCTGATCTGGGTGGCGGCGCCGAACAATCCGACTGGCACCCCGCTTACCCCGGCCGAGGCCGAAGGCCTCGCGGCACTGGGCATCCCCCTCGTGATCGACGAGGCCTACGCAGAATTCAGCGGCCAGAGCGCCGTCCCGCTCGCCCTGCGCTTCGAGCACGTGATGGTGCTGCGGACCTTCAGCAAATGGGCTGGCCTCGCCGGGCTGCGGGTCGGTTATGGCGTCTTCCCTCCTGTGGTGGCCGAGCACCTGCTGAAGATCAAGCCCCCGTATAACGTCAACGTTGCTGCTGCCGTTGCCGCCCGGGCCGCCCTCGCCGACCGCGCCTACCGCGAGCAGACGGTTGGGCGCATCCTGGCGGAGCGCGAGCGGCTCGCCCACCTGCTAGCCCGTGTTCCCTTCCTCGAGCCCCTTCCCTCAGCGGCGAACTTCATCTTCTGCTGGGTTCGCCAGGGGAGCGCGCGGGCGCTCCGGGATGCGCTGCGCCAGCGGGGGGTGTTAGTGCGCTACTATGCGACCCCGCTCCTGGAGAACGCCGTGCGCATTAGCGTTGGGCGGCCGGAAGACACCGACCGGTTGCTGGCGGCACTGCACGCTCTCACTCCCGAGGAGTTGGCGGCATGACGTTGCCGGGAGAACGGCTCGGCCGCCGGGTAGCCGAGCGCCAGCGCGAGACGGCTGAGACCGTGGTCGCGGTGCGGATCGACCTTGACGGGAGCGGCCGGGCCGAGATTACGACCGGGATCGGCTTTCTCGACCATCTCCTCACCCACCTCGCCCGCCACGGCGGGTTTGACCTGCGCGTGCACGCCCGGGGCGACCGCCAGATCGATGAGCACCACACCACCGAAGACGTGGCCATCGTGCTGGGGCAGGCATTTCTCGCCGCTCTCGGGGACCGGGCAGGGATCCGGCGGATGGGCCACAGCCTGATGCCGATGGACGACGTGCTGGTGCTGGTCGCGATCGACCTCTCCGGGCGGGGGAAAGCGGTGATCGACCTGCCCTTCGCGCGCGAGCGGCTGGGCGAACTGTCTACCGAGCTGATCCCCCACTTTCTCGAGACGTTCGCGCTCGAGGGGCGGCTGAACCTCCACTGCCGGCTGCTCGTGCCGGGGAATGCCCACCACCAGGCGGAGGCGGCCTTCAAAGGGCTGGCGCGGGCACTTTCGGATGCCGTCTCCTTCGACCCGCGACGGAGCGGGCAGCTCCCCAGCACGAAGGAGTATCTCGAAGCTTAGCGCCGGATCCAGCCGGAGTAGACCCAGCCCACTTCCCCGCCATCAGCCGGTTTGACCAAGTACCACTTGGAGGGGGCAGGCTGGGCCGGGTCGAGGATCTCGCCTCCGGCACTGTCGATCAGCTTGAGCTTGGTCCCCGGGCGAACCATCTGGACCCGTGGTGCTGTCATCCGGGGTGCCTCCCGCAGGGCCAGCTCGTGCATCGCCCAGCCGTAGCGGTCGCCGTCCGGCCCGGCGATCCGGGCGAGGGCACCGGATGCGGTCAGGTCGAAGAGCAGCACCACCGCCAGAATGGCGATCAGCGCCAGCGCGACCCGCCGGCCAGTATCCGCCTGGCGGGCGCCAAACCGTGGGGACGGTGCGTAGTACGTCGTCGCCGCCTCCTGCCTGGGGGTAGTCAAGCGGCTCCAACGCTAGTCCGGCGGGACTGCCGTGTCTACTACTTCACCGCGGATCGCCGAGAATCTTCGTGTTCTCGGGGTCGCCGGGCAGTCCCGCGGGCAACCCGTTGCCCCGCCGGTCTGCTCGGCTCTACAATCCGCCAGGGTGGAAAAGGGGCACGCCATGGCGGTTCGGCGAGAGTGTGGCACCTGTCGCCACTTCCACCGCTCGCCAGTTCGCTCGCTGGGCTGGTGTACGAACCCAAAGCGAAGAGGGCTGAAAGAGCGGCAGGTCGTCAACCGGAGTGAGCTGGCCTGTAACCGCGTGCTGTTCGATCTCTGGGAACCGCGACGGCCGGGCCTGTTCTCTACTTCCCGCCTGCCGGGCCTCCGTTCCGCCAGCCGCTTGCCTCCGCTCCGCCTGCCTGCCCTCGCGGGACTGCTCGCTCTGGTGGGTGGTGCCCTTGGGCTGCTCTTTCTGCTGACTGCCTTTACCTTCAGCACCCTCTTCGCGCGGCAGCAAGCCACCGCCACGCCAACGCCCGCCCTGGTGGCCGCCCCACCACCAGCAGCCACCCCCACCCCGGCGGTCGTCCGGGTCAAGATCGGTAACACCGATGGCCTGGGGGCGTACCTGCGCCCCGAGCCGAGCCTGCAGGCCCGCGGAGTGGTGGCGTGGCCGGATGGGACTGTCCTTGAAATCGTCGGGCCGGACCGGCAATTCGACGGCAAAGTCTGGCGGAATGTCAAAGACTCGCGCGGCAACGTGGGCTGGATCCTGAAGGAATACCTCCTTCCCGCCGAGTAGCCTGCTTACCGAACGTTTACCCCGCCTGAATGCGTTCCTTACCTCTGGTCGGGAGACTTGCTCAGATGAGGAACCAAGCGGAACCACCAAGCGGGCGGAAAGGCACGACGATGGATGACCTGCGCTGGTTCTACCTGGATGCGCGCGGCGCGCGGCTGTTCCGGCCCGGTGAGCGGGTTCGACCGGGCGAGCAGCTGGGCGCTTTTGGGGGGCGCGCGGTGGTCTACGACGCGGACGAAGGCATAATTGCCAGTATCCAGTACGACGTCTGGCGCGATCAGGTGATCCTCGGGGTGGCACCAGGGCAAGCTACCCGGCGGGAGGAGCCGGCCGGGCGGCGCTAAGCACCGCCCTGGCCCGCGGGGCGATAGGCGTCCCTCACGCGGGCCGGGGCAGCGCTACGGCAACTGGGCGGGCCAGGCTTGGAGCGTGACGCTCAGGGTGAGGCGTTGCCCGCCGCGCCGCACCTCGATTGGCACGGTGCGGCCGACCTCTTGCTCATCCAGCACCTTGCGCAATTCGTCAAGGGTCGGGGTGGGCTTACCCGCCAGGGAGGTGATGACATCACCTGGCCGCAGGCCAGCCCGGCTGGCCGGTGAGTTGGCGGCAACGTCAGCAACTAGCACGCCGTCGCTATTCTCAGCGGGCGCGGCGGTGATCCCCAGCCAGGGGTGCTGGATGATCTCTCCCGCAATCAGGCGGCTGAGCAAGCGGCGGGCGGTGTTGCTCGGGATGGCAAAGCCGATGTTCTGCAAGTTGGTAGTGCCCAGCGTGATCACCCCAATCACTTCACCCCGCTCGTTGAGGAGCGGGCCACCGCTATTGCCCGGGTTGATGGCGGCATCCGTCTGGATTAAGCCGCTCAAGGGGCGGCTTCCCCCTGCTCCCGCCGTGCGGTCTACTCCTGAGACGATGCCCGCCGTGATCGAAAAGCTGAGCCCTTCTGGGCTCCCAATGGCAATTGCGCGCTGCCCTGGCTTCACCTGGTCGGAATCGGCCAGCGGCAGCGGC
This sequence comes from Chloroflexota bacterium, assembly GCA_023512725.1. GTDB lineage: Bacteria > Chloroflexota > Dehalococcoidia > SpSt-223 > SpSt-223 > JANWZD01. Next base: position 15,080 of record JAILZB010000014.1, on the reverse strand, counting down.
GGGATGCTCGCCGGAAGCGAGGCTTCGAGGACGGCGAGGTCTCCGGCAGGGTCACGCCCGAGCACGCGCGCCTGGTAGGACTGCCCGTTCGCAAAGCGGATGGTCACCTGGGTGGCCCCCTCCACCACGTGGTTGTTGGTGAGCAGGTGCCCGTTCTGGTCGACCACCAAGGCCGAGCCGATACCGCTGCCCCGTCCTGTGCGCACGTTCACCTGCGCAACCGATTTCACAACTTGCTCGTAGAGGGCGGTAAGATCTGTTGAAGTGGCAGCGATCGGCTGGGCGGGGACACTCGGGGTGGTCGCGGTGACGACAGGAGTGGTCCGCACGCCGGCGAAACGGGTCGCCGCCCAGCTGCCGACCACGCCGCCCGTCACGCCGCCGATCGGCCCGCCGATCAGGAGCGTCCCGATCAGCAGCCCGATGATGAGCGGTTTCCGGAAGCCCGCGCGCGGCGGCGCGGGCGGGTCGGCCACCGGCTCCGACCAGCGGCCGCTCCAGAGGGGCCCAACATGCGGCGAAGGACGTTCCATCATTGCTCCTTGAGGCGCCGGGTGTACTCATCTGATGCTACTGCGCGCGCCTGAGATTCTGGTAAGAAGCGGCTGATGGGGGGCTGAGAACGCTGCCGACAGGCGGAGCCAGCCCGTCTGATATACTTCTGGTGCCTGCAGCACGTTTCGTGCTGCATTCTGCCGATTCACGGCGGGTCCTTTTCGCTCCACTCCCGGCGTGAGTGGAGCATACCCAGGAGGAGGAAGAACGTCGTTGCCAAGTTATGAAATGGTCTATGTGCTCCGGCTCAGCATCCCGGACGACGAGGTGGAACAGGCGATCGAGCGCGTCAATGCCATCGTTACAAGCCGGGGCGGGACGGTCGAAAAGACGGACCTCTGGGGCCGGCGGCGGCTAGCGTATCGCTTGCAGGACTATCCCGAGTACCGTGAGGGGATTTACGTTCTCACCGAGTTTTCCTGCCCTCCCCAGGCGACGAGTGCCATCGAAGGACTGCTGCGCATCAACGAAGATGTCATGCGTCACCTGGTGGTGCGACGGACGAAGCGACAGTGAGGAACGTGGGGTGAACCAGGTGAGGGAGAGTGATGGCCGGGTTGTGTAAGGTGATGCTGATTGGCAATTTGGGGAAAGACCCCGAACTCCGCTACACCCCCTCTGGCCGGCCAGTGGCGACCTTCAACGTGGCGGTCAACCGGCCGGCGAGCGGGCCTGATGGCGAGCGGCGGGAAGAGACCGAGTGGTTCCAAGTGGTGACCTTCAATAAGCTTGCCGAACGCTGCGACCAGCAGCTGAGCAAGGGCCAGCGGGTCTACATCGAAGGGAAGCTTCAGACCCGCACGTGGTCCGGGCCCGATGGCCAGCCGCGCAAAGTGTTAGAAGTGATCGCAAGCGAAGTGATCTTCCTCGGCCCGCGCCGGTCCCTCGCCCCAGAGGAGCCAGCGGCTGCGCCCGCCGAGGAGCTTGAACCAGAAGAGTATGTCTACTGAGCCTAGCCGCGGGAGCAAGAGTTCCCGCAAGGAGAACCTGCGTGACGAGTGAAAAAGCCAAGGGGAAGAGCTATCGGCGCTATCCGGCACGACGGAAGGTCTGCCCCTTCTGCGCCGATAAGAACCTGGTGATCGACTACAAGGACCCTTCCAAGCTACGCCGGTTCCTGACCGACCGGGCCAAGATCGAGCCGCGACGGAAGACGGGGACGTGCGCTCGCCACCAGCGCAAGCTGACCACGGCGATCAAGCGCGCCCGCCTGCTCGCGATGCTCCCCTTCACCGGTGAGCACATTCGCTGGTCGGGGGGGGTTGGCGTGCGGACAGCAGAGGAGCGGCGGCGTGCTCGCGATGAGCGGCGGTCGCCCCGCGAGGTGACTGAGGAGCTGCCCGAGCGGGGTGAGCTGGCGACCGAAAGCGGTCTCGCTGCAGAGCCTGAAGCCGAGGAAGCGCCCGCAGAAGAACGCGAACCAGAGACCGATCGCGCAGCCGCGGCTCAGCCGTAAACGTGAAGGAGAGGATTGGCGCCACTCGCGCCTGAGACGAGGCCAACCGTGCCGACGAAGCCACAACCGCGCATTCTCGACTCTCTCCGCCGCTTGCTCCCCTTCGGGCAGCCAGGTCGCCGGGGGAGCCGCCTTGCGGCCCGCTGGGAGCGTGAGCGGCGCCTCCAGCGCCTCGCGATCGTCCTGGGCGGGGTGGCGGTGCTGCTCGTCGTCGCGATCCCGCTCTTCGGCTATTACCGCGAGGTGATTGCGCGGGGGCAAGAAGAGATCGCCCGGGTGAACGACGTCGGCTTCAAGATGGACGACTACATCCGCCAATTGCGCTACCGCCAGCGCCAGATCGACGCCCAGGCCGACTTTTTCCAGCAGATGGGGGGGCAGCAGTTCGCTCAGCAGGCGGCCAGCCAGCGCTCCGTGCTCCCGACCCAGATCGTCTTCGATTGGGTTGACGACGAACTGGTCCGCCAGCTGGCACCGAAACTCGGCATCACCGTTACGCCGGAGGAGGTCGATGCTCAGCTCCGCAAAGACCTCGAGCCCCCAGCCTCTCCGCCGGAAGAACGGCCGGCCGGGCCAGTCGACCCGCTGGCTACCCCCACTCCCGAGCCGACCCCAACGCCCGCGCCTGCTCCCTTCGAGGAGCGCTACCGCAACCTGCTCCAGTTCACTGGCTTGAGCGACCAGGAGTACCGCGAGATGGTGCGGACCCGCCTGCTGCGCACGAAGTTGGAGGAGAAGCTGAAGGCCGAAGTCCCTACCATGGGGGAACAGATACGCCTGCGAGGCATCCTAACTTCCCAGGAAGCGGAGGCCCGCGAGGTGCTCCAGCAGCTCCGCGATGGCGGCTCCTGGGTAGATCTGGCCAGGGAGAAGTCGCTCGATAGTGTCTCGCGGGAGAACGGTGGGGAGCTTGGCTGGGTTGCCCGCGGGGTCAAGGATGCCGATTTCGACAAGGCCGCTTTCAGCCTCAGCGGGAACGGCATCGAGGGGCCGTTCAGCACCCGCGCCGGCTACTGGGTGTTGCAGCGGCTGGACGGGCCGCAGGTCCGTCCGCTCGATGCTGACCAGTTGGAGGCGGTGAAGAACAACGCCTTCTCCCGCTGGCTCGAAGACCAGAAGAAGAACGGGCAGAACGTCGTCGAATACCGCATCACCTCCGACCGTCAGCTCTGGGCTCAGGACCGGATCGACAAAGAGAAGCAGCAGCAACAGCGGCGCCAGCAGGCGCAGGCACGCTAGCTAGTCCCCCGAGGCGGGCCAGCGTACGGGTGCGTCTTTCGGCGGCGGCGTGCTCAGCGCGCCTGGCGGAGCAGCCGGAGGAACTCTTGGGCCTGGTAGTCCCACTCGCGCGCTACCACCTCGACCGCCGTGCCTTCCCGCGTGCCACGCGCCGAGACTGCCACTCCCCCTCCACCCCCCTCGAAGCTGACGGACCGCGGGGTCGCGCTGACCTCGCGTAAGCCGTAGTGCTGGCCAAAGAACTCGCGGGCGAGGGCCAGTACCGTGGGCGGGATCGCTCGCGTCGTCGTCTCGTAGCGCATGCGTCAGCTCACCAGCAGCTGACGCCAGAGGGCTCCGGCCAGCCGGAAGGAAACATCCACCCGGTGCGTCACCCCGCTGTGGCCGCCTTCATACTCCTGGTGCAGGTGGGGCACGCCAAGCTCGCGCAGGCGGGCTGCCAAGATGCGGGCGCCGTAGTGTAGGTGGTACTCATCGCGGGTGCCGCAGTCGAAGAAGAGAAGCCGCAGCGAGCGGAGCGCCGCCGCGTGGCGGGCCACGAGCCGGGTGGGATCGTGGCGGAGCCAGCGCAGCCAGACGTCTTCCCGGAGCGCGCCGGTCGCGAGGTCCCAGGGCAGCTCAACGCCGGCGGGTGCGCTGGGGTCTGGGGAATAGGCCGCGGCCATCCCGATCAAGCTCAACGCTGTCACCGCCTCGCGGGGGATGGGGTCCTGCGCCCAGAACCACTCCACGAACTCCGCTGGCCCCCCGTGGCGGGCAATCTGGTGCTGATGGCGCGCGATATCGGGAAGGTAGCAGTACTCGAAGTAGGCATCCCCGCTGTGGGAGGCCACGAGGCCGAACACCTCCGGGCGCTCCATCCCGAGACGGAGGGCACCAAAGCCGCCACTTGAATGGCCCGCCACCAGGCGCCCTTCCGGGGCGGCCAGCGTTGCATAGTGGGTGTCGACCCAGTGTACGAGGTCGATGGCGATGGCATCCTGGTAGCGGCCACTGGTCGGGGAGTCCAGATACTGGCTCCCCCCGTAGCGGGTAAAGCCATCTGCCACCACCAGGATGGTGGGAGGCATCTCCCCGGTCAGGATCAGCCGGTCGAGCCGCTCGACCAGGTTCGGCTCGAACGCCGAGTGGTTCACCCGCGAGAGCGCCGTCGACCCGTAGCCGCCGAGCCAGTAGATGACCGGGTAGCGGGCCGCGGCGGGATATCCTGGTGGAAGATAGACTGGAATGTGGCGCTCGGCGGGGTCGCCCAACCAGTTGCCGACGAGGGCCGGGTGGGGAATCCGTTCGATCTGGAGCGTTCCTTCCATCGGCACCGCGCCTCGGAGCAGCTTCCGCGGGAGAGTGTAGCGTGTCGACCGGGAGAGGGCGCGCTCCTCGCGGAGCGAGCCCTGAGGAGCCCCGAAACGATCCGGCCGCAGCACCCGTGATCGGAATCAGACACCCCGGAGCCCCGGGCGGGAGGAGAGCCTATGCCAGCGGTCGCGGCACCACCCGTGCGCGAACTCCTGCTCAAACGTAGTCCTGAAACCGTGCGGATCGCCCACCTGCTCCGCCGGGCAGGGTTTGGCACGAGCCCAAGCGAACTCGCCCAGTACTGCGCGCTGGGCTTCGAGGGGGCGGTCGATGCGTTGCTGAACACCGAAGCTGCCCCCGAGCTGGAAGACCCACTGGCTGAGGTGACGAACTTCGACCCCAACCGCCTGCCCAGTATCCAGGAGCTGTGGGTTGCCCGGATGGTCCGCTCGCCCCGGCCCCTGGAAGAGCGGATGACGCTCTTCTGGCACAACCACTTCGCCACCGCCAATGCGAAGGTGAACAACCCGGTCTGGATGTGGAACCAGAACGAGCTGTTCCGCCGCCATGCCCTGGGCAACTTCCGTGAGCTCGTGCACGCGGTGGCGAAGGACCCTGCGATGATGCGCTGGCTCGATACCGTGCTCTCGAAGAAGGGGCGGCCGAACGAGAACTTTGCCCGTGAGCTGTTTGAGCTGTTCACGCTGGGCATCGGCAACTACACCGAGCAGGACATCAAAGAAGCTGCCCGGGCCTTTACGGGCTGGGAGGTCCGCAACGACAGGTTCTTCTTCAACCGCAGTCAGTTCGACGATGGAACCAAGACGGTGCTCGGTCAGACCGGCCGGTTCACCGGCGAGGACGTGATCGACCTCGCGGTTTCCCACCCGGCGACAGCGCGCTTCCTCGCCACCAAGCTGTACGTCCACTTTGTCGACGACCATCCCGCTCGGCAGACGGTCGAGCGCCTGGCGGGGGTCTTTACTGCCAGCGGGTACGAGATCAAGCCCCTCGTGCGGGCGATCCTGCTCTCGCCGGAGTTCTCGAGCGAGGCAGCCTATCACGCCAAGATCAAAAGCCCGGTCGATCTCGTCATCGGAACCGCCCGGACGTTCGGCCTGCCGCCCTCGCCCCTGCTGGTGAGTGCCCTCAACGGGATGGGACAGACGCTGTTCAACCCGCCGACGGTCAAAGGGTGGCCGGAAGGCCGCGAATGGATCGGCGCCTCTTCCCTCCTCAATCGGCTGAACTTCGCCAACCAGGTCGTGACTGGCCGCCGGCCGGACCGCCAGCCCTGGGTCCAGCCGCTCGCTGAGCTGCAGGCGCTGGGGATCAGCAGCGATGGGGAGATTGTGGACTACTACCTGAATCTGCTGGTCGATGGCGACACCAGCGCCGAGCTGCGCACAACCTTACTGAACTATCTCGCGACCAGCAGTCGTAGCCCGGGGCGCCGCGGCTGGGAGGGCAAGGTGCGCGGTCTTCTCCATCTCATCATGTCAGCGCCAGTCTTCCAATTCAAGTAAACGGGGCGGGAAGGAGCACGCCATGGCGTACACGCGCCGCGATTTTCTCAAGACGGGAGCACTCTTTGTCTCGATTGGGGTAACGGCACCCGCCTTCCTGAGCCGCACGGTCGAGGCAGCAGCCGAGAAGACGCCTCCGCGCACTCTCGTCGTCGTCCAGTTGTCGGGTGGAAATGATGGCCTGAACATGGTGGCCCCCTACACCCACCCGAAGTACCGTGAAGTGCGGCCTCGCCTGGCGCTCACGCGCGATGAACTGCTGCCGCTGGACGACCGCCTTGCCTTCCACGGGGCGATGGAACGGCTCCACCATCGCTACGCCAACGGCCAGGTCGCCGTCATCGAAGGGGTCGGCTACCCGAACCCGAACCGCTCGCACTTCCGCTCGATGGAGATCTGGCAGACGGCCATTCCTGAGCAGTACGAGCCCTCCGGCTGGCTCGGGCGCTACCTCGATGCCAACTGCTGCGGCACCGGCAAGCCCTCTGCGCACGACCTCTCCACTGCTGCCATCAACATCGGCGGCACGCTGCCATTAGCCTTCTGGACAACCCACGTCGTCGTCCCCGCGATCGGCACGCTAAGCGCCTTCCAGTTCCAGACCGATGGGGAATACCCCGACGACCGACAGAACCAGCTCAGCGCTATCCGCGCGATCTACGCGCGCGCCTCCAGCCCGCGCGAGTACGAGGAGTTCATCCGGACGGTGGGGCTCGGCGCGATTGAGACGAGCGAACAGATCCAGCACGTCGCCCGCAGCTACACCCCCCGAGCCACCTACCCCAACGATCCCTTCTCCCAGCAGCTGAAGCTGATCGCCCAGTTGATGCAGGCCGACCTGGGCACGCGGATCTACTACGTTGCCCTCGGGGGCTTCGATACCCATGCCCGCCAGGCGCGCACCCATGCAACCCTGCTGAAGTACTTCAGCGACGGCATCGATGCCTTCCTGAGCGACCTTGAAGCCCAGGGGAACGCCGACAACGTGCTGCTCATCTCCTTCTCCGAGTTCGGACGGCGGGTTCGCGAGAACGTGAGCGAGGGGACCGACCATGGAACAGCTGCCCCGATGCTGGCCATCGGCCCGCGGGTGCGTGGCGGAATCCATGGCAACCCGCCCGACCTCGACAATCTGGTCGACGGCGACCTGCGCTACGAGATCGACTTCCGGGCGGTTTACGCCACCGTGCTCGAGCAGTGGCTGGAAACCCAATCCCGCCCGATCCTCGGCGGTACGTTCGAGCCCGTGCCGTTCCTCACCCAGTGACCCTACCCCCCCCCGCCGGGGTTGGCTCGGGGGGGAGGGGAACGAGGTAGGCAGCAGGGACCCAGCCGACGTTGCCGTCGGGGTCGCGCACGTTGAGGAAGCGGACCCCTTCTCCAATCGCATCGGGTCCTACCTGCTCCATCACCGTGCCTTCCGCCCAGGCACGGATATGGTCGCTCAGCACCGGCGTGCGCCGAATGTAGACCCCGATACCACCCGTATTTGCCACCCGGAAGCGCTCAAAGACGGGGGGTGCCTCCATCACCGGGCTCGCGGGGGCCAGCGGCGCCGCGGGCGCGGGGCTCGGCGCGAGCGTGAGCGCCGTGAGCAGCCAGCAACTGGCCAGAATGAGGCTGACCAACCCGCTCGCAAGGAGCAGGAAGCGGGGGCAGGAGACGAGGAGCCACCGCAACCACTCGCCGGCTGCTGCGGCCGGATCCGGACCGTTCGGACCAGAAGGCGGGTGACGAGGAGGTGTGAACACGCTGGTGCGCCGCGCGCCGGCCCTCCACAGACTGCTAGCCTGGTGCCATCGTAGCAGGGAGACGAGTGAGCGTCAAGCGCGCTGGCCGCCCGCTAGGCCTTCGCCTCGACGAGAGTATCGCTGCCAGGACGTGCCTTCGGCTGCTTGCGACGCCCATTCGCGAGGTCGATGCTCTCGAGGTAGGCGCGAAACTCGGGCCCGATATCCGGCCGGCGCAGCGCCATCTCGACCGAGGCCTTCAGGAAGCCGAGCGGCGTGCCCGTATCGTAGCGCGCACCCTCAAAGCGGTAGGCATAGATCGCCTGGCGTTCAAGCAGGATCCGCAGCGCATCGGTAATCTGGATCTCCCCAAGCTTGCCCGGCCGGGTGGCCCGGATCGCCTCGAAGATCTCGGGCGTGAGGATGTAGCGACCAACAATGGCCAGGGTGGAGGGCGCCTCACTGGGGTCCGGCTTCTCGACCAGATTGCGGACCTGCGAGACCCGCTCCTCCACCGGGTGCCCTTCGATCACGCCGTACTTGTGCACCTCGCTCAGGGGCACCTCTTCGACCGCCAGCACCGAGCAACGGTAGCGGCTGTAGACCTCCATCATCTGCGCCATCGCGGGCACGGGCGCATCGATCACGTCATCCGGGAAGCAGAGCGCGAACGGCTCGTTACCGACGATATCTTCAGTCGTTAGCACGGCGTGGCCAACGCCCAGCTGCTCTTTCTGGCGCACGTAGTAGATCCGCGCGAGGTCGCTGATCCCGCGCACCAACGCGAGCAGGCGAGTATCCCCCTTCTTCTCGAGCGCTGCCTCCAGCTCGAACGAGCGGTCGAAGTGGTCTTCGATCGCCCGCTTGCCAAGGGCAGTCACGATCACGATCTGCTCGATACCAGAGGCGACCAGCTCTTCGACCACGTACTGGATGATCGGCTTATCGACCAGGGGGAGCATCTCCTTCGGCTGGGCCTTGGTAGCAGGAAGAAAGCGCGTGCCCCAGCCCGCAGCGAGCACGACCGCCTTGCGCAGCCTCATGACACCACCTCTCTGGTTGCCGCCGCGCTCAGCGGCAGCTCCTTCCGTTCTTTCATCAGGTTCGCCTGGCGCTTCCGCCGTTGCCGGTAGAGCTGCACCACCATCGCCCAGAGTACGCCGACGATGGGCACCCCGAAGATCGCTCCCCACAAGCCGGCCTCTTTCGTCCCCAGGAGCACGGCGAGAAAGACGAGCAAGGGGTGCATCCCGACCGAGTCCGACATCACCTTGGGCGTGATCACGTTCAGGACGAGCTGTTGCAGCAGCAGCAGCGCCACAAAGACGAGGAGCACCCGCAGCGGCTCACCGGTGAGCGCCGCCAGCACCAGCGGGGGGACCATCGCCACCACCGAGCCCAGGAACGGGATCACCATCATTAGGCCCGCGAAGATCGAGACCACCAGGACAAATGGTAACCCTGCCAGGGCCATCACGATCCCGGTCCCCACCGCATAGACGATGATCTGCACGAGCAGCCCGCGCATGAACCCGCCGAAGGTGCGGTCGATGGCGGCCAGCAGATAGCGCGCTTCATCTTCCAGCCGAGTGGGCAGCACTTCAACGAACAGACGCGAGAACCGTTCGCCGTCGATCATGAAATAGAGCGAGAGAATGATGATGATCACCGTGTTGAAAAGGAACGCTGCCACCCCTTGAGCGATGCCAAGCGCATTCTGCGCGAGTGCGCCACCGAACTGCTCGGCACGTTGCATGATTGCCGCATCCGTCAGATAGGGAGAGACCAGCCGGATATCGAAACCTCGCTCGCTCAACGCCTGCTGGACATTCTGGACAAAGGTCGGCCACTGCTCGACCCAGGCAGGGATCGACCGTCCCAACTGGACCAGTTGCGCTGCCAGTGGTGGAACGATCGCCAGCCCGATCGTGATCAGCACCAGCAGGAGCATGATGTACACGAGCAAAATGGCGAGCATGCGTGGCAGCCGCTGCCGGACGAGAAAATCGGCCACCGGGTTCAGGGTATAGGCAACCAGCCAGGCCAGAAAGAAGGTGAGGATGATATCCCCAAAGTGCAGCAAGAGCTGCCAGAGCATGCCCGCGAGATAGATGCCCGCAATCCCGACGAGCATCACGATGAGGGTCTGGAGCCAGCGGTTCTGTTCCAACACGGTCTCGGTTCGCACCAGCCGCAGACGGTCGCCTGAGGGCGATCATAACGGACGGGCGCCGAAACCGCTTGAGGTTCCGCCTGAGCGGGTGAGAGTGGGAGGTAGCCAGACTGCCGCCAGGGCCTGCCAGGCCTGGCGGGTAGCCATCACGGTCGTCTCGCTCGGAGGATGGTCGCCGTAGCGCACCTGGAGGTAGGCGGCGGTGATCGTCTGGGCGTAGGCACGGGGCTCTGGCGGTAGGGCAAGCTGGCTCAGGTATTCGAGCGGGGTCTGGTCGGGGCGACGAGGCACCCCGTTGGCAGCCCCAGCAGCCAGAAAGGCACGGTAAATCGCGCGGATGGAACGGGCCTCCTCACTCATCGGCTCACTCGCCACCGGGTGGAGAGGCATCGGCTGCGGCCGCAGCCGTCGGAGCCAGCCGCGGAGGAGGCCCAGTAGCTGCCGCCCGAAGGCACGCCAGGACCAGACGCTCTCGCGCACCTCGAAGGGGTCTGCTTCCCGGCGGCGGACCCGCTTACGGAAGGCGCGCCAGGCTACAACGGCAACCACCCCGACCACCGCCAGCACCACGAGCCACTCGCTGAGCGCGATCAGGTCGATCGCAGTCGCATGGCGCAACCGCTGCTCGACTTCTTCCGGTCGGGCCGGTTCTAGGTCAGCAAAGAGGAGACTTAGGTCGAAGCGGCTCAGGAGGCGACTGATCAGCAGGAGCAACCGCTCCAGGGCCAGCGCGAGCGGGAGAATCAGTGCCAGCACGATCGGGTCGAGGAGCCGGAGAAGCGGAACGAGCGGCCGCATCAGCTGGCCCAGCCCACCCAAGGGGCCGGGAAGCAGCGCGATGAGGGTCAGGCCACTCGCCAGCACGAGCCCGATCGTCGCCAGGGTCGTCAGCAGCCAGCGAGGCGCGGTGCCCGCACCAGTCGCCCCCCGTAAGCGGAGCGTCCGCAGGCGAGCGATGGCGAGAGCGGTCAGGCCGGTGGTGAAGAAGAGGAGTGAACTCCCAGGCAAGTCGGCCAGTACGGTGGTGACCCTCGTCACGCTGGCGGCGATGGGGGTCACGAAGGCAAGGATCACGAGGGCAAGGGCGCCGGCTCGAAAGCGCTCTTCCGCCTCCAGGGTATCGATCGGTCGGTCGCCGATGGCAATGCCCCGCCACCAGCTTACCCCTGCCATCACGAGGGCCGGGATTGCTGGCGGCCAGGCGAAGAGCGGGTCCCGCAGAAAGGGGCCAAGCGTGGTGGGCCAGCTCGGCCCATGCTGGAGGGTCACCACGAGCAGTGCCGCGCTCACGCCAGCCCCAAAGGCGGTGAGGCGGAGGCGGCGGAGCGGCCAGACCGCTCGTGAGGCCCAGCGCATCAACACCGCCCCTGCCGCCGCCACAGCGAGCAACAGGCCAAAGGACAGCAGCGGCTGCTCACCCGGACCAGTGGCCACCACCCGAAAGGCAAGGGAGAGCCAGGTGATCTCCCCGGTCACCAGCAGGCCTGGCAGCAATAGGTCCTGACTGGGCCGGAGGATCACGGCGGCACCTCGGCGAGCAAGCGATGGACGACCTGGCGCAGCTGCGAGAAGGAGTACGGCTTGGCCAGCACGGCATCCACGCTCGCGCGCCGGAGGTGCTCCTCCTCCAGGTCACCTCCCCAGCCGGTGGCCAGCACCACCCGGGTGGTGGGAGAGTGCTGCTTGACGGCCGCAGCGACCTCCCAACCGCTCAACGCCGGCATTCCTAGGTCGGTGATCACCACGTCGAACTGCTCGTGCTCGAGCTGATGGATAGCCGCTCGCGGGTCGGTCTGGATGACGACCTGGTGGCGGTCCTGGCGGAGCGCCCGCTCGACCAAGGCGGCGATCCCCGGCTCGTCATCGAGCACCAGCACCCGCCCCGGCCGCGCCGGGAGCGCCACGGGCTCCGGCGGCGGGGGTGCTACTGCTGTGGTCGGAAGGAAGAGACGCACGGTGGTGCCGCGGCCGGGCTCGCTCTCGAGCGTAAGCTTGCCACCATGCCGCGCGATCACCGTTGCCACCATTGCCAGGCCGATGCCACTCCCGTGCTCACGCTTCGTCGTAAAGTAGGGCTCGAGCGCTCGCTGACGCACCTCCTCAGGCATGCCCAAGCCCGTGTCTTCTACCCGGAGCTCGACCCCCTCGGCACACGCCGTGGCGGCCAGAATAATCCGCCCGCCCTGGGGCAGCGCATCGACGGCGTTGAAGATCAGGTTAGTCAGTGCATCTCGCAGCTCACTGGCGCCCCCCGCGATGAGGGGCACCTCCTCGGTCCACACCTCGACGGTGATGGGGGCACCCCGACGCAACGCTTCGTTGAACCAGCGCGGGCGGGTGAGCGCAGCTGCCTCCCGCAGCAACTCGGCACAGTCCACGGGGGCCAGCTCCAAGGCTGGTCGCTCGCGCGCGAAGTCCTGGAGCCGTCGCACTGTGCCCGCGACATCGAGCGCTGCCTGGCGGATAGCCAGGACGGCTTCGCTGACTTCGTCGAGGGCGGGGTGAGGTTCCCGCAGCGCCTCCTGCGCGATTTCCGTGCGCCCCAGGATCAACGTCAGCGCATTATTGAGGTCGTGGGCGACCCCGGCGGCCATCTGCCCAAGCGCGTACAGCGTCTCCTGGCGCGCCTCAGCCCATACCCGTCGGGCCGTAACCTCGCGCTGGAGGGACAGCACGGCCACCGGCTCACCAGCCGGCCCCCGCAGGACCGAGCTACTGATACTGACCCAGCCGGAACGCCCCGGGCTCTCGAAGCGGTACTCGCACGCGGTCCCCTCGCCGAGTAGGGCGCGCACTTCCGGACGACGCTCCGCTGGCACCGCCCTCCCCTGCTCGTCGTAATACCGGAGCGGCAGGTCGGTGAGTGCCTTCCCACGGAGGCCGGGTGCCTCCAGACCGTAGAGAGCAGCGTAGGCGGCGTTGGCGGTGACCACGCGGAGGGCGCTATCCACCATCAGCGCCGCATCGCTCACCTGGGCGCAGAGCTGCTCGGCGAGCATGGTGAGCAAGGAGTGAGGTGCTGCCCGCTCGGCCCGCACTGCCCGGAGCGCAAGCCTGAGCGGCTCGGTCAGCTCATCGGCGCTCGCGTCAACGGCGAGTTCCCCGGCAGCCGGTGGGCCCGTGGTCAGCCAGATGCAGGGGAGCGCTGATGCCAGTTCGAGGCCTGGCCAGCAGCGAGCCAGTAGCTCGCGGGAACGCGCCGGGGCCAGCACACACTCCCAGGGGGGGGTTCCTCCGCCTTCGGAACACAGCTCGCTGAGCGTAAGGCAGACAACCCGCTCACCCAGGGCGTGGAGCACCGCGCGAGCGCGCTGGACTTCTGTGCTCCCGTCATCGACGAGCAGGATCATCGCCGTGTCAGACGGTATCACGCTGTTCTCAGCCCCACGTGCCGCTGACATCGTTCGATTATATCCCCGTCCGCTCGCTTTCTTGCTCAATGAGCATCCGCACTCCTGTGGTATTCTTCGAGCGAAGAGGGCACTACGGATGAACGGGCAGGAGAAGCCCACTTCGCCCCGCTCGTGGCTCGACACCCCGGAGGAAGAGCTTGCGCAGGCCCTGCGCGCGTTGGGCCAGCCGGCCTACCGCCTGAAGCAGGTCCAGCACTGGGTCTACCGCCAGGGGGTGCTCGATTTTGCCCAGATGTCCGACCTCCCGCAGGAGCTGCGGGCGGCGCTGGCAGAGCGCTTCGTGGTGGCACCGCTGCGAGTGGTGCGCACGCTTGCCTCCGCCGATGGGTGGACGACGAAGTACCTGCTGGAACTTCCTGGCGGCGTCTCCCCCGGGCGGAAGCGCCCGCTCCCGCCAGCGACCGTTGAGACCGTCCTGATGCGCTACGACCCGACCGACAGCCAGCGGGGACGGTGGACGGCCTGTCTCTCGAGCCAGGCTGGCTGTGCAGTCGGCTGTCCCTTCTGCGCTACCGGCCAGGTAGGCTTCTTCCGCCAGCTCACGGCAGGGGAGATCGTCGGTCAGCTTTTGGTGCTCAACGCGGCGCTGCGCGCGCGGGGGGAGCGGGTGACGAACGTCGTGCTGATGGGCCAGGGCGAGCCACTCCTGAACGTTGCGGCCGTCTGGCAGGCCATCGAGCGGATCCACGACCCCGCGGGCCTGGCGATCGGGGCGCGCCACATCACGATCTCGACGGTTGGCATCGTGCCGGCGATCGAGGAACTGGCCGAGCGGCAGACACCTGTTCGCTTGGCCGTCTCTCTTCACGCTCCGAACGACGAACTGCGTACCCAGCTCGTGCCGATCAACCGCCGCTATCCGCTGGCGCAGTTGCTCGCGGCCTGCCAGCGCTTCAGCGCCCGCACCGGTCGGCGAGTGACCTTCGAGTACGCACTGATCGCGGGGGTGAACGATTCGGTCGCGCTCGCGCGTGAACTGGTACGGCGGATCGCCCCCATCCCCTGCCACGTCAACCTGATCCCGGTCAATCCCACGCCGGGCAGCCACTTCCAACGGCCAGCGCCGGACCAGGTGCGTGCCTTCCAGGCGGTACTGCACACTGCACGCATCCCCACCACCGTGCGGGTGGAGCGGGGCATCGATATCTTCGCGGGCTGCGGTCAGTTGCGCGCTGAGGAGGTATCGACCCGCCAGGCGGTTGCAGCTGGGCGATGAGCAGGCTCCTCGGCGCTCTGGTCCTGCTGTTGGCCTTGGGAGTGCCGGTGGCAGCCGCCGACGAGGGGATCGTCATCCGTCAGTTCTCCCTCAGGAGCGCGTGGCCGGATGGGGCGCACGTTGAACTGGTGGCAACGAGTGCGGTCGAGATTACGGCCGTGGAGGCAGCCGTGCAGGCAGGCCGTCAGCAGGCCGCCGTCGTCCGTCGCCCCAGTTTCACCCCCGCGCGCGAGCTTGCGCTCTCCTTTACCGTCTCTCCCGGCTACGTTCCGCCCTTCGGCGAGATCGCCGTCCAGCTCTCGCTCGAGAACGCTGCGGGCGAACGGGTGCGCACGGCGGTGCAACGGCTTCGCTACGTCGATACCCGCTTCTCGTGGGAAGAGACGACCGTCGGCCCGCTCACGGTCTACTGGCACGCTCACGGAGCGAACGCTGCACCGGTAGTCCTGGACGCCGCCCATCGCACCCTCGAGCGC
>JAILZB010000138.1 GCA_023512725.1 Chloroflexota bacterium | reverse complement strand
GGAGAGAACTACGCCGCGCGAACGGTGGCGACAGCGCCGGCAGGTCCGCACCGGGGCGGGACATTGACGGTGATTTTGAACACGGAACCGAATTCCATCGGGTATCCGCCGCAGATCTTGCAGCCGCAGGACTACTTGGTGGCTGACACGGTGGTCGAGACGCTCGCCCACTGGACCGCAAAAGGTGGAGAGACACCCTGGCTGGCGACGGCATGGAAGTCGAATCCAAAGGCGAAGACGGTGACAGTCACCTCGTGGGAGATCACTCAGGCGCTTTCCGAGCCGCTTTCCCAGATCGTGGCGGCCGTTCGCAGTGTGCTCGAAGCCACCCCACCTGAGTTGGCCAGCGATGTCATCGACCGCGGCATGGTCCTCACCGGGGGCGGGGCGCTCTTGCGCAATATCGACCGCTTGCTCGCCCAGGAGACGGGGGTGCCCTGCCACATTGCACCTGAGCCGGAAAAGTGTGTGGCGATCGGGGCTGGGCTGGCGCTAGAGCACCTCGACGTGCTGCGCCGCAGCCTGCCGACCGACGACGAGCCGCTCGCGGCGATGAGCGCAACCGCGTAGGCGAGCGCCGGAATCTCTCAGCGAACTCCATGCAGCGTGCCCCGCGATCACCGACAATTTGGGTATCGCAGAACTGAGGAGCGCAGGAGATGGGTTATCTGGAGGCGGTCGACCCCGAGATCGCGGCAGTTATCGCCCGCGAGGAAGAGCGCCAACGCACCGGCATCGAGCTGATCGCATCCGAGAACTACGTCAGCCAGGCGGTGCGCGAGGCCCAGGGGTCGGTCCTGACCAATAAGTATGCCGAGGGCTACCCTGGCAAGCGCTACTATGGTGGCTGTGAGTTCGTCGACCAGGCCGAGGAGCTGGCGCGCCAGCGTGCCAAGCAGCTGTTCGGGGCTGAGCACGCGAATGTCCAGCCCCACAGTGGGGCCCAGGCGAACATGGCCGTCTATTTTGCGCTGCTCCAGCCGGGGGATACCATCCTCGGGATGGACCTGGCTCAGGGTGGCCATCTCACCCACGGTTCCCCAGTCAACTTTTCAGGTCGTCTCTTCCACTTCGTTTCCTACGGCGTGGACCGGGAGACTGAACGGATCGACTACGAGGCCCTCGAACGGCTGGCCAAGGAGCACCGGCCAAAGCTGATCGTGGGGGGTGCGACGGCGTACTCCCGCCTCATCGATTACGCCCGAATGCGGCAGATTGCCGATGAGGTGGGGGCGCTGCTGCTGGTGGACATGGCGCATCCGGCCGGGCTGATTGCTGCCGGGGTGCACCCGAGCCCGGTGCCGCACGCCCAGCTGGTCTCCTCGACCACCCACAAGACGCTGCGCGGTCCGCGGGGCGGCCTGATCCTGACCACCGAAGCGTACGCCCAGGCGATCGACCGCACGGTCTTCCCCTGGATGCAGGGCGGGCCGCTGATGCACACCATCGCGGCGAAGGCGGTCTGCTTCCATGAGGCGATGCAGCCGACGTTCAAGCAGTACGCGGCCCAGGTGGTTGCGAACGCGCGGGCGCTAGCGGAGGAGCTCCAAGCCTGGGGGCTGCGGATCGTGTCGGGGGGGACGGACAATCACCTCCTCGTGGTCGACCTCACCCCGGTGGGGCTCAGTGGTAAGAAGGCCGAGGCCCTGCTCGGTGAAGCGGGGATCACGGTGAACAAGAACGCCATCCCCTTCGACCCGCGGCCACCCGCGGTGACGAGTGGGATCCGCCTCGGGAGTGCGGCCGTGACCTCGCGTGGCTTCGGGGTCGGAGAGATGCGCCAGGTCGCGCGCTGGATTGCCGCGATCCTCCACGCGCCCGAGGATGAGGCGCTGCGCCGCCGCATCCGCCAGGAGGTTGTTGCCTTCTGCGAGCCGTTCCCGCTGCCCGGGGTGGATCCGCTGCCGGTTGGCGCACGCTAGCGGCAGATGCTGGCGATTGCGCGCCACCCGCTCGTCCAGGCGCGACTGAGCGAACTGCGCGCGCGCAGCACCCCACCCCGCGAGTTCCGCCGCCTCGTCGACGACCTCGCCCTCCTGCTGATCTACGAGGCGACGGCAGAGCTGGCGACGGTACCCTGCACCGTTGAGACGCCAGTGGGGCGCGCGGCTGGGGTGCAGCTTGCGGAGACGCTCGCCTTCGTGCCGATCCTGCGGGCTGGGCTCGGGATGGTGCCGGCAGCGCTCCGGTTGTTCCCCGATGCGCCTGTCTGGCACCTTGGGCTCTACCGGGATGAGGTTAGTCTGCAGCCGGTGGAGTACTACAACCGGCTCAGCCGCTTTGCAGCGTGCGAGCGCGCGCTCATCCTGGACCCGATGCTCGCGACGGGTGGCTCGGCAGTGGCGGCGATCGCGGCGCTCCGGCGGCTGGGGGTGCGCGAGATCGGGCTGGTACACCTGATCGCCGCGCCGGAGGGCGTGCGGGCAGTCGAGGCGGCCGACCCGGCGGTACGCATCCAGGTGGCAGCGGTGGATGAGCGGCTGAACGAGCACGGCTTCATCGTGCCCGGGCTGGGCGATGCGGGCGACCGACAGTTCGGCACCCGCTAGGAGAAGCCAGGCGGTTGTTCGACGGGAATCGGTCTGATACAGTTCCGGCCGAACCCGCGGAGGACGCATGCAGCTTCGCGACTACGGGCGGGTGATCGCCAGGCGCTGGTGGGTCATCCTCCTGTTCGCCCTGGTCGGTGCGGCCACGGCCTACGGCCTGAGCAAGCTGGAAACTCCGATGTACCGCTCGTCGGCGCGGCTCTATGTCTCACCGCTCCGGCCGGACTACGGCCTCACCCTGGTGATCCAGAACCTGATCCGCTCCTATGCCCAGCAGATCACGAGCGATAAGTCGCTCGCCCGGATCAACGAGAGCCTGCGTCTTGACCTCTCGCCGGAAGTGCTGCGGGCGCGGACAAGCGTGGCGGGCACTGCAGATAACCTCGCGATCCAGATCGACTACGACGACCCGAACCCGCTGACGGCCCAGCGGGTGGCGCACGCCCTCGCCCGGAATTTCGTCGAAGAGCACCAGCGGCGGATGCTGGTGGTCGAGCCGCGGGATAAGATCGAGATCGATATCTTCGACGAGCCGAAGCCCGGCACCCTCGCCCGGCCGCGGACGATGACGAACACGATCGCTGGGGCCGCGCTCGGGCTGGTGCTCGGGTTGGTGACGGTCTTCCTGCTCGAGTACCTGGACGATACCCTCAAGGGTCAGGAAAGCGTCGAACGGTTCATCAAGCTGCCGACAGTTGGGACGATCCCCCGGATCGCCGGTGCCGGAAGGGGTGCCGCCCGGCGTCACCTGCCGTTCCAGCTGGGAGCTTCGGGAGGCACAGGAGCAATGGTCGCGTCTGGTGAGGCTGGCCGCTTGATCAACCACCGGAACCCGAAATCGCCCGTTGCCGAGGCCTACCGGCAGCTGCGGACCAACATCCAGTTCGCCAGCCTGGATACGCCGCTGCGGGCGATCCTGTTTACCAGCGCTGGGCCCCAGGAAGGCAAGACGACCACCCTCGCCAACCTGGCGATCGCGATCGCCCAGACTGGCAGCCGGGTGATCGCAGTCGATTGCGACCTTCGCCGGCCCACCCTGCACCAGCTGTTCGGCGTCAAAAACGGCACTGGCCTGACGACCTTGATGGTGGCGCCTACGCTGGAGGAGCTGTACCTGCAGGAGACGGAGGTGCCCAACCTGCTGGTGCTGCCGACCGGCCCCCTGCCGCCGAACCCCTCGGAGTTGCTCGGCTCGCGGCGGATGGCAGAGATCATCGCCCGGCTGCGCCAGGAGGCCGACTATCTCCTCTTCGATTCGCCCCCGGTCGCGGCGGTGACCGATGCCGCCGTGCTCGCGCCCCAGGTGGATGGGGTCGTGCTGGTGGTGATGGCGAACAAGACCAAGCGCGAGTTGGCCCAGCGAGCGAAGGCCGCCCTCGAGAAGGTGGGGGCACGTCTCATCGGAGTCGTCCTGAACAACGTCAAGTACGACACCTCGCTCCATAACTACTACGCTGACTGAGCGGGAAAATCCGGCCCGATTTCTGCCGTTTGCTATAGTTACGTCAGGGCGCGAAGGATCCGCTGGCAATCCACGGCGTGAGAGCTCACGTACTGTGAGGTAGAAAGCATGGGCACGCGTGAGCGGCCAGGTCGGAGCGCGTTGCCGAGGAGGAGGCTGCCGATGTGGACGACCCGAAAGGTGCTGGCGTTAGCCGCAATCGGGCTGTTTGTCTTCGCTTCCAACCCTGCCTGTCGCCTGGTCCAGGGGATCACGAATCCCGGGGGAAGTTCGCCCAGCCAGCCGGGGCCCGGACCGCGGACCGGTGGGGAAGGGGTGCTGCGGTTACTCGGTGCGGACCCGCCGACCCTTGACCCGGCGACGAGCGGCGATGCCACGTCAGCCCTCTATATCGTCCACGTCTTTAGTGGCCTGCTGACGCTCGACAAAGACCTCAAGGTCATCCCCGACCTGGCCGAGCGCTGGGATTTGAGCCAGGATGGCAAGACCTTCACCTTCACTATCCGCAAGGATGCCAAGTTCCACGACGGCAAGGCAGTCAAGGCAAGCGACTTCAAGTACGCCTGGGAGCGCGCTACCAACCCGCGCACGCTCTCGCCGACGGCCGATACCTACCTCGGGGATATCGTCGGGGTGAACGACATGCTGGCCGGTCGGGCGACGAGCATCAGTGGTGTGCGAGTGGTGGATGACCAGACGCTCCAGGTGACGATCGACGAGCCGAAGGCGTACTTCCTGGCCAAGCTCACCTATCCCACCTCGTTCGTGGTGGACCGCGAGAACGTCGAGCGGGGCGGGCGGACCTGGACCGACCGCCCGAACGGGACGGGTCCGTTCAAGCTGCGGGAATGGCGGCGGGGCCAGAGCATCGTCCTGGAGCGGAATGAGAACTGGTTCCGGGGTGCGCCAGCGCTGCGGCAGGTGAACTTCATCCTCAGCGGCGGCTCGCCGATGACGATGTACGAGAACGACGAGATCGACGCGACCGTCTTTGGCATGCTCGACGCCGAGCGCGTGCTCGACCCGAACCCGAACAACCAGCTCTACAAGGAAGTGGTGCGCGGTCCGGATGGGCAGCCGGGAGTGGCTGAGCTGTCGACCTTCTACATCACCTACAACGTCACCCGGCCACCGTTCGACGACGTCAAGGTCCGCCAGGCGTTGAACTACGCGGTGGACCGCGACCAGCTGGTGAGCGTGGTGCTGCGGAATATGGACCTGCCCGCCTACGGCATCCTGCCGCCTGGCATGCCGGGCTACAACCCGCAGCTGCGCACCTACAAGTACGACCCGGCACGGGCCAAGCAGCTCGTCGCCGAGTCGAAGTACCCCGACCTGACCAAGTTCGACCTCACCTTGACGACCGTTGGTGCGGGGGCCAACCCGGCGCGTTACATCCAGGCGCTGACCGAGATGTGGAAGACGACGATCGGGCTGGATGCCAAGATCGAGCAGGTGGAGTGGGCGACCTTCCTCGACGACCAGTTCGCCAAGAAGTACACCTTCTTCGAAGGGCCAGGCTGGATCGCCGACTACCCCGACCCCCAGAACTTCCTGGATATCCTCTTCTTCAGCAAGAGCCAGCAGAACCACACCGGCTACGCCAACCCAGAGGTGGACCGCCTGCTGGTTCAGGTGCGGACGGAACGGGATAACGAGCGGCGTCTCCGGATCTACCAGCAGGTCGAACAGATGATCATTGACGATGCCGTCTGGGTGCCGGTCTTCCACCAGAAGCAGTTCTGGGTGGTCAAGCCCTACGTCAAGAACTTCATCGTCGCACCGATGGTCATCCCGACCCTGCAGTACGTGAGCATCCAGAAGTAGCGCGGTCTCCCGCCCGCTAGCCGTGAGGAGCGTCTTGCGGCGGGCACGTGGGGAGCGGAGGAGCTGACGATGGGCCAGCAGACCTCGATGGGCACGATCATCGCCCGGCGGTTGCTGTGGTTGCCGGTGCTGCTCATCTTGATCTCGCTGACCGTCTTCCTCTTCGGCACCTACGGCCCGGGCGACCCGGTGCTGGTCCGGCTGGGGAACAAGGCGAACCCGGAGGCAGTGGCGCGCCTCCGCGAGGAGATGGGGCTGAACCGCCCGCTTCACGAGCAGTACCTTCGCTACCTGGGGCACGTCCTCCAGGGGGATTTCGGCGAGTCGTACAAGTACCAGGGCGTGGCGGTGACCGACCTGATCGCGCCGCGGCTGTGGGTCTCCTTCCAGCTTGGGCTGGCCGCTACGATCATCGTCTTTGCCGTTGGCATCCCCCTTGGGGTGATAACAGCAGCCCTCCAGGGGCGCGTCTGGGACCGGATGATCGTCTCGCTGGCGCTCATTCCGGAATCGATCCCCGTCTTCGTCTTTATCCCGATCCTCTACTTCATCTTTGTACGGCAGTTGAAGTGGTTTCCCGCTTCGGGGTGGGATGGCCTCTTTAGCCCGAGCGCGGTGCTCCCCCTGATCGTGCTAAGCATCGGGGGCATTGCCAGCGTGCTGCGCCAGGTGCGGACCAATACGCTGGAGGTGTTGCACCACGACTTTGTGCGCACCGCCCGCGCCAAAGGGCTACCCCGCCAGACGGTGCTGTTCCGCCACGTCCTGCGCAACAGCTTGCTGCCGACCTGGACGCTGGTCGGCTTTGTGATCGCTAGCCTGCCCGCTGGGTCGATCATCGTCGAGGGGTTGATGGGGATCCCCGGCATCGGGGAGCTTGCCTGGTCAGCCATTTTCCAGCGGGACTATCCGGTGATCATGGCGATTACCCTGCTGGGGGCGACCCTCTACGTGGTGGGCAACTTGATCGTCGATATCGGCTATCCGCTGGTTGACCCGCGGATCCGGTACTAGGAACGGGGTCCGGGGACGTGCTGATACTTTCGGTCATCCGTATAATCTCGGCGGTAGATGTCTCCTGGCATGCCGCGGGAGGAGCGAACCAGGAATGACCCAGACCGCTACCGAGGTGCGAACCGCTGGTGAAGTCCACACCCAGGCGCGTCCGCTGGTGCGCGGGCGGAGCCCAGCTGGGGAAGCCTGGCGGCGGTTCCGCCGCAAGAAGCTCGCGCTAGCCAGCCTGATCTACATCAGCGTGATCCTCCTGCTCGGGGTGCTGGCTCCGGTGCTGCCGATCCAGAGTTTCAGCGCGCAGGATCTCTCGAACGTCCGGGCCCTGCCCTCGTGGGAGCACCCCCTGGGCACGGATGACCTCGGCCGTGATATGCTCAGCCGGCTGATCTGGGGTGCCCAAACGGCCTTTCTGGTGGCGACCATTCCCATGGTGATTGCGATGGGCATCGGCGTGACGGTGGGGCTGATCGCTGCCTGGTACCGCGGCTGGATCGACACCCTGCTGATGCGCCTGTGCGATTACCTGCTCGCCTTTCCAGCGTTGCTCTTACTGATCTTCCTAGCCGCCACCTTCAAGCCAACGGTGGTCAACTTTGTGCGGGAGATTGGGCCGCTGATCGGCCAGCCGGGGCTCTGGCGGACCGGGATCGTCGACTACCTGGCGGTGCTGATCATTCTCGCCCTCGTGGGCTGGGCAGGGCTTGCGCGACTCGTGCGGGGCCAAGCGCTCTCTCTCAAAGAGCGGGAGTACATCGAGGCGGCCCGCACGATCGGCGCCTCGGAGCGCCGGATCCTGTTCCTCCACCTCTTGCCGAATATGCTGCCCCTCCTGATCGTGCTCGCTTCAATGTCGATGGCGGGCGCGATCGCGGCGGAGTCGACGATCTCCTTCCTGGGGATCGGCATTGTGCCGCCCTACCCCAGTTGGGGGTCGATGATTGCGGACACGTACGGGAAGCTGCGCACTCCCTACTGGTGGCTCCTCGCGGAGCCATTGGCGCTCGTCACCACTATCTTGTATGCCTTCGCCTATCTGGGCGATGGGCTGGCGGACGCCTTGAACCCACAAGCACACTAAGTTGGGGCGCCCTCGATCGTCGAGACCGCGCCAGAATACCTGGGCATCAGGAGGAGGACGATGCCACCCTTGCTCCAAGTCAAAGACCTGCGCACCCAGTTCTTCACTCAGGACGGCGTGGTCAAGGCGGTTGATGGGGTCTCGTTCGAAGTCCAGCCGGGAGAGACCCTCGGGATCGTGGGGGAATCCGGCTGTGGCAAAAGCGTGACTGCCCTCTCGATCATGCGGCTCATCCCCAGCCCGCCGGGCAAGATCGTCAGCGGGCAGATCTTGTTCGAGGGCGAGGATATCCTCAAGCTCTCCGAGAACGAGATGCGCGACATCCGGGGCAACAAGATCGCCATGATCTTCCAGGACCCGATGACCTCGCTCAACCCCGTGCTGACGATCAATCGCCAGATCTCAGAAGTGCTCGAACTTCACATGGGAATGAGCCGCTCGGAGGCACGCAAGCGCACGCTCGAGCTGCTGAAGATGGTGGGCATTCCCGCAGCCGAAACGCGGCTGGATAACTACCCTCACCAGTTCTCCGGTGGGATGCGCCAGCGCGTGATGATCGCGATGGCCCTGGCCTGCAATCCGCAACTGCTGCTGGCGGATGAGCCGACGACCGCGCTGGATGTCACGATCCAGGCTCAGATCCTCGACATCATCAAGCGCCTCTGCGTGGAGCGCGGAACGGCGGTCATCCTGATTACACACGACCTGGGCGTGGTCGCCGGAATGACGCAACGGGTCCACGTGATGTACGCCGGCCACATCGTGGAGAAGGCGACCACGCGCGACCTCTACGCCGACCCACGGCATCCCTACACGCTGGGCTTGTTACGCTCGATCCCACGCCTCGACGAATCGGTCAAGAAGAAGCTGACGCCGATCCAAGGGTTACCGCCGGACTTGATCGAGCCGCCAAACCAGTGTGGCTTTGCACCGCGCTGTGTTTTCGCGCAAGATATCTGCTGGAAAGAGCGTCCCCAGCTCCGTCAGGTCGCGCCCGACCACGAGATTGCCTGCTGGGTGGACATCAAGGACGCGCCGGCGAGGAGTGTGTCGCATGACGGAAACGAATAAGGCTGCTCAGCCGGCGGCGGCCGGCGCGACTGCCTCGAGCAATGGGGGTGGGCAGGCAGAGGAGCTGCTGAAGGTCACTAACCTGAAGATGTACTTCCCCATTACCTCGGGGCTGCTCTTTCAGCGGAAGGTCGCCGACGTCAAAGCCGTTGATGGCATCAGCTTCACCGTTCGGCGTGGGGAGACCCTCGGGCTGGTGGGCGAATCGGGCTGCGGCAAGTCGACGACCGCGCGCGCGATCCTCCAGCTCTACCGGCCAACCGCCGGCTCGGTGCTGTTCGAAGGCAACGAGCTGACCAAGCTGAAGGGCGGCGAGCTGCGCCGCATGCGCCGGCGGATGCAGATGATCTTCCAGGACCCTTACGGCAGCATGAACCCGCGGATGACGATCGAAGCGGCGCTGACGGAGCCGATGGTGATCCAGGGCATCGGCCATAGCAGTCGTGAACGGCGCGACCGGGCTGCTGCGCTGCTGGAGGAAGTGGGCCTGGAAGCCGCACACCTGCGGCGCTACCCGCACGAGTTTTCCGGCGGGCAGCGGCAGCGGATCTGCATCGCCCGGGCGTTGGCGGTTGAGCCGGAGTTTTTGATCTGCGACGAATCGGTCTCCGCGCTGGATGTCTCCGTCCAGGCGCAGGTGCTCAACCTCCTCAAGCGCCTCCAGGAAAAGCACCATCTCACCTACATTTTCATCAGTCACGACCTGAGCGTGGTCAAGTTCATGGCCGACATGATCGCGGTCATGAAGGATGGCCGGATCGTCGAGTTCGGGCCGTCCGACACGATCTACGCCCACCCCCGCACCGAGTACACGCGGCAGCTCATCGCGGCGGTGCCCAAGGACGACCTGGAGCATATCCGCCAGCGGCAGGCAGCGCGTCTGGCAGCCCGTGCCCAGCGGCTTTCCGCCTGAGCCAGG
>JAILZB010000137.1 GCA_023512725.1 Chloroflexota bacterium | reverse complement strand
GGTCGCGGTGGGAGGCAGCGGCGTTGCCGTCACGGTGGGAGGAGCGCTCAGCGTGGTCGGTGAGGGCGTCGGGGTAGCCAGAAGCACTGGCGCCGGTGGGGGCACCGCTGGCGCCGGGCACTGGAGGAGAAAAGCGAGGAGTGAGCAGATCAGTGCTTCCATCGACCCCCTTCGTCCCACCGGGAACAGCTCGATCATAGGTAACTCGCCTGCTAACGTGCAAGCGACTGCTCTGCCAACGTCTCGGCCAGGAACTGGACAGCTGCCCGGGCAAAAGCGCGCATCAACCCTTGGCGCCGCTGGGCAGGGAGCAGAAGCGTCCGCGTCCGCTCGGTCCCTGGTCCGACCACGGCGAGGCAAACCAGGCCGACAGGCTTGGTGGACTTGCGACCCCGCTGGGGGCCAGCGATCCCGCTCTCGGCGAGGGCCCAGTCGCTCGCCAGGCGTGCTCGGACGGCGCGGGCCAGTTCCAGGGCGGCTTCTTCGCTCACCAGCCCCCCACCCTCGGGCAGGCCAAGGAGCAGCGAGCGTGCTCCGCGCGCGTACGGGACCACTGCTCCCCGAAACCACGTCGAGGCGCCTGCCCTGCGGAGGAGGGTTGCCGTGACCAGGCCACCCGCCGACGTCTCGGCCACGGCGAGCCACTGGCCGTGGGCCTGCAACCAGCGCCCGATCAGGGCGGTGCTCACGCGCCCCCGGCCAGCCAATGCCTGGGTGCTAGAATTGGCGTGTGGAGCCACACTGGGATATCGAAGCTGAGGGCGAGCTGCTGCCGCTCGAGGGCGAAATGCCGCTGGCCCGCGTACGCTGCCAGATCTGGATCATCCCTCCCCAGGAGCAGCTGCCCGGGAAGTGGGGAGGGCGGTTGGAAGTGCTGGACGACCTTGGCCTCCGGGCGGCCGATTTTCAATTCCGGCTGAAGTTGGACGACGGGCGGACTGCGCTCTGCTTTGTCGACCTGGACCTGGATGCCGGCCGTGGCATTCTCGATGGGAATGGGCCACCCCCGAGCGCAGGAGCTAACGCGTCGACGGCCAGAGCGTCTTGAAGCCATGCCCGCGGATGGCGCCGCGCACCGTCGCGGCTTCCAACCGACGCAGCTCCGCCAGGGCAGCACTCGCATCCTGCAAGCTCCGGGGGAAGCCGATCGCCTGCAGCCGCTGCTCCAGCCGCTGCCAGAGCCCGAGCCGGACCAGCGACTCGACGTACTTCGGCCAGGGGATGAGGGCGATGTGGTCCGGCCGGGGGAACTGCGGGCGCAGCTGGCGCAAGCTCCGGTAACGCTCTTCGAGCGAGCTGGCCATCGGCAGCACCCGGATGAGCGGCGGAAAGATGACATCCCAGCGCAGGTCGACCACCAGCGTGCGCGCCAGCAGGGGAAAGTAGACTGCCAGCACCTCCTCCTGCGCGAAACTACGCTCGATCTCGCCGAAATCGATCCCGAAGTCATAGTCCATCGCCACGTTCCCAGCGGCCGCGCGCGGTCAGTCGGAGGCCTTCCCCGGTGACTGCCAGCCCGCGCCCAGTCCTCCCACGCGCATTTTACGACCGTCCCACCCTCGAAGTAGCGCCCGACCTCCTCGGCAAGTACCTCGTTCGGGAACTGAATGGCCACCGGCGCATTGGGCGGATCGTCGAGGTAGAGGCCTACATCGGTGCTGAGGACCTCGCCTGCCATGCCCGCTTCGGCAAGACTGCTCGTACCTGGCCGATGTTCGGTCCGCCCGGGCATGCCTACGTCTATCTCATCTATGGCACCGCCCACATGCTGAACATCGTGACCGAACCGGAAGGGTGCCCCGCCGCAGTGCTGGTCCGGGCGATCGAACCGATCGAGCAGATCGACCGACCAGTCAATGGCCCTGGCAAGCTCTGTGCTGCCCTGGCGATCGACCGCCGCTTCTCCGGCCACGACCTCCTGCTCCCCCCCTTGACGATCGAGGACTGGGGCGACCACCCCCGCCGGATCGTGACGACGCCCCGCATCAACATCGACTACGCCGGCCCCTGGCGCGAGAAGCCCTGGCGCTTTGTCGATGCCGACAGCCACTTCCTTTCGGTGCGCTTACCGAGGAGATATAGAGAGCGCTGATGTCTTCCCAGGTGAATGTCAATCACCAGCCCGCTTACCTGGCGTTAACATGGGAGCGGGAAGACCTCACCTGGAGGAACAGCGATGCGTGTCATGGACTACCAGACCGGCCTCGAGCGGATGACGATTAGCGCTTCGCGCTACTACCCCGTCGCGAGTGCCGCCGTCGCTGTTCTGGCGCCGGCCGAGCGTCCTCCGACGGTCCCAGCCGACCTCCCCAGCCGGCTGGCCCTGCGCGACGGGCAGGCGGTCTACATTCACGGTGATGGTGACCACGCCGTTATTG
This sequence comes from Chloroflexota bacterium, assembly GCA_023512725.1. Classification (GTDB taxonomy): domain Bacteria; phylum Chloroflexota; class Dehalococcoidia; order SpSt-223; family SpSt-223; genus JANWZD01. The sequence goes on along the minus strand of JAILZB010000137.1, from coordinate 7,582 downwards.
CCGGCGTGGTCGATGGCGGGCGGGCACTCGTGGCTGCTCCCGAGTCAGCGGATCTGGTGCTCTACTGGCCCGCTACCCAGGCGGAACTGGCCGAGGAGCTGCCCCGACTGGCGCACGCCCTCCGCCCGGGCGCCCAGCTGTGGGTGATCGCAGCGCAACCCGGAAACGGGGCGGGCGAGACGATCCACCAGCGGGAGATCCTGGCGAGCGGCCGGGCGGCTGGCCTCATGGATAGCCGCGTTGCCTTCCTTTCCGACCACGAGTACGGCTATCGCTTCAGCCGCTGGGACGATTGACCCCGCCCGCGCGCCCAGGCGCCCACTGAGCGCCATTCTCCCGGTGGCTGAGGCGGTGCGCTAGCATCAGGAGCTGGCTAGGAGCACACGCCAGGCGAGGGGTCTACCGGAGCGACCCGTGTCGGGGCAGCGCACGATTTGCTCATCAGGGCGGGCTGTGCTATCACTGGGCAGCATCTCCTGAGCCTCCGCGCCAGCCTCCGAGGGAGCAGCCGCTGACGAAGGGAGCCACAGCCGGGCAGCCCGCGCTGCTGATCTCCCCCCGCCACCGCGGCGACGCAGCCGGCCGCCGCGGTGGGCTGGGGCGCTCGCGGCGTGGGGGTGGCGAGGCACACGCAGCGGGAAGCCGCCTCGCTGGTGTGGACCCCGCGCTCAGAAGGGCTGGCCGCTGATGCCTCACCATGACCCCTCCCAGCGGCAGGGGCGGGGGCGTGGCGCCCTGCCGCTCCTCCTCCTCGTGCTTGCCCTCGCTTGCGCGCCGGTCGAGGCCGTGCCGGCGCCGGGCCCGGCGCCAGACGTCCCCCAGGTGCTGCGTGTCGCGACCAGTGTGCTTCCCCCGAGCGTGACGCCCGCAGCCAGCACCAGCGCCCACTTCATCCTCTGGACCATCTACGACAGTGTGACCCAGCTGGGGCCTGGGTTCCAGCCGCAGCCGTGGGGCGCTGAGCGCTGGGAACTGGCCCCCGATGGCCTCAGCTGGACGGTTACCCTGCGCTCGGACCTGCGCTGGCCGGATGGCCTCACCGTAACAGCAGAGGATGTAGCCTTCAGCTTCGCGCAGGCGCGGCTCCGGCGCTGGCCGGCAAGTGCCCTCCTCACCAGCGTGGAGCAAGTGCGGGTGCTGGGGTCCTTCCAGGTCGTCTTCACCCTCCGGCATGTGGATCTCGCTGTGCCGAACAGCCTGGCCTATCTCTGGGTGATCCCGAAGCATGTTGTCGAACAGCTCGGGTTCGACGAGTTCGTCCGCCAGCCGATGGGCTCTGGCCCCTACGAGGTGGCAGCCTTCCAGCCGGGAGTGGCCCTGGTGGTCCGGAAACGCCAGCCGAGCGCTGGGCCGCTCCATGCCTTCCGCCGTCCGATCGCCGACGAGATCGCCTTCCTGGCCATGACCGACCCGACCGAGAAGCTGGCCGCCCTCCTCGAGGGGCAGGTCGAGGTCGCTGCCGTCCAGAGCTTTACCCTCGCCCAGCTCGACCGGCTCCAGGGGGCTGGGATGGTGGTCCGGGCGCTCCCGCTGGCCACCTTAGCCTTCGCCTTCCCCGAGGGTACCCTCGCTGCCCGCGCTTCCCCGTTACGCGACCGGCGGGTCCGCCTCGCGCTCAACTATGCGGTCAATAAGGCGGCCCTGGCGGCCCGCTTCCCCGGCGCTGAACCAGTCGGGCAGTTTGCCTTTCCCGGGAGTGAGTTCTGGGACCCAGCTGCCTTCTCATTGCCCTACGATCCTGAGCGAGCGCGGGCCCTGCTCGCAGAGGCAGGCTACCCCAACGGGCTACGCCTCGAGACCGGCATCGACTACCAGCCCGCAATCATCCCCACCGACGTGGCGCTCGCCGTCCAGCGCGACCTCGCTGCCGTCGGCGTGGAATCTGAGCTCGTGCCGCTCGCGAGTGCTGCCTATCAGGATCGGGCGTTCGGGCGGGGCAGCCAGCCCAAGGCCGAACTATTTGGGGCAGCGACGGTCGATGCCACCGGATTTGCCAACGGGATCCGCGCTGTCCTCGGCTGCGATCGCCCCCTCGGCGCCGACCTAGCCGCTCGCTGGTACTGCAACCCCGCCTGGGACCAGCTGGTGGACCAGGCGCTCCGTGAGCGCGTGCCGGAGCAACGACGTGCCCTCCTGCGCGCAGCGAGCCAGCTTCAGCGCGACGACCTCCCCTTCCTCTACCTCATTCTCCAGCCGGCCTATACCGTCCACGTGCCGAGTGTTCGCATCGGTGGGCTGTTCCACCTGAGAAATTTTCACCTGGACGGGGCCTATCGGCTACGATAGGGGCGGAGGCGAGCGATGGCCCGAGTTCCGCGCGCCCTCACCCTGCTGTCCTTCCTTGCCCTGATTGCGTGCGCTCCAACTCCCCCGTCCAGCCCAGCACCGACGGCCGAGGAGCGAGATACCCGCCAGGTCCTGAACGTCGCAGTCGGGTCGATCACGGCCAATCTTACCCCTGCTGCGGCCGGTGGCCACTGGATCCGCTGGCATCTCTACGACACTCTGACCCGCTTCGGCCCCCGCTTTAGCATTGAGCCGCAGGTGGCGACTCGCTGGGAGCTAGCGCCCGATGGGGTGAGCTGGCGCTTCACCATCCGCTCTGACCTGACGTTTTCCAATGGCGACCCGCTCACGAGCGAGGATGTCATCTTCAGCTTCAGCGAGATGTTCGGCCAGAACTGGCCGGCCCGGGCGAACTTTGCCAGCGTCCTGCCGGAGAGTCTGACCCGGGTTGACGCGACCACCTTCGAGTTCAAGACGCGCCAGCCCGACGTGACCGTCCTCGCTTCTACCCCGCTCCTCTTTATCATCCCGAAGAGCTACTACCAGGCCGTCGGAGGCTTTAACGGCTTCCTTCAAAAGCCGATCGGCTCCTCGCCTTACGAAGTCGCCGAGTATCGCCCGGATGCGCTCGTCCACTTCCGCAAGCGTGCGGCTCCTCACCCCTTCCGCTCGCCCCAGAATACCGACCTCATCTTCCAGGTCGTGCCCGATAGCACCCAGCAGGTCAACGGCCTGCGCACGGGCGAGCTGGACGTGCTGACGGTCAACACCTTCACGCCGGACCAGCTGGATGCGATCGAGCGGGCCGGGGGGACCGTCCAGTTCTTCAAAGTCTCGACGCTCGCGATCTTCTACCCCCAGGGGACCCTCGAGCTGCGTGCCTCTCCCCTGCGGGAGAAGCGCGTTCGCCAGGCGCTGATCTACGCCGTCAACCGCGAGGCGATCGCCAGCCTCTTCCGCCAGGCCGAGGTGGCCAGCCAGCTCGCGATCCCCGATAGCCCCTACCTCAATCCGTCCATCCGCCCCTATCCCTACGACCCGGGGCGGGCGCGCCAGTTGCTGGCGGAGGCAGGCTACCCGAACGGGTTCAAGGTCGAGAGTGGCCTGGAGTTTCCTGCCTTCACCATCAAGCCGGAGATTATCCTGGCCGTGCAGGCTGACTTGCGGGCAGTCGGAGTGGAAGCACAGCCGATCCCGCTCGACTTCGTCCAAGCCGCCAACAAGGGTGCCGGGCGAGGGAATGAGATCAAAGCCGAGCTGTTCGGGACTGTCGTTGGGGATACGAACGGCTTCGTCTCGGGCCTGCGCCAGAACATTGGCTGTGGCAAGCCGCTCGGCGCGCCACCGACGGCGCTCTGGTGGTGTAATCCCCTCTGGGACCGCTTGCTCGACCAGGCCTACAGTGAGCCCGACTCGGCCAAGCGCCTCCCCCTCTTCCAGCAAGCCGCCCAGGTGATGGCCGACGACGTGGTGGCAATGCCCCTGATCGTGCAGCCCAGCCATTCGGCCTGGTCAGCCAAGATCCGGGGCGTCCAGATGCCCTACTTCTTCTACTTCACCCTCGACAGCGCCTACCGCGTTAGGTAGCCCTCGCGAGGGTAGCTCCATCGGGAGGCGAGGGGACGCCAGGAGGGAAAAGGGTAGCTACCCAACGCAACAGCTCCTCAGCGGAAGCGGTCACCAGGTCGACCGGTAACCCGGTGCTGGCAGCGTAGGCAGCGCGGCCCCCCACGACCAGGCGTGGTCGCCGCTCCGCGGGAAGCTGCTGGAGCGCTGCCACGATCGCTTCGAGGTACGCTCGCTCGGCTGGCTCTCCGACCGAAACGAGGAGCATGTCAGCGGCATTCTCGCGGGCCATCAGCACCGCGCTGGGCGCAGGGGTGTCGGCACCCAGGTAGTGGACGTACCATCCCTCTTGCTCCAGCAAGGCGGCCACCATCCGGAGGCCGAGCTCGTGGCGTTGATAGGCCGCACAGGCCGCGACTGCTACCCGGCCAGTGGGCGGCGCGGGGGGCTCGTAGCGTCGCAGACTGGCCAGGAGGTCCCGCACGACGGCGCTCGCCAGGTGCTCGTGGGCAACGTCGATCACTCCGCGTGCCCAGAGCTCCCCGATCTCGACCAGGGCAGGGGTCAAGATGTTGAGACAGATCGTGCGATAGGGGACCCCAACCTCGCCGGCCTCGTCGATGATCGCGTGGGCCTCGCGGGCGCGACGCGCGACGATGGCCTGGACGAAGCGCGCGCTAATCTCGGCTGGGGAGCCGATGGCATCGCGACGGGCGAGCAGCTCCCGGATCTCGGCCAGGGAGCGGTGCTGCTGCTGCTGACGCTTGATCAGGCGGATACGATCGAGGTCATCTTCCGTAAAGAGGCGATGGCCACCCGCCGTGCGGCGTGGCCCCAGCAGCCCTTCCCGCTCGAGGAAGCGCAGGCTGCTGATGGAGACATCCGGAAACTCTTGCCGCAGGCGCTCGACGGCTTCGCCAATTCCGATAGCCGTTGCCCGCTCACGGCGCCCGTTTGCCGATGCACCCCCCATAGCAACGTAAAGCTTAACTTAAGCTTTGCCGTTCGGCAAGGGTTCCTCTTCGCCCCCGTGGTGGAGGCAGGCCGCACAGTGGCCAAAGATCGACTGATGCGGCAGGTCGGCGTGGAAGCCGTAGCGCACCAGCAACTGGTCGAGCAGAGGCTGGAGGACCTCTTCCTCGATCTGGATGATCCGCCCGCAGTGGTGGCAGACCAGGTGATGGTGGGAGGGCCGGCCGACGTAGTAGTAAACGATCCGCCCTCGCCCGAGGTCAGTCCGCCGGATCAGGTGCTGCTGCTCGAAGGTCTCCAGGGTCCGGTAGACCGTGGAGAGATTGATCCCGGGGTTATCGTCCGCAATCGCGCTGTAGATATCCTCGGCTGAGAAGTGGTCCTGCGCCTCGAGGATCGCCGCCAGAATCACAATCCGCTGCGGAGTAACCCGTAGCCCCCGGCTGCGCAACATGACCGCCAGGTCTGCCCGTGTCCGAGGATGTCGCTGGTCCATTACGGTTTCCATCACTCGACCTCTTCCAAGTATCCGCTTTCCTCGCTCTGTCGCCTAGGAACACGCAGATTGTACCAGTTTTCAAAAAGATTCGCTGATTCCCGTCGTGACACGGATCACGCCCGCGCTGTGACCGCCGCCACGGTGGAATGGGCGCCTCGTTCCTATCCTCACGGAGAGCGGGGCGGTCCCCGCCGTGCTGAGGCCGACAGCAGGGTGGAGCGCTTCTCCGCTCCAGCGGGCGATGGAACTCGGACGTTTGTTGGGGGCGGCTGCTGGGGTCCGCGGTTCCATCGCTCCGTTCTCTTCCGGCGCTACCCCGTGTGCTCCGCGCCCTGGCTGCTCCTCTCCTCACCGCGTGCCCTGAGCCTCCGGCAGCGGGCTGCCGCCTCTCCTTCTGGTTGCCATCTCGCTCCATCGAGGAGTCCACCAGGCGGCTCGCCTTGCAGTGAGCATCGTGCTCGCTCAGGACGTGGCTCGCGGGGCGTGACCCGTCGCGGTGCAAAGGGGCTAGAATGCCCGTGTGCGAGAGCTACGAGTTGCGTTTCCCTCTGGTCGCGGTGGCTTCGACCTGGAGCAGCCAGGCGGCAATAGCGAGTTTCACCGCCTGGTGTACGGTCGGCTCCTCGTCTACCCTCCGCGTCCGGACCCACTGAGTGGCCAGCTGGTTGCTGACCTCTCCCGGCTCGAGGGCCAGCTGGCCAGCAGCTGGGAGGTCTCGGCCGACGGGCACTGCTATCGCGTGCGCTTACGCGAAGGGATCCGCTCCCCGTTCGGGCACGAACTGACCGCCGAGGATGTCCGCTGGAGCTGGGAGCGCGCCTTTGCCCTGCGCGACGTTGGCAAGTGGGTCGCGCTCATCGGGTCGGTCCCGGGGCCGGAGGCCGTGGTCGTGCGCGACCGGCTGACCGTCGAGTTCCGCCTGCGGGCGCCCAACCCCACCTTTCTCCACCAGCTCACGCGCTCGACGCCGACCATCTTCGATGCCACGGAAGCGCCGCGCCACGCCACCGCGAGCGACCCCTGGGCCGCTGGCTGGCTCGCGCGCCAGCCAGCGGGCTTTGGCCCCTACCGCCTAGAGGCGGCGGACCCCTGGGGAGAAACGGTCTTCTGCGCCTACCCCAGCGGGATGGCTCCCCCCGCGATCGAGCGGATACGCTTCCTGGCTGTACCCGGCCGGGTGCGACGGCTGGTTATGCTGCGGGAGGGAACGGTGGACCTCGTACCTGGCCTCGAGGCGCGTGACCTTCCGCTCCTCGTGGACGCTCCCGGTGTGCGGACGGTGGTAGCCCGCTCCGGGAGTCATGTCGCCCTGATCTTGAACTGTCGTCAGCCGCCTTTTGACTCCCCGCTGGTACGCCGGGCAGTGGCTGCGGCCGTCCCCTACTCTCGGATCCTGGCAGAGGTCTACCGTGGGACGGCCGCAGCCTGGCGAAGCCCGCTTCCCTGGCCGACCCCGGGCGCCACGGAGGAGTTCTGGCGGCAGGAGGCGGCGCTGGCGCTGCTCGTTCAGGCTGGCCTGGCCGATGGCTTCTCAAGCGAGCTGTTCTTCGACGCCGCCAACGAGGAGCACCGGGCGATCGCGCGCCTGGTCGCCGAGGCGCTGGCGGAGGTCAACATTCGGCTGACCCTCGAGCCGCTCGACCCGGCGACCTTCTGGTACGGTGGGCGCTATGTCCGCGCCTTCCCACTGCTCCTCTGGGAAGACTGGCACCAGGTACCTGACCCCTACTACGCCCTCGTCCACGATTACCACTCGAGCAAGCTCGGGCTGATCAACTGCGGCAACTACCACAATCCCCAGCTCGAGGCCCTGATCGCCCAGATCGAGCGGGAACCCCGCCCAGCAGCGCGGGCCGCCCTCGTCCGCGAGGCGCAGCGCCTGATCCTGGCCGATTGCCCGAGTGCGCTCATCGCCCAGCCAGCGGCTATCGCTGCCCTGCGGGAGGGCGTGGAAGGGTTCTTCTTCCCGCCGGACCGCGCCCTCCGCTACGACCTGCTCCGGCTCGACTAGGGCGCGCTCCGCACGATGGTTCCCCCCGCCGGTACGACCACTGGTCGCGTCCCCGGGCCAGCGCCGCTCTCGGTGACGCAGCGCTCGCTGTAGACCCCTGCTGGCACTGACGAGGACTCGGATCCCCCCGGGGGGATCTCGAGGCGGGTGCTCGCCTCCGGACCGTTGTAAGAGCAGATCACGACTTCGGTCGGGCTGGTGTTGCGCACGGTGATGGTGCCAATGCCAGCGCTGCTGGGAGGTGGGGG
>JAILZB010000136.1 GCA_023512725.1 Chloroflexota bacterium | reverse complement strand
GCTACGAGAATGAGGGGCCAGCGCCCGTCCTGAAGGCGCCCGTGGCCCCCCCGCAGCCCGCTCAGCGCGCGGTCGCTGCCCCACCTCCCGCCAGCACGCCTCAGGCGAATGCCGCGGCGAGCACGACCCAGATCGTCCGTCAGATCGACCCCCGCAAGCGGACCCAACCGGCCTACCTCCAGGAAGTGCCCAACGCCGATTTCATCATCATCAAGCTTCATCAGCGGACGGCCTGTGAGAACGCCTGGCTAGGGATCGGCTTCCTAGAGGCGCAGGACAAGAATGGCAACCCGCTCGATAAAGTTACGATCGTCACCCAGAGTGGGGAGACCGTCGTCCGCCACGTGACGGGGGTCAAGGGGCCAGGGAAGGTCGAGGCGTACTTCTACCGGGGGAACTGGACCGCCTGGGTCGAGAAGGACGAGAACGGGAACCCCGTCACCTCTGACCGTGCCGTCAACATGGACACCATGATCTTCGCCCAGACCCCCGAAGAGCAGGCCGAACGGTACTGCAAGGGCGTAGAAGCGATCACGACGGGCCACTACTCTTACGACGTCGTCTTCCGGAAGATGAAGTAGCGCGCTTTCAGGTGCGGGGCGACGAAGAGCGGCCAGCCCTGCGGCGGCGCGGCTTTGGCGGCGTGGGCATCATCCCCTCGAGGGGAGCGATGACGATCCGTCCGGCGGCGGGCTCGATCGCGAGCACAACATCCTCGATGGCCGGCACGAGCATCTCCCCCTGGCCCGTGCGGACGACGTAGACGTCGTTCGCACCGGTAGCGAAGATGTCGACCACCGGGCCAAACACCTCTCCGCTGGGAGAGACCGCCTCCAGCCCGATCAGCTCGTAGTAGTAGAATGTCCCGGCGGGCAGGGGGGGAAGGCTGGCTTTGGGGACGGTCAGGAGCTGGCCACGCAGGGCCTCGGCCGCCGTGCGATCGCTGATCTCAGCGAAGCCGAGGGTGGCACCGCGGGTGGAGAGGCGGACCCGCTGGAGGGTCAGCCGGCGGCTGCCCGCAAAAATCACCCGACCCTGCTGGAGCCGCTCAGGAAAGCTGGTCTCCAAGCGGACTTTCACCTCACCGGCTAGCCCAAACGCGCCCACGACCTGACCGATGACGATCTGGTCGTCGGGAACGGTGGCTGAGCGGGAGCCAGGATGCTGAGGCGCGGTCACGAGATTTCGAGCACGTACCGTCCACCCGAGCGGGTCGCCGCTGCCTTGAGGAGGGTGCGCATGGCGCTCGCAATCCGCCCTTGTTTGCCGATCACTCGCCCCATGTCGTCCGGAGCGACGTGTAACTCGAGGATCGTCGAGTTACGCCCCCGGACCTCACGAACTTGCACCTGCTCCGGGTGATCAACAATCGAGGTGGCGATGTACTCGATCAGCTCTTTCATTTGCGCGCGGAGGAGGCCTTCAGCTGCTCAAACTTTTCCGTCACGCCGACGATCTTCAGCAGCTTCGCTACCCGCTCCGACGGCTGCGCCCCATTGCGAAGCCAGCGAAGCGCTTTCTCCTCATCAATGACGATCGTGGACAGTTCGGTTCGGGGGTTGTAGTGCCCGATGATCTCAAGAAACGCGCCGTCACGGGGCGCGGTCGAGTGGGCCGCTACCACGCGATAGGTTGGACGTTTCTTGGCTCCCATGCGACGAAGGCGAAGACGGATCATGGCGCATCCTCACTGCGTTACCAGCATCGAAGTATAGCATCGGCCTACCGGCCGCTACCAAAGGGTGTTACTTGGGCGTTGGCACGTAGGCACCAGTTGGGCGCTTGCCTAGGGCGTATGCCGTTGAAGTCTTCAGCCCCGCAACCCCGGTAATGATGGGGAGAAGCACGGGCATCGCCAGGTAGAAGAGTACCATCTCGACACCCCGCCGCCAGAGCGGTGCTCCCATCGGGACAAAAAGCGGGGTTGCAAGGAGGCGCCAGCAGACCGCCAGGCCCAGGACGGTCATCACTGAGAGGACAAAGGGCAGCCCCACCTCGAGCGGGGTGAGGTCGTAGCGCGGGTAGAACGCCTCAATGAGGCTGCGAGTCACCAGAAACCCGTAGCCTGGCAGGAGGGTGAGGGTATCACGCTCGAGCCCGGCCCAGAGCTTGAGCGCGGTGAAATACAGGTCGCCCGCCTTGACTGCCTCGATGAACTCATCGAGCGGGCCTTCCCGCCAGCGAGCACTCTGCCGAAAGAGCACTTTGAAGCTGGTCCAATAGTCGCGCAGGCGCGCCCCGAGCCCTTGCCCAGTCGGGAAGAGCATCACCGGGTAGACGTAGGTCGTGACCGGCAACCCCGTCACGGCGAACTCCTCACCGTAGCGCATCCGGAGGCGCAGCTCGATGCCGCTATCCTGACTGTGGGAGTGGGTCGGCCAGAAGTCGACTGAGTGCAGGAGGGCAAGCGAAGCGGCAGCACCGGTGAAGGCGATCTCAGGCGCGCGGTTCCAGCCCAGGGTGAGGGCTGAGGTGCCCAGGGCCGCGAGCCGACTGTGGGTAGGGGCGGACCAGTAGTCGAGGGTGAACATGACCGCTGGCTGATAGACCCGCTGCTGCCGATTGGGATCGCGTAGGAAGGTCGTCAGGAGACAGGCAAGGTACTGCGGGTGGAGCCGGGTATCAGAGTCAAAATCGGCAACGATCACCCTGGCCGGGTCGCCACCCGCCCGGATCACCTCCTCGTAGAGGACCCGCCCGCAGTAATGCATGGCGCTGCTCGGCCCAGGGAGGACATCAGGCTCCACCGGGTGGAGGATCTGACGGATGCGAAGCTGCCCCGCGAACTCCTGGGCGAGCCGCTCGATGATAGGGGGGGTGATCGGGTCGGTCACCTCGGTGGCGTAGACCACCTCAACCTGGCGCAAGCCAGCCGGGTCGGGCCAGGCACTGGCCAGCACTGAGCGGAGCGAGGCTCGCAGCATCTCGACGTTCTTTTCGCGGAAGGCGCGGACCAGCACGATGAGCCGGTACTCCTGCCAGCCCGGGCAGCTTGCGAGGTGCGCTGCCCAATCCTCGGCGCAGGCCGTGCTGACCGGGCGGTGATTGCGGAGCGCCCCGATGCCGTACCAGCTGACCTTCAACAGGAACACGCCGGTGGCCACGAGCACAAATGCTAACCCCGCCATCGGGTGGACGAGCGTCAGCCAGACCGGGGCCAGTACAACGAGCCAGGCAAAGAGGCCAGGGTACGCTTCGATCAGCCGGTCGCGCAGGGAACTCGCTGAGGCTGGCCGCGCGAGCGAAAGGGTCCGGCTCTCGCGTGGTCGGACGGTTGGGTCGATCATAACGCTGCTGCCCTCGCTTGCCGCGGGTCCGTTCTCGGGGCGCCACCGTGCTGAAGCGGGAAAGTGAGACGCCGCCTGGCCTCGCTCGTACCCTCCGACCGGTCCTGCCGGTCGTGCCGACGCCGGCTGCGCTGGGCAGTATACCAGTCGGAATCCGATGGCGACAACCGCACGCCTGACTGCTCGCTGGGAGTCCCAGGGGAGGCCGGTCGTCGCCGGGCACCGATTTCGGTACACTTCGAGACGTGAAGAGTGGAGGTAGGGTGAGCACACGCGAAGGTCCGTCGCTGGTTGGCCGGCGGCGGTTCCTCCAGCTCGCTGGGACGACCGTGGGACTGGTGGCGGTAGGCTGTCTCCCGAATCTTCCCACTCGCAGCGATATCGGCCCACCGCTGGTCCAGACGGGGGGGACTGTCCGCCTCGGGATTGCGGGAGACCTTCCCGTGGCCGACCCGCTCGCGCCCGGTGCGCTCAACCAGGTACTCTGCGGCCTCATCTATAACCGGCTGCTACGGCCACGGGCTGGGAGCGGCGTTCCTTACGACTCGGGCGACGTGATCGAAGACCTGGCCGAGAAGTGGGAGCAGGCCGACGAAGTCACCCACGTCTTCTACCTCCGACGGGGTGTCCACTGGCACGACCTGCCCCCGGTCGCGGGGCGGGAGCTGACCTCAGAAGACGTGAAAGCGACGCTTGAGCGACTGGCGGCGCTGCGCGGCAATGCGCCTTCCCCTGCCTTCGCAGCGATCGAGCGCGTGGACCTGCCCGACCGCTACACCGTCAAAGTCACTGTGCGCGAGCCGATGCCAGCGCTCATCAGTGCAGTGGCTGCCCCGCAGGCACGCATCGTGCCCGCTGAGCTGCTCGAACGCGAGGGAGATCTCCGCCGGCTGGCAGTTGGCAGCGGGCCGTTCTTCCTCGGCAAGCCCCCCACGAACGGGCGGCTCCTGCTGCGGAAGAACCCCACCTATTTCCGCCCGAGCCAACCGTACCTGGATGGCGTTGAGATCACCCTGGTGCCTGACCGCGCGGCGGAGCTGGCCTTGCTCAAAGCCCGGGAGACCGACCTCGGGTTGGAGCCAGCAGGCCTCCTGCCGGCAGAGGGGGAGGCAGTGCGGGCAGCGAACAGCGAGGTCGTGCTCGTGCGCATCCCGCGGCCAGCAGTCGTGCTTCTCGGCTTCAACGTCGCCCGGCCGCCCTTCCACGATGTCCGGCTTCGTCAGGCCGTTTCCCTTGCCCTGGACCGGCGACAGCTAGCGACCGAGACCTATGGCGACCACTTCCTGCTGTCGGGGCACCTGCCACCCTCGCTGGTCGAGTGGACGCTCGCGCCAGAAGAAGTCGAACGCCACTGGGGCAAGCGCGACCTCACTCGTGCTCGTGCCTCGCTGGCCGATGTGCTGGGGGTCGATCCTAGCGCAGCCGCGGAACTTACCCTCCTGGTCCATCCCACTGCCGACCTCCCCCCTCTGGCCGAGCTCGTGGCCGAGCAGCTCCGAGAAGCAGGCTTTCGGCTAAGGCTGCTGCGCCCGGAGCCTGGGGTGCTCCCGCGCCTGGTGAGTGAGCGCGCCTTCGACTTGCTGCTGGTGCAGCCACCTCCCTCGACTGAGCCAGAGGAGTGGACCGGTACCCTCTACGCTGCCAGCTCCCCGCGCAATCTCTGGGGGTACAACGACCGCCGCTTCGAGGAGCTGCTCCTCCGCTCACGCCGCGCGCCGGAGAAGGAGTTGCGCCGCCGTGCCCTCCTGGACCTTCAGCGCTACCTGGCCGATAAACTGCCAGCGATACCGCTCTTCTCGCCGGTCCACGAGTATGCCCTGGCTTCCTCGCTCAAGGGCTGGGCGCCGCACTGGTCGGCTGGGCTGCCGGGGCTCGAAGAGGCGTGGGTCTACCGCCCACCAGAGTCCACACCTGGCCGGGGAGGACGATGAGTACCACCCTCGTGCTCGGTCGTCACGCTGTGGAGGAGGCATTGCGGAGCGGTCGCGCTCTCCGCCGGATCCTGGTGCAGGGAGTCCGCGGGCAGACGCCACCCTCCCTCGAAGCGATCGCTCTGCTCGCTCGCCAGCACGGGGTGCCGCTGGTGCACGTCAGTCGGCAGACCCTTGACCGGCTGGGTGATCACCACCAGGGGGTAGCGGCTGAAGCTGAACCCTTCCCCACGGTTGCCCTGGAAGAGATCCTGGCGGTGGCGGCCAGTTCCGGGCGTCCACCACTCCTGCTCATCCTCGATGAGGTGCAGGATCCCCAGAACGTGGGGAGCCTGCTGCGAACAGCGGCAGCCCTAGGGGCCCACGGGGTCGTGCTGCCCAAGCACCGTGCGGCCGGGATCACCCCGGCGGTCGAGCGAGCGTCAGCGGGCGCAATCTCCTGGCTGCGGGTACACCAGATGACCAATCTCGTGCGGGTGATCGACCAGCTGCGCGAGCAGGGGGTATGGGTCTATGGCCTTGACCCGCGAGCGCCCGCGCGCTACGACGAAGTCGACCTGACTGGCCCGCTCGCCCTGGTGGTGGGGTCGGAGGGGAAGGGGATCCGCCGCCTCGTCGGTGAGCACTGCGACCGCCTGCTCCGCATTCCGATGGCCGGGACGCTCGATTCCCTCAACGTGGCGGTGGCCGGTTCGATCATCCTGGCAGAAGTCTTCCGCCAGCGCGAAAAAGTCGGTCAGGCCGCGGAAGGCCCACTTCCACCGAAGGTGCTGCCGGAACTGCCAGCCCGGCCAGCAGCCAACACCCTACGAGGGCCACGCGTCAGGCCCGAGCGCCAGCCAGCCCGCCCCGCTGCCACGACGCGCTCACCGCGTCCGCAGCCAGGCGCACGCCCGCACGGCTCCTCAACGCGTCGACCGCGGGGAGGGGGCGGTCGCCCGCGCCGACGGTGAGCCGCCTGCTTCTCCTTTCGGCCTCTCCCCGTCGGCGAGCGCTGCTCCAGCAGCTCGGGCTGGCGTTCGAGGTCTGCCCGGTCGCCATCGATGAGACCCCACGGCCAGGCGAGCCACCCGCGGCGCTCGCCGAGCGCCTGGCACGCGAGAAAGCTGCCGCCTGCCCAGATCCCCACGCCTGGGGCATTGCTGCCGATACTGTCGTCGCCCTGGGCGAGCAAGTTTTCGGCAAGCCGGCCGATGCGCGCGAGGCGGCAGCCATGCTGCAGACGCTCCGTGGCCGCTGGCACGACGTGTACACGGCGGTGGCTGTCCGCCGGCCGGATGGGCAGCTGCGCTCTGCGGTCGACCACAGCCGCGTCCGCTTGCGTGAGTTCAGCGAGGATGAGCTAGCGGCCTACCTGGCGAGCGGCGATCCGTTCGACAAGGCGGGAGGGTATGCGATCCAGCACGAGGGCTTTCGGCCAGTCGCGGAAGTGGTCGGCGCGCGCGATACGGTTATCGGCCTGCCGACGGCTCTGCTCTGGCAACTGCTGGCCGCTGCTGGCTACCCGGGCCTCAACGCAGCTGCAGATCGAGCACCAGCTCGCTCTCGCTCGTCCGCAGCGCCAGCAGGCGAAAGCCCACCGCGCTCCGATAGGCCTCCAGGCGGGCATTGATCACGCCTTCCACCGTCTCGGCGATCAGGGCCTGAAAGGGTAGGAGCAAGAGCGAGGAGCTGAGCGGCCGCACGGTAATGCGGTCCCCCTGGACGCCTAATTGACCGGTGAACGTCAGGATGAACTCGCGAGCACCGCTCGGCCGGCCGTGGAGGATGAGGATGTTGCCAGGCTGAAGGTCGATGGTAACGGCTTCGATCCCTGCGCCGATCCCACTGCGGGGAATGGACTGGTTCGCGATCGCACTCAGGTACGATTCCGTGACGCGGACCTGGACGTCATAGCGCCCCGTTGGCGCAGGGGTTGGCTCTGGCGTCAGCTCGGGGATGGGAGTCGCTGCTGGCGCGGGTGGCACGACCGACGGGGGAGCGAGCGGGAGGGCGGTGCCTTGGCGCTCGGGAGAAGCGGGGGTGGCCTGGAAGCGGAAGGTGGCGAGCGCGAGCCCGGCAGCGCCAGCCAGCAGGCCCAGGGCGAGGAGCGCGCCCAGTGCAAGGAGCCCCAGCGTGTAAAGGCAGGATTGGGCGCGCGGGCTCACGCTTGGTCCGCGGTGGGGTGGCACAGCGGTCATGCTTTCCTCCGAGCGGTTAACGGCGGCTCGGCGGTGGCGTTCCTTCCCCTTGACGGGCAGCAAGCAACCGACCATGATTCGCGCTGGTCGAGCTTCAGTGTTCACCGCGGGAGGCCGCTGTGCGGACGTTCGTTCTGGGTGCGCTCGTTCTTGCCTTCCTCGCCTGGTCGGCTCCACCAGTGGGAGCGCAGGCTGCTCCTGGCCAGCTCGCCTTCGCAGGGCCGTTTGGGATCTGGACCATCCGGGATGATGGCCGGGGAGAGCAGCTGCTCGCCACCGGTTCTCCTGCTGACATGCCCGCCTGGTCCCCAGATGGCCAGCGGCTGGTCTACGTGATCACCGCTGGGCCCGAGACGGGGGTGTGGCTCTACGACCTGCGGGATGGCAGCCGCCGGCAGCTGGCGCGGGAACCCTGGCGTTGGCCCGTCTGGTCGCCCGATGGCCGACGGATCGCGTTCACGCTCCCACGGTTGAACGGCTCGGACCTTGGGATCTGGGACCTCCAGCTTGGGGCAGCCGTGATGCTGACCATCGACGGCTTCAACGAGGCGCCCCAGTGGTGGCCGGATGGCTCGCGCCTGCTCTTCAGCCGGAATAACGAAGTGTGGATCATCCGGGCGGACGGGGCGGAAGCCGGACCGATGCGGGGGCTCGTGGGGGTGCCCGTCCTCCAGGCAGCCTGGTCGCCCGATGGCCTCCGGCTCGCCTACCTGACCACACCCCGCGACCGGAGCTTCTTCGACCCCACTGCCCCGGTCCAGCTCTGGGTGGCGACCAGCGAGGGCTTTGATGGGCAGTGGATCGCCGAGGGGGTCATCGACCGCACCCAGCGGATCAGCTGGTCGCCGGATGGCAACCGGATCGCGTTCGCCGTCCTGACCGGCCTCGGCTCGGACATCTTCACCATCTACCGCACCGGTGGCGACTGGCAGCGCCTGTCCGACGGCCGTAATCCAGCCTGGCGGCCACCGGCCGTGGACCCGATCCGCCCGGTTTCGGCGGTCTGCACCCTCGAGCCACGGGGAATGTATGCCGATGCCTTCCGCAAGCGGCCGGACCTGCGTCAGTACATCGGCTGCCCGACGGGCGAGGTAAGTACCGTCCAGGGCGTGATGCAGCAGTATGAGGGCGGGTTCCTCTATTACCGGAATGTGCCAGCCGGCACGAGCGTCTGGGTGTTCCTGGCGAAGGGGACTTGGCTCGCCGGTGACCCCCGCCCACAGGCGCCAGTGCCACTGCTCCCACCACCCCCCGGGCGGGTCCAGCCGCGGAATGCCTTTCTGGCCGTGTGGCTAGCGCTCGGCGGACCGGCATCGCCGCTTGGCTGGGCGGTTACCGAAGAGACCGGGTTCCCGAGCGATAGTCAGCCGTATGAGCGGGGCCTGGCCTTTGCCGGCAATAACCGGGTCGTCTTCGTCAACATCGACGGCACCTACGTTGACGTGCCGCTCCCGTAAGCGGAAGGCCGCCGGCGCGCTTCCCCACGGGGCGCTGACCTTCTGCGGCAGCAGGGAACCCGCGGCCGGGTGGCTGCTACCGAGGGCAACGGCAGGACAAGGAGGAGGGCATTCCCTTCCTTCTCTGCAGGCAGCCGAACCAGTTCTGATATGATCGCAGGCACAGCGATGGAAGCCGCACACATCCTGAGTTAGGAGCGGCGGTGCAAGAGCTTCGCGGGGTGCAGCTCGGCCCCTACGTCCTGGAGCGCGAACTCACCGCCTATGGGCCGGCGCGGGTCTTTATCGGCATGCAGGCAGCTTTGGGCCGGCGTGTCCTGGTCAAGGTCCTCACGCTCACCGGTGCTCCCAGCCCGATGGTCATCGAGCGTTTTAAACGCGAGGCGGCAGCGATCGCGCGATTGCGTCACCCCCACATCATCACGGTGCACGACTTCGGCGAGGAGAACGGCCTGCTCTACCTCGTCACCGAATATGTCGAAGGAAGCACCCTGGCGGAGCGCCTGGGCCAGCCGGTTCCCTTCATCCAGGCCTACCTGATCGTCTCGCAGGTGGCCAGTGCGCTCGACTATGCCCACTCGCGCGGCGTGATCCATCGGAATGTCAGCCCGGACACGCTCCTTTTGGTCGAACGGGGAGGTTCCAAGAGCCTGCTCGACGGCAACTATCACCCCTGGGTTCTGCTCTCCGATTTCAGCATCGTCAAGCTGGCAGATGCCCCTACCCTGACGGGGAAAGTCCCGCTGCTGGCCGTCCCCTACTACATGAGCCCGGAGATGGCGCAGGGCCAGCCGGTTGACCGCACGACCGATGTCTACTCGCTGGCAATTGTGGCATTCGAGCTCCTGACCGGGCACGTGCCCTTCGGTGGGTCGACGGCCTTTGAGGTGGCAAACAAGCACATCTCGGAGCCGCTGCCGAGCGTTCGCCTGGTGGCGCCGGACCTGCCGGCAGAGCTCGACCGGGTGCTGCAGATCGGAGCGGCCAAATTCCCCCGCGAGCGCTATCAGACGGCGGGCGAGTTCGCCGACGCCTTCGCCCGCGCCGGTGGCATCGAGCCGACGGGCCGCGAGACGGCGCCGCTGGTGACCAGTGGGCTGGGCCGTGGCCCGGTGGGAGGGGCCGAGGCGGATACGCCCGAGGTGGACGACGAGGACGAGCCACCCG
>JAILZB010000135.1 GCA_023512725.1 Chloroflexota bacterium | reverse complement strand
GGCCACGCTGGGCGAGGTCGCGCTGGACGATCGCCAGGTCGAGTGGTTCGTCGACGGGATAGCCAGCGAAGGCGGCAGCGCGGAACGCGTTCAGGCCGTAGTCGAGGTGCTCCATCTCCGGCTGCGGATTGAATTTGTCATAACGTAGCACGCGTCCCGCCCGAAAGAGAACGTTACTGCGCTCCCAGCGGCCGGCGTTTCGAAAGACAGTCATCAGGCCGAGCGCGGAGCTGGCGAGGAAGGCGCGTTCGATGGCGGAGTAGTCGATCTCGAGGTAGGAATCGCCGTAGAGGACGAAGAAGGCATCGCCCAGAACGGGGAGGGCAGCGCGGAGGGCGCCGCCAGTGCCGAGCAAGCGGGGCCCATCGAAGACGTACGTGATCGTGACGCCATAGCGGGAGCCATCGCCGAGGGCAGCGACGATCTGCTCGCCGAGATGGCCGACCAGGTAGATGAGGCGGGTGTAGCCGTGGCGACGCAAGAGCGCGATCTGGTGCTCGGCGAAGGGGCGGCCAGCGACCTCGATCAGCGCCTTGGGAGTGGTCGCGCTGAGGGGACCGAGGCGGGTAGCGAGACCACCGGCCAGGATGGCAACTGGGAGCGGCACGCACCAAGTATAGCGGGGGAGGGAGGTGGGGGAGGCATGCTCCGGCGGCAGGGATAGCGAGAACTGTTCTCGCTCGGAGGGGTGATGATGCACGCGGAGTATCGTGAGGTCACCTGCCGCACCGGGCTTAACCGGGTGCATGGGATGCCGTTCCGCTGGTCGCTCAATCCCTACCGGGGTTGTGTCCACCGCTGCCAGTTCTGCTTTGCCAGCACCACCCATCAGTATCTGGAGCTGGGCGACAGTGCGGCGTTCTTCGGGATCATTCTGGTGAAGACCAATCTGCCGGAAGTGCTCCAAGAGGAACTCGGGCGCCGCCGACGGCGGGAACTGGTCGCCGTTGGCACCGCTACCGACCCGTACCAACCGGCCGAGGGCCGCTATCGGCTCACACGTCGCTGCCTGGAGCTCTTTGCCCGCTTCCGGACGCCCGTCTCGCTGGTGACCAAGGGCACGCTCGTGCTGCGGGATATCGACGTGCTGCAAGACCTGGACCGCCGTGGTGGGGTGACAGTCTGCCTGAGCATACCGACGGTAGACGCTGAGATCTGGCGTCGCACCGAGCTGGGCACGCCGCCGCCCTGGCAGCGGCTGAAGGTGCTGGAGCGGCTTGTGGCAGCGGGCCTGCACGCTGGGGTGCTTCTGGCGCCGCTGTTGCCTGGCCTCTCGGCCATGCCCGAGCAGATTACGCGCACCGTCCGCGCAGCGGCAGAACGCGGGGCCCGCTTTCTGCGCGCTCAGGTGCTCCACCTGGGACCAGGAGTGCGCGACGTGTTCTTCGGGCTCCTGGAACGGGACTACCCCCACCTCCTTGCGGGCTATCAGCAGCTGTACCCGGGGAAGTACGCGCTGCCAGCCTACCAGCGCCGCGTTGAGCAACGGGTGGCTGCTGCCAAAGCGGCCGTGGGCTACGTTGCGGCAACGCCGCGTCAGCCGGAGGCTCCGGTGGCGTACCAGCTCGCGCTGCCACTTCCAGCCGGGGATAGTCACGCCCACCCCTACGCGGGGCGCACGGGGAGCCGGAGCAATGCCGGAGAGTAGCCGCTCGCTGCTTCTCTCACTGGTGGCCTGAAAGGTCCAGCCCCGACGGAGGCCCACCACCGACCTCCCCACGAGAACACCGCTGCTCCCCATACGTAACGAGCGCAGGACGTGCTTGCCGTCGTTGGTCAGGCCGGTCAAGTCCTCGTTTTCCTGTAAATGGCTGACGGTGCAGCCTCAGGCGACATCTCGCTTTGAACGCTGGTGTGCTCCTTCGGTGCCGTCAAGGTCCTGGCGCATGTGCTCCCGGTGCAGGCGGCCCCAGGCGGTCATCCGCACCGGCTGCCAGCGCTGGCTGGCCCGCCACAGCGCCGCAAAGCAGGTCTTCAGCGCGCTCTTCTCGTCCCAGAAGCGCGGGATCACCTTGGTCCGCCGCCGCTCCTCCTCGATCGAGCGCTCAGCCAGGTTCGTCGTCCGAATGTCCTTGCGGTGGGCGGGCGGACAGCGCAGGTAGGCGATGCACCCCTCGAAGGCGTCCAGGAAGCTGGCCATCGCCGACGGATAGGAGCCCTGCCCGTGCCCGACCACTGCTGGGCGATGAGGCGTGCCACTTCCGGGCTACTAGCGTAGGACGCGCTCTGGAGATCCGCCTTGACCTGCGCGTGGTCCTGCGGGCTCACCTTGGCCAGCACGTTGCTGGTCTTGTGCGCCAGGCACCGCTGGCGCAGCGCCTTGGGGAAGACCTGCTCCAGCGCCGCCACCAGGCCCGGCGCCCCATCCGAGGTCATCAGCACCGGCGGCCGCACTCCACGGGCGACCAAGCTGCGCAGGCAGTCCAGCCAGGCGTCCATGGACTCGCGGTTGCCCAGCACCACCTCCAAGAGCACCGTGCGCCCAGCGGCGCAGCTCGCCCAAAGGCACAACAACGCCTCCTTGCTCTGCCCCGTGCGCCGCAGCAGCTCGTACAACCCGTCGCAGAACAGGGACTCCACCTCCAGATCGTCCAGGCGTCGCTGACGGAAGGCCTGGTACTCCTGCCACAGCCGTTCGGTCACCTCGCTCACCAGGCTCTTAGAGATGACGCAGCTGCCGGTGGCATCGGTGAAGGCCAGCCCGATGTCGCGGGTGGACAGCCCATGCGCGTACATCTCCGCCCGGCGGTGGGATCGTGCAGCAGGTGAGCGTCCAGGACAGCCCATGCGCGTACATCTCCGCCACCGGCCGCTCCAGGATCTCGGTCCGCCCGCGCAGGAAGCCGAGCAGGCGCGAGCTGAAGCGCTCGCCGCTGCCCCGTACCTGGGGCGCCTACAGCTCGACCCGGCCTTCCGCCGTGTCCACATGGGTGGGCGCATACCCAGTGCGCTGCCCACGCCGTGCGCCGCCCCGCTCATAGCGGTCGACGCCCAGGAAATCCCGCTGCTCGGCCTCCAGCAACTCCTGCAAGACGCGTTGGGCGCCCAGCCGGAGCAAGAGCTTCTGCAGCTCGACTCCTGCCCGACTGCGAGCCTCCCCTCCAACAGTTCGGCCAACTCCTTCGCCACCCGCTCAGACGGTGATATCCTCTCCATGGCGTTACGGTCTTCTTTTTGCCCTCCCGGGCTCGCTTCAAATCCAGCGACAGGGTACCGCAACGCCAGCCTTTTACAGGAACTCTAGGACGTTACCGCCCGGCCTAACGGTTTGTTCACAAATTCTTTAGTTCATCATAATCTTAGGTGTGTCACAGCAAGCTGCCAAGCTGGGCACCCGCGATTTTCTCCGAGCCGGAAGGTGCAGCCGAAGTACCGCTTGCGTGGGAAACTGCTGGCCGCACGTGGCGCCATTGTATCACTATCGTTCGTCAGATAATAGAGAATATGAACAAAATGGATAACGGAGTGATCGCTGGTAGAGCGTGCTGCGTACACCGGTGCGAAGCGAGTGGGGGCTCGGCGAATAGCGGGACAGGCGAGCACGTCTTGGCTGGCTAGTCGGAGAAACGCCGCGGGCATCACCATGGGATCGATGGCGTGCGGTGAGGGGTGCAGCTGGCGCGCCCGCAAAGGCTCCGGGCGAGAACCTGGCGGCCCGAGAGTGACGCTGAGGCCGTGCCCCGCAGAGGAGCGTGGCTGGAAGGGTGGTCTTACCGCAGTCCCTCTCGTTTGGGCGCACAGCCGTGCAAGCCCGCACGTGCTACCATCCCATCGGATTCGTGCCGGCAGACCATCCCCGCAGGAGGGCACGGCTATCCCGTCCTGGCGTCTTCTCGTCCTGTCGCTTGGCCTCGCCAGCCTCTTCGCCGGTGCTCTGCCGCTTGCGGCCCAGGAGCCCGCCTCCTGGCTAAGTGGCTACCCGGAGCAGCGCCCGGATGGCTGCGTCTGGTACGTCGCGCGCTGGTCCGACGGAAGCTTCAGTGCTACCCCCTGGGAGTGCCCACCGGGGGCACAGCCGGAACGCGCCGATGGTGGGCTGGGGATGGTGCGCGGCTACCCGGAGCAACGCCCGGATGGCTGCCGCTGGTACGTGACTGCCTGGCGCGACGGGACCTTCAGCGCAGTGCCGTTCTTCTGCCCGGCCGGGGTGATTGCCCTCAAGGAGGGAACTGCCCCCCTCCCTTCCCCAGCGCCGACCCCGGGCCGGAAGGATGGCCTGGAGTACTACCCCCTTGGAGGCTGGCTGGCCATCGAGGAGGTCTCCCCGCCGATCGGCAGCGAACTGGCTGCCAACGGCCGGGTCTTCCTCACCTATCGCCACCATGCAACCGGCCTGCCGCCCGGCTGGCGGATGGGCTATCGCATCTACGGCACCTACCTCACGCGCGATGGTCGGCTCTGCCGCGACTGCTACCTGGCCGAAGGGGTGCAGGGGAGCCCGCGCTTCTACCAGCCTGGCCCCTCCCTCGCTACCTGGACTGGCCCCCCTGATGCTGTCCACCGCTACCAGCGGGTCCAGCTCTGCTTTACTGTCATCAACCCGGAGACGAATGAGGTCCGCTGGACGAACGTCTGCGACGAGCGGACGGCACCTGGGGAAGTGCCCTGATCAGAGTGGCGTGATGCCGAGGGTGGCCTCTGCCCAGAAGCGCAGGCTGGCCAGGAGCAAGAGTTCGGCCACGGCGAGAGTGGCAGCCAGTGCGAACGGGCCGAGCAGGTCGCTCAGGAAGCGTGCTTGCCCCTCGCGCTGGAGCAGCGCGAGGACGAGGAGGAGATTGACGACCCCGAGCAGACCGCCAACGCCTGCCACCGCCAGGAGCGAGACGGGATAGAGCAGCCCACCCCAGCCCGTCAGGACCAGGGCCACAAACCCGGCCTCAATCGCCAGCAGTCCACCGAGCCCCGGCACCCCGACCAGTGCCCGCGGGTCGCCTTGCCGCCAGAGGGCAAAGTTCACCACCGGCAGCACCAGCAGCGCAATCCCCAGCCCGCAGAGCGTGCCCGTCACCAGGCGTAGCCAGTTCTGGGGTGGGTAGGCGTGGGGCAGGTGAAGGTCGAAGAAGAGCGCATTGAAGCCATCGAACCCGAGCGCGGCGATGAACAGCAGGGAGAGGAAGAGCACCGGCAGGCGTGGCATCCCGGTCGTCCGCCCACGACCGGCGAGCAGCAGGGTGATGACTGCGACTGCAAAGCCACCGTAGATCCCGATCATTCGGCTTTCCAGAGGGGGTTGGACGCCGCCGAACAGCAGCGAGTGGCTCGGGCGTTGGGCACAGACCCCGGCTGAGAGGATGCGGAGCTTCTCCAGGAGAGGAAGGGGAGTTACGAGCAGTCCGAGCCCGAGCACGCCGAGCACTGCCGATGGCAGCCAGATACGGATGCCACCTGCACGAACAGACGGAACGTCCTGGGCCATCGCTCCTCCCAGTGGGGAAAGGGTAGCATGGCGCGGGAACCAGCCGCTTCAGGGGGCGGGAGTACCCGTCGGGATGGGCGTGGCGAGCGTGGTCACTGTCGCCTCAGCCGCCGGGATGCTCGTGGGCGTGGCGGTTGGTCGCGGGACGGGCGGTTCGGTGACCAGGCGTCGCAGCTCGTCGACTGTCCCGCGCGCCAGGATCGCGACGGTTCCCTCCCCCGTGCGGACGTAGTAGCCATCCCCCGCTGGGGTCTGGTCGCCCACGCGGAACTCCAGCGTGCCACCATCTTTGGTGCTCAACGTGACGGTCGTGGCGGGGGACTCCAGCCCATACTGGGCCAGTGGACCGGTTGCTGTCAGCACGCGGGTAGGGTTGAGCGGGGCAAGCCGGGGCGTGAGGGAGAGGAGGCGGACGCTGTCGACTGGGCCACCAGGCGGGGTAGCGAACTGCCACTCGCCACCGGCCGGACGGGTCAGGGCCACGCGTCCTTCCCTGGTCTGCACTTCGATCCCGGTGAGGTCATCGGGGGCAGCCCGGAGCAGCGGGACCGGGGTGCTGAGCGGCGCAGCGCCCGGCGGGGGGGGCGGCTCGCGCCTCATCTCGACTAGAAAGACATACGCCCCCACGGCTGCCGCCAGCGCAACGAGCACCAGGGTGATGCGTGGGTTCACCGCCGCTGCCACCAGACCGCGGCACCAGCCCCAAGCACCACCAGCGGCAGGAAGAGCACGCTCGAGAAGAGGATCAGGTTGGTCTGCACCGGTGTGAGGACGAGGCGGGTCTCCTGGTCGGGTGTCTTCGGGGGGATCGCGATCAGCGCTTCCGATTCGGCCAGCCAGTTCACACTGTTCAGGAAGAAGTCGCCATTGCTCGAGAGGTTGAAGAACTGGTTGCTCGCAAAGTCCGAATCCCCGACGACGACGAGGCGGAGGAGCTCCCGATGCTGGGGGGTATCGCCCGAGCGGCGTCGCTCTACCTGCTGGGCCACCGGGAGCGGGCCGCGCTGGTCTACCCCTTCGTCGAACTGGATGCGCTCGGGGTTGCGCTCCAGCCAGCTCTGAGGGCTGCTCTCGGCAATCGGAAAGATGGTCAGGTCCTGGGGTGGGTTGTCCGTCCGTAGGATCGCTGTCGCGAGCGGAAAGACGGTCGGTGCCAGGTCACGGGTGATGGCACTGAACTGATAGCGTTGAATGACGAGGGCGCCGATATCTTGGGGGAGCGAGGAGGCGGGGTCGATGATGAACCCGTCGCCAACCTGAAGCCCGAACGTCTGGAGGAGCGGTTCCAAACCGTGGGGGGTGCGCGGGTCCACCAGGATGAGCATCTTGCCGCCGTTGTCCAGATACCGCTGGAGCGCCTGACGGGCAGCCTCGCTGAACGGCCGCCGTGGGCCAGCAACCACCACCACCGCGGCATCACTCGGCACCGTCGGCGTGGTCAAGAGGTTCAGCGGCTCGACCAGGTAGTTCAGCCGCTCCAGCTGCTGCTTGGCGAGGCTCAGGCCGGTGCGGTCGCTACTGGTCAGCTCCAGCTCGCCGTTGGCGTTGGTGAAGTACACCTTCTTCTGCTCGCCGCTCATCACCTTGAGCAGCGCTCCGGTCACATTCGCTTCGGTGACGCTGGTGATCTCCGTCCGCCGGCCGCCTGACTCGAAGACCAAGGTGCCTCCGGTGCGGATCCCGAGCTGGCGGGCCAGGGCTGGCTGGGCTTCGGGGTCGATGTACTCGATGCTGAGCTTGTCCGTCCGGACGAGGTACTCCTTCATCAGGTCTTCGGTATCCGTACGCCGTGGGTCGGTCACGGTGTAGAACGCGGTGATCTTGACCGGCTCTTTGAGCTGCTGGAGCACCTGGAGCGTCTGGGGCGAGAGGGTGTACTGGCCGGTCCGGGTGAGGTCCCAGCGGGTCGAGTAGCGGGTCGCCAGGAAATTCGCCAGCCCCAACAAGACGAAGAACGCCACCACGGCCACCACCGTGCTCGTGCCATAGCGGGTCGCTCGCCGGCCGAGGAGCTGGCGCAACGTGCTGAGCGACCCCGCGGCCCAGTAGACAACAAGCGCCGCACCAAGGGCAGTAATCACCTGGACGGGGCCAGCGAACGTCCGCGTGACCAGCCACCAGCCCACTGCCACTAGCAGGAGCGCTGCCCCCGTCACCCCGGCCGCCGGGGTGAGCCGCTCAAGACGCTCGTTCCAGCTCATCTAGACCCACCTGCGTGCGCCGACCACCTGGACGGTGGCGAACAGCCCGGCGACGGCCAGCGAGAGGTAGTAGACGACGTCCCGGGTGTCGATCACCCCGCGCGAGAAGTCGCTGTAGTGGTCGAGTGCCGAAAGGTAATGCAGGATATCCCGCGCGGGGCCGGAAAACACATCCCCGATCGGGGAAGCCAGCCACAGGAGCAGCAGAACGGCGAAGGCAAGCACGGCAGCGACGATCTGGTTTTTGGTCAGTGCCGAGGTCAACAGCCCGAGGGCGATGAACCCGGCGCCCAGGAGCACCAGCCCGAGGTAGCCGCTCACGATCGGTCCGGGGTCCGGCTTGCCGTAGAGGAAGAGCAGGAAGGGGTAGTAGAGCGTTAGCCCCAGCATCACCCCGAAGAGGGCGAGTGCCCCGAGGAACTTGCCGACCACCAGTTCCCAGTCGCGCACAGGCGAGGTCAGGACCAGCTCGATGGTGCCGGTGGCTTGCTCCTCCGCTAGTAGCCGCATCGTGATCAACGGGGTAATGAAGAGTAAGATGACCCGAAAATTGTCGAGGGCGAAGCGCAAGCTCGCCTCGCTGGTCAGGATCACCGAGAGGGCGAAGAAGATCCCTGTGATCACAAGGAACCCCGCGGTCACCACGTAGGCAAGCGGCGAGGCGAAGTACGAGCGGAGCTCTTTCCCCGCGATGGTAAAGACCTTCATGCTGCTGCCTCCACGGGGAGGGGTGGCTCTTCGGTCGTGAGCTTGAGGAAGATCTCTTCCAAGCTCATGCCGACCGGTCGTAGCTCACGTAACCCCCAGCCCCGCTCGACGATCGCCGCCGCGATCGCTTCGCGGGGGTCGCTCTGCGGGGCACAGTCGATGTAGAGCCGGCCTGCTTCATGAGAGTCAGGGGTTACCTGGAGCACACCCGGCATCTTCCTCAGGAGTGCGACCGCTTCCTCCACCGGCCCGCGGAGCTGCACCACCAGCCGGTCGGACGCTCGGAGCCGGGCGGTTAACCCTTCTGGCGTGTCCTCGGCTACCAAGCGCCCTTCGTTGATGATCACCACTCGCTGGCAAGTCTGGCTGACCTCAGGCAGGATGTGGCTGCTCAGGATGATGGTATGGGAGCCAGCAAGCGAGCGGATCAGCTGGCGAGTCTCGCTGTTCTGGCGCGGGTCCAGGCCGACAGTCGGCTCATCCAGGATCAGCACGGGCGGGTCGTGGACGAGCGCCTGGGCCAGGCCGACCCGCTGGCGGTAACCCTTGGACAGCTTCCCGATGATGGTGGTGGCCACGTCGTCGCAGCGGGTCTGCTCCATCACCTCGTCCACACGGCTCTTCAAGCGCTTGCCACCCAGGCCGCGTAGCCGCCCCATGTAGTGGAGGTACTGGCGGACAGTCAGGTCGGTGTAGAGGGGAGTGTTCTCCGGCAGGTAGCCGATCCGGCGCCGCGCCTCCAGCGAGTGTTCGACGATGTCGAAGCCGGCGATCCGGGCGGTTCCCCGGCTGGGAGGGAGAAAGCCGGTCAAGATGCGCATCGTGGTGGTCTTGCCGGCACCGTTCGGGCCCAGGAAGCCGAGGATCTCCCCCTCCGGCACGTGGAAGGTGAGGTCCTCGATGGCGGCCGTGGTAGCGTAATACTTCGTCAGATGCTGCACGTCAATCATGGGTCTTCGTCCAGGGGGTATTCCGCTGGGCCCGCCGGTAGGGGCGGCTGCCGAATCGTAGGGAGGGGCACAGCAGGAAATCAAGCACGGGCATGCGGTTGACGTTCTGCCGCGGGTCCGATAGCCTCCCGGCGCCGTCTGCTGGGGGCACGACCCGTGACGACCCAAGTTGCTCCACCCTCCCCTAGACAGCGTCCGCGTCGGGGTGGACGCCTGAGAAGGACGCTGCTTGCCACCCTCCGGCCGTATCTCGTGGCCCTGGGGTGGTACCGCTTGTCACCGGAGGAGACCCGTGCCCGCGCCCGTCGCCGCCAGCAGGCCCTTAGCGAGTTGGGCGCACGCCTACGCGAGGCACGCGAGTACCGCCACCTCTCGCTTGCCGCCGCCTCCCTGGCGACCCAGATCCGGGTCGAGCACCTGGCTGCTTTGGAGAGTGGCAACCTACGGGCTCTGCCCGGCCGCGCCTATACCCACGCCTTCGTCCGCACCTACGCCAGCTACCTCGGCCTCGATCCGGATGAGTTGGTGGGCCTTCTCCCCAGCCTGCCGGAGCGAGCACCGGACAGGTTTCCCCAGCTCGCCCCGGCTTCCCACCCGAACCCGCTCCTGTGGTCGGCCGTGGCGGTACTCGTGATCTTGCTCTCCTGCATCGGCTGGAGCGCGCTACAGGCCGCCTTGCGGACGATGGCCCCACCACCCGTACTTGATACTCCCCGCCCCCCCACCACTGCCTGGCGATCGGCTCCATCGCGGCGG
>JAILZB010000134.1 GCA_023512725.1 Chloroflexota bacterium | reverse complement strand
GTACTGCCCCGGCCGGGTCGGCACGAAGTCCGCTACGTAGGCACCAGGCTGGTTGTACCGCGCCCGGAGGCTCAGTTCACGCGAGTCGCTCCCCTGCATCACGGTCACTTTCAGCGTCTGTTCAGCACCAGTCACCGGTTCACCCGTCGCCGTCTGGGCGATGCGGAGGTCAACACCGTTGAGCATGTCGCTGAACGCCGGCTCGTTGATGAAGCCGACCACAAAGGTGTAGGGGCCGACGTTGCGCCGCTCGTGGGCCAAGGCGGCGCCCGTCGACGAAAGCAGGACCAGGGGCAGGCTGAGGGCGACCAACGCCACGCCTCCCCAGAACCGTCGGGAACGCATCTTCTCCTCCTTCTTCGTTCAGAAGCGCTCGTGGAGCACCCACGCCGTCTTCGTGCGGCAGGAAGCTCCCGCTGCAATTGCTCCGGCGCCCTAGCCCACCGCCAGCGGGGACGGCAGGCCACGGCGCGGTGAGCGAGGGAGAAGGAGCGCGGTCGGGGGACGGGAAGGTGGCGGCCCGATGTACTCGGGTGGGCGGTGCTCTCCCAGCGTGTTGGCTGGTTGCCGCGCCCAGAGCAGTCGGATCGCGATGAGGAGGAAGAGGACAATAGGAACGTGGTCCCCAACCTGGAAGCGACGCAGGGGGGGCGGCGCCTCAGCGGTCTGCACCACCAGCGGAAGTTCCAGCCCGGCATGAAGGTGATACTCGTGGGTGAGCGGGCGCGCCGAACCATCCGCGTGGAGGTGATAGGGGCTGCTCGTCTCGATCCGGAGCGGGGTCGTGAGCGCTAGTCAGCAGGCCAGCACCAGCATCAACGCTGCTGGCAGCGGGCAGGCCAGAGTTGACGACACAGCAGGCCGCATGGCCTTTCCCCTCTCGTCCTCAACTATAAACGACGCCGGGCGCAAGCGGGATCATTCGCTCGGGCCGCTTCCCCGCGCACGCTGGCATCCCCTCTTGCCAACGACATGTCAGCGGCGCATCATAGAGGCAGGTCGTGCCGCGGTGAGCGGCGAGGAGGAGCCATGGCGACGTACATCATCCTCGCGAACTTCACCGAAAAGGGAGCCACCAACGTCCGCGAGTCCGTCACCACCTTCCGGCAGCGGCTGGAAGGAGCGGGGGCCACGGTGAAGGATCTCTATATGACACAGGGGATCTACGACCTCGTTGCCCTCGCCGAAGGGGAGGAGCTGCCGGTGATGACCGGGCTGATCAGCCTGGCGGGCGATGCAGTCGTCCGCACGACCACCCTGCGTGCCTTCTCCTCGGCCGAAATGGAGGCGGTATTCGCTCGGGTCGGCTGACCGCCCGCGGGTGGGCTGCCACGCTGGCAGACGTGGTAGCATCGCCCGCGTGAGGGAAGTCATGCGGTTGTTCAACACCTTAACCGGGAGGGTCGACCCCTTCGCCCCGATCGGCACTCCCGTGCGGCTCTACGTCTGCGGAGTTACGCCCTACGATACGACCCACCTCGGGCATGCCTTCGTCTACCTCACCTTCGACGTCTTGATCCGGGTGCTCGAGGCAGAGGGATGGACGGTCCGCTACGTCCGGAACGTGACCGATGTTGACGACCCGCTCTTCGAGCGGGCGCGCACCACGGGGGAAGACTGGCAGGCGATCGTCCAGCGCAATATGGCCCAGTTCCACCGAGACCTGCAGCAGCTCGGCGCCCGCCAGCCGGACGTTGAGCCGTACGTCTCGCGCGAGATCGCTGCCATGATCGCGCTGATCCGGACGCTAGAAGCAGGCGGCTATACCTACCGGATCGGTGAGCGGCTCTACTTCCGCACCCGTCGCTTTCCTGGCTACGGCGCCCTCGGGGGCCTCAGCCGCGCCGAGCAGCTCCAGCGCGCCAAGGAGACGGGGAACGACCCCACTCTTCCCGGCAAAGAGGACCCGCTCGACTTCCTGCTCTGGCAACCGAGCGCCCCCGATGAACCTGCCTGGGAGAGCCCGTGGGGTCTTGGCCGGCCAGGCTGGCACATCGAGTGCAGCGCGATGGCCCAGCGCTACCTCGGCGACCAGCTGGATCTTCACGGCGGGGGGGAGGACCTAATCTTTCCGCATCACGCCAGCGAAATCGCCCAGAGTGAGGCCGCGAGCGGCAAGCAGCCCTTCGCCCGCTTCTGGCTCCACTGCGGCCTAGTCCGCCGGGACGGGGTCAAGATGTCTAAGTCGCTGGGCAATCTGGTCTTCACGCGTGACCTCCTCAACCAGGCAGGCCCAGATGGGGTCCGGCTCTACCTGCTCAGCCACCACTATCGCCAGGGCTGGGACTACAACGAGCAGGAGCTCGGGGCAGCCCAGGCGCTGGCTGAGCAGCTCGCGCTGCTTGCGCGGAGCGAACGTCCCCCGAATGATCACGCCCTCGCCCTCCGCGATCAGGCGCTGGCCCGCCTCCACGACGACCTCGATACGCCAGCGGTTGTCGCGCTTCTGCGCTCGCTCGTCGAGATCGGCACGCCAGCGGGCGCTGTCATCCGCGAGCTTGGCAGTCTGCTGGGCCTGCAGTTCCTCCGCTCCTGAGGAGCGAGCAAGCTCGTGCGTGCTGCGGCGTGCCTCCGGACTGACGCGCTGCGGGCACCCCGGTGCCTAGCATCCGTGCTCAGGTCGGCTGCTGGGAGAAGGCCCGCTCGCCCCCGCGGGAGCCAGTGCTCAGCCGGGACACTCCGGCAGCTCCGGGCCGGAAAGGCCCCTCACTCCTCGGGTGGAGCCAGCGCTTCTGGCACGACCTGGAGCGCTGCTGGCGTGGTCACGAAGACTGCCGGGTCGCCCTGGTACCACCCGATCAGGCCGCTGACACGGATGCGGTCACCCGGCCGATAGTGCGCCTCGGGCTGGCCCCCGAACGCTCCCCAGTGCTCACGCCGGATGATCACCTTGAATGCACCCTGGTGCGGCCGGCTGAAGCCCAGCAGGAGCTGCTTGCCATTATTGGCCACCACCGCCACCACTCCTTCGACCGTCGCTCCGTGACTGGCCCACGCTCGTGCCTGGGTGGCGGGGATACGTGGGAGCAACGCGGGCAGAGGTTCCCCCTCGACCGTGGCAGCCGCAGGTGACACGGGCGCACTTGCTACTTCCGCCAGCGGCGAGCCGCTAGTCAGGGCCACGATCGCGCCATCAGCGCTGCGAAAGTAGAGGTTGTCGTTGCTGACCACCCAGGTGGCGTACTCGCTCCAGTAGCGGTCGTAGACGGCACCCTGGCGGTCGTAGAGAAAGAAGCCACGGTCGTAGAAGCGGGTGTTCTCCAGCCCGCTCGCACAGTAGTGGGCGGGGTTGAAGCGACAGCCACTGCCGTCCTGCGACGTGGCAATCGTATCCAGACGCTGGGAGGTGATCTTGGCATTGAAGCTCCCGCGCCTATCCGAGCGGTCGAGCAGGCGAAGGGCGAAGCCGGCCTCCCAGTGCCCACCAAAGAGGTAGTCGCCAGCCATCGTCACGTTCGGTTGCTCATCGGTCAGCAGGTACGGAGCAGCGCTACCGGGTGGGTAATCGTAAGCGATAAAGCGGACATCGCCCCCCTGGAGCCCACTGACGGTGGTGGCATCGAGCACCATCTCGCCGAAGTGAGAGTCCCAGCGGGAATCGTAGGCGTGGCGGGCTCGGATGATGGTGTAGACCACTTCCTTGCCATTCGGGAGCCGCTTTACCACTGGCTGAGGCCCCATCGGAAGATAGTTGCTATCGCCGTAGCCGCCATGCCCCACATTGGCGATGAACGGCACCCTGCCATCGTCCAAGTCGAGCACGAAGAGCGCTTGCTGGTCGGGATTGGCGGCCAGGAAGGCACGCATCGCGCTCGTGCTCTGGGGCCAGTCTCGCCAGAGGGTATCCCAATCGAGGCGGGCCTTGACCAGGACGTAGCCAGCGCCATCGGCGACCACCGGCCACCCGTTCTTGAACTCGGCAAAGCCCCGCCCGTCGCTCGTCTCGCCTGCAGCAAGGTTGGGTGGCACCGGCCGCACCCGCCAGGCCCGACTGCCGGTACGGTTCTCGATGGCATGCACGAAGAGGTCAGCGGTTCCGACGATGACCCGGTCGCGGCTGGCAGAGTACGCGGGCGGCGTGTGGACCTCGGCTCCAGCCGCATAAGTCCAGAGCGGGTCCAGCCCCGTTTTCGTGAGGGCGAAGACGCGCTGCCCACTGGCAACCAGCACCCGATCCGGCAGTACGGCGGGCGGCAGCGGGAGTGGGCTGCTGCTTCCCGTTGCGAACTGGCGGACTACGCTTCCGGTTGCGGCACTGAGCTGGAAGAGGGTGCCGTTCGTGGCGAGGGCAAACACGGTCTGGGTGTCCCGGTCGTAGGCGACGGTGGAATTGATGGTGCCGGGCCGAGTGTTCCAGAGTTCGGTCCCATCGCTTTCGCGCAGGGCGTAGACCCCCCGGCTGCCTGCGGCAATATACACCCGCCCACCACCCGTTACTGGCTGGACGTTCCGCGGCAGGCTCGTCTTGCCCGGGCTGATGCCGCCGCTCGCATTCGGCCCGTTCCAAGCCCAGCGCCAGCGCCACGGTGGAGGCACGACCTGAGCGGTGTAGCTCGTGCGCTGGGCGTCGTGGGCGTGCTGCGACCACTCCGCGCTGGTGGCCGGCGGCTGGGGCGTGGGGGTTGCTGGGGTGGTGGGAGGGGATGTCCCCGCCCCGTAGACCATCGCGAGCGGGAGATAGGAGGTGGAAGAGAGCACCGCCTGCACGGGTGGCAGGGCAGGGGGATCGGCACCAGTAGCGACCGGTGACAGGGCCGGCGCGGCAGCAGATGGCTGGCGTGCTCCCGCCAGCCCGGCCCAGAGGAGGAGCGCAACCCCCACACTCGAGGGAAGCGTGCGGGCGAGGAATGGAAGCAACCGGCGCCGTGGCTCCCCCCGCAGTGTGACCATCATTCTCCTCGTCCCCGGCCGAGGGTAGCAAAGGCCAGGGCAAGCGGTCAAGGCCGGCTGGCATCCGATCCACCGGATGAGGAGGCGCTGCTTGAGCACGCTGCGGGGGCGGATATCCCCGCAGCGGTCGCGCAGGGTGGTGCTCGGGCCGGTGCACGGGGAGGGTTGCTGGCGCTCCCGCGCAGGGTCTGCTAGCGTTCCGCTGTGAGCAGCCGCCCGAGGCGCTCGCCCAGGGAGCCGTGATGAGCGAACGACCATCCTACCGGGTCGCCGTGGTGCAGGCCGGGGTCGCAGCGGTCACGAGCGCGCGCTACCGTGAGGAGATGGAGCGCAACCGCGATGCCCTGATCGGCTGGCTGCGCCTGCTCCAGGAACAGCTCAGCGAGCCTCCGCGGCTGGTGGTCTTTCCCGTGCTGGCCTTCCAGGGTGCGAGTCGGCGGCCGACCGCTTTCGCTCCCGGGGAGACCGGCCTAGCCCTGACCGACCCCTTCTTCGATCCTCTGGTCGCAGCCTGCGCGCGCTACCAGTGCTACCTGGCGACGAGCTGCGTGGAGAAGCACCCCGCTTTTCCTGGACGCTACTTCCACACCGGGTTCGTACTGGGCCCCGAGGGGGTGGTGCTGCGCCAGCCGAAGGTCCAGGCACGGAGCTCGGCTCAGATCACTGTCCTCAAGAGTTTCCGCGAGGAGTACGTCGCCGCCCTGGGGGAAGCTGCCCTCCACGCGGTCGCCGAGACGCCGCTCGGACGGCTGGGGTGCATCGTCGAGAGCGAGCAGTTCTACCCCGAAGTACTCCGCGGGCTGCTACGGAACGGCGCTGAGGTGATCGTCCACCCCAACCTGGAACCGGACCCGCAGGTGCCCTACCTTGCCCTCAAGCAGGCCCGCTGCTTCGAAAACACGGTCTATCTCGCTTCGGCCGTCTCGGCGTTCGAGCGCTGGCCGGAGGACGGGACGGTGCGGGTCTGGCGAGGGCGGGGGGGATCGGCGATCGTGGGGCCAGCAGGCGACGTGCTTGCCTCCTGCGCGGGGGTCGACGAAAGCGTGGCTACGGCGACGATCGACTTGGCCCAGCTCGACCAGCTGCGCGCCGACCCGCGCCGCGAAACCTTGCCCGACTGGCACATCTACCAGCCGCTCTACCGTTGACCTGCCCCGGCCGCAATCGTGCCAGCGGACGCGGAAGCGCCTGCCGCTGAGGCTCAGTATACTTTGCTGGCAACGAAGGAATCGTCAGCTGAGCGGAGAGCCAATGACGGCACCCCCCGGGCCACTTCCCTCCCTTCCCCGCCGGGTCCTAGTCGTTCTCAACCCGATGGGAGGAACGAGTGAGCCGGCCACGCTGGGCACCCTCATCGAGAAGCAGTTTGCTGCAGCAGGGGTGGCATACCAGCTCTATGAGACCACCGGCGACGACGATTTCCCGGCCCTGGTGGGCGAGGCGCTCGCTGCTGGCTGTGAGCTGGTGGTGGTTGCCGGCGGCGATGGGACAGTCTCCCTCGTCGCCGGGCCGCTGGTCGGCACGGGCGTTCCGTTGGCAATCCTCCCGGTGGGCACAGCGAACGTCCTTGCGCGGGAACTGGGCATTCCGGCTGATCCAGAGGCAGCGCTGGCGCTCGTAACCGGGCCCCATCAGCTGCGCACCCTCGATGCGATGGACCTCGGCGACCGCTACGCGCTGCTCCAGGTGGGCGTGGGGCTCGATGCTCTGATGATCCGGGATACCGAGCGGGAGGCCAAGCGCCGCTTCGGCCGGCAAGCCTACCTCCTCACGCTGCTCGCCAAGCTGGGGAGCCATCGCGCCCAGCGCTTCAGCCTGGTGGTCGATGGCCAGCGGCTGCGGCCGCTCGCCTGGCAGGTGCTGGTCGCGAATGCTGGCACGCTCGGGATGCGGCCGCTGCGCTGGGGGCCAAACATCCGCCCGGATGATGGAACCCTCGACCTCTGCCTCTTCGCTGGTCGCACGCTAGCCAACCTTGGCCGGCTGATCCGGTTCATCGTCGTCCAGCGGCAGTTCAGCGGCACCCTGGTGCGCTACCTGCCCGTCCGCGAGAGTGTGACGATCGCGACCGAGCCACCGCTCCCGGTCCAGGCCGATGGCGAGATTATCGGCGTCACCCCAGTCCAGGTACGACTCCACGCTCAGGCGTTGCCGGTGATCGTCCCGCCCCCCGGCGGGTAGCATCGCCCCGGGCGTAGAATTTTGCTGTGCTAGACGTCGGGGTGATTGGGGCGGGGGCACTCGGCCTGATGGCCGCCTGGCAGCTGGCCCGGGCAGGCTGCCGAGTGCGCGTGATCGAGCGTGAGCCAACGGTCGGTGGCCTAGTGGTGACCAGTACGATCGGGGGCGGCGCCATCGAGCGCTTCTATCACCATCTCTTCCGCTCCGACCGCCGCATCATCCGGCTGATCGGCGAGCTGGGGCTGGCCGACCGGCTGATCTGGGGGAGACCACCAACCGCGCTCCGCTGTGCGGGGACGAGCTATCGCTTCGATACTCCCCTGAGCGTCCTTCGCTTCCCCCTCCTTCCCTTCCACGACCGCCTGCGGCTCGGACTGGTGGTGGCGTATCTCAAGGCGGTGGGAGAACCGTCCCGGTTCGAGCGCGAGACGGCGGCAGCCTGGCTGCGGCGTATGATGGGCGAGCGTGCCTACCGGGTTGTCTGGGAGCCACAGCTGCGTGGTAAGTTGGGCGCGTACGCCGAGCAGGTGAGCATGGCCTGGTTCTGGGCGCGGGTGCATGACCGTTCTTCCTCGCTCGGGTACCTGCGGGGCGGCTTCGGGCAGCTGTACGAGCGGCTAGCGGTAGCCATCCAGCAGCGAGGAGGGGTCGTTCGCACGGGGGAGGCGGTCGAGTGGATCGGGCGGATCGACGGCAGGCCAGCGGTGCGCACCCGGGCAGGCCTGGAGCAGTTCGACCAGCTGGTCGTCACCCTGCCGACGGCGCTCTTCCTCCGCCTTGCGCCCGAGCTGCCGACGGCCTACCGCCAGCAGTACCTTAGCGCCTCCCCCCACCTCGGGGCACACAACGTGGTGGTGGGGATCCGTCAGCGTCTCCAGTGGAGCTACTGGCTCTCGCTCTGCGAGCCGGGCTATCCGTTCCTGGTGCTGGTGGAGCACACCAACTTCCTGCCCCCGGCCGACTACGACGGCCTCCACGTGCTCTACCTCGGCAACTACCTGCCGCACGACCACCCGCTCTTCGCCCTGAGCGATGCGGAGACCCTCCGCCAGTTGCTCCCCGCCCTGCGACGCCTGAATCCGGCGTTCGAGGAAAGCTGGGTCCGAGAAGCCCAGGTGAACCGAGCGCCCTTCGCCCAACCGGTGGTCACACCGGGCTATCGCGAGCGCCAGCCCCCCTTCGAGACCCCCTGGCCGAACGTCTGGCTGGCCAATATGGGCATGGTCTATCCCCACGACCGCGGCCAGAACTACAGCCTGCTGCTCGGAGAAGCGGTCGCCGCCCGCGTCCTGGCTGCGGCTCCCCGGCCCGCGCTGGCCGCCCAGGTGGGCTGAGCCGCGGCAGCTAGCGGCTGCGGGGAGTGAACAGCTCGATCACGGCCAGGGTGGCCAGTTGGGCGATCACGATCTGGAGATGGGCGCTCTCCAGCCCTTTGAGATAGAGCAACAGCAGTTCATCGATGACGATGTAGACGAGGAACAGCCCCGTCCCGACGAGATAGGCCATGAGGATGTCGCGCTGGGGGACGCTCCGACCGACCGCGGCGGTGGCGCGAAAGAAGAGGATTGCCGCCAGCCCTTGCCAGAGGAGCGCACCCAGAAGCGCCACCGGCGCCAGCGTTGCCAGGCCGACCGGCTGGAGCGCTTCGCTGATGAGGCCGAGATTACCCGACTTCCACCAGAAGCCGGCTGGCAGCAGGCCGACCCCAGCGAGCAAGTCGGTGAGGTTGGTCAGGGTGACCACCGTAAACCAGAGGGCCCAGAAGAGGAGCAAGACGCGCACCAATTGCTGGGTCCGCACGCTTCACCCTACCTTTCCAAGCTCTCGCCCCCGGCGCGGGCTCGGCTCGACCGGGGTAAGCTCAATGGGGGTCTCGCGGATCCCGCCTGCGCCCACGATCGCCGTCAGGCCTGCGCGCAGGTCGGGAGAGAGGGTCACCCCGCGGATGGTCGGCAGCTGGAGCACGACGCGCGAGCGCCGGTCGGTTACCACCACCACCACGGGGTCATCCCCCTCATGCCGCTGCAACAGGGTAACCAGCTGGTCGAAACGGGCGCAATCGGCCTGGGGATCGCCCTGCTCCCGGAACTCGATCTGGACGCGGGTGCGCCGGGGAACTACCTCCTCGACCAGGGTGGTGACCCCTGGCTCGTAGCGGCCCGCCTCTTCAACCATCACCACCAGCCGGTCCTCGCGCAGGCGGAGCCGGCCGCGCACGGTTACCAGCGTCCCCTCGCTCCAGAGTTCCCGGGTGCGCTCGTAGAGATCAGCCCAGACGGTGAGCTCGATGGTGCCGGTGATGTCTTCGAGGGTTGCCGCACAGAAGGGACGGCGGTCGCGAGTAAAGAGGGTGCGGATCCCACTGAGCATCCCCGCCAGGAAGACGGTGCTGTTGGCATCCTCCTCGGAGAGGCTGCCGCAAGTGGCAGCATTGAGGCTGAGGTCGGCCGCGATCGCCGCGGCAGGATGGTCCGAGAGGTAGACCCCGAGCAGCTCTTTCTCCCACTGGAGCTTCTCCCGCGTCGCAATCGGCACGACCGGCACCTCGATCGTGGGGAGGGGGAGGGGCACCTCAGCCCCGAAGAGGTCGAACATGGTGGCCTGGCCGCTCTCCCGGAGACGCTGCTGGCGCTGGGCCGCCGCGATCAGCCGGTCCAGCACACTGAGCAGACCGCCCCGGTCGCCGAACTGGTCGAGCGCCCCCGCCTTGATCAGCGACTCCAGCACGCGCTTATTGACGAGCTTGGGCTCGACGCGGCAGCAGAAATCCTCGATCGAGGTGAAGGGACGATCTCCCCGGGCAGCGACGATTGCGCGGGCAGCCGCCACCCCAACGTTCTTGATCGCCCCCAGACCGAAGCGGATGGTGTTCTCCCCTTCGATGGTGAAGTCCACGTCGCTGCGATTGATCTCGGGGGGAAGCACGCTCAGCCCGAGCCGCTTGCTCTCGGCGATGGTCGTCGCGATCTTGTCGCTATGGTCGAGGTGGGCAGAGAGGACGGCCGCGAGATACTGGGCGGGATAGTTC
>JAILZB010000133.1 GCA_023512725.1 Chloroflexota bacterium | reverse complement strand
CGGTAAAGGTATCCTGGGTGTAAAAGGAGACCTTGCCGTCCTGAAGGGCGCTCTCGGGAAGCTCTTCGAGGATCTCGACCTTGAAGCGCTGGTGGCGCTGGCGGTAGTAGGCGATCGCTTCCTCGCGGCTCATCCAGGAGAGCAGGAAGGGGTGGTTGCCGGCGATGATCCGCCGCATCCGCGCCTCGATCTCCTGGAGGTCATCCGGGGTGAGAGCGCGCGGCAGGAGGAAGTCGTAGTAGAAGCCGTCTTCGATCGGCGGCCCGATCGCCAGTTCAGCCTCTGGAAACAGCTCGAGCACCGCCTGGGCCATCACGTGGGCGGCCGAGTGACGGATGCGGTAGAGCCGCTCGGCCTCCGGCGAGCGGGGCGCCTCTTCCGCCGCAACGAGTTCTGTGCTCATGGCTTCTCCTCACACAACAACAGCCTCTCGCCCATCGGGACGAGAGGCTGCAACCTCACGCGGTTCCACCCGAATTCGCCAGGACCTGGCGCACTCGTGCCCGCCGCTAACGGGGCGGACCCGGAGACGGCTACTTGACGGAAGGTCGTTCGCCGTTCGGCTCAGAGGGGGTCTTCCTCCGCTGCTGGCTCAGGGGCTCGCACCATCCCCCCGTCGCTGAAGCTGCCCGGCGGAGTACTCGTCCTCGTCGTCGCCGCTCGATTCTACGCGTGTTCCAGTGGGCGATACTGGATTCGAACCAGTGACCTCGGCGATGTCAACGCCGCGCTCTCACCAACTGAGCTAACCGCCCTCGCTGAGCAAGTATAGGCGAAGCTCGGTGGGGGATCAACGCGCCCGGGCAGGGAAGGTCGGGGCTGCGGAGATGGGCCCACCTCCAGGAGGCCTAACCCGGCGGTCAGCGCTATCGGACGGGGGGCGGGCTGCTCGTCAGCGAGACCGGCAGGCGCCCGCTCAGCGCGGGTGGGGTCCGCCCGAAGATGAGCGCAGCGGCACCGCGCAGCTGGGCAGGCGTATCCCCATAGGTGGCGAGATAGACCGGAATGGCGGGGAAGGAAAACAGGTCGTACGGGTCGCCAGTGGCAACGACGATCATGGGCGTGCCGGTGGCGGCCAGGGTGGCTATCGTCTCCCGTTGCCAGGGTGGGTCGGTGTTCGGGCTAGACCAGGGGTCCGCCCAGTAGGTCGCGACGACGATCGCATCGACTTGTGACGCTGCGGCCAGGGCCGCAGCGTGGGCCGTGGCCTTGGCGGTGGCATCGCGCAGGTTAACGACGACTTCCTGGACGCTGCCCGCTCCAGCCTGCTGGAGCGCCGCCGCGAGGCCATCCTCGCCACCGGGAAGCACGCTTGGTCGCACGAGGAGCAGGCGGCTGCCCGGGCGAAGCGGCAGGACCCCGGTGTGATCACGGACGAGTGTGGCTGCCCGCTGGCCGATCGTCGCTGCCAGCGCCTGGTGCGCCGCGGTGCCGACGACACTCAGCGGAGGTGGCGTAGCCCAGCGGTCGCGGTACTGGAGCTTCAGGCGCACCACCCGGCGCACCGATTCCTCGAATTGTTCGCGCGGCAACTGCCCGCTCCGGACTGCGGCCACGATCGCCTGGTGCACTTCCTCCGCCCCATCGACCAGCAACGCGACATCCGCGCCCGCGGCGAGCGCACGCACCGCCGCCTCACCAGGGGGATAGTCCTTACTGATGGCGGCCATACCGAGCGCATCCGTAAGGACTAGGCCCGAGAAGCCAAGCTGCTGACGGAGCAGGTCACGCAGAATGGGGGGCGAGAGGGTCGCCGGTCGCTCGGGGTCGAGGGCGGGATAGAGGGCGTGCGCGGTCATGATGGCAGCGACCCCAGCAGTGATGGCAGCCTGGAACGGTCGCACGTCGATCGCCAACAGGGCAGGGAGCGAGCGATGAACGGTCGGGAGGGCCAGGTGCGAGTCCGTATCGGTATGGCCGTGGCCGGGGAAGTGCTTCGCCGTCGCGATGACCCCGCCGGCCTGGAGCGCTTGCAGGTACGCAATTCCGAGGGCGGCGACCTCCTCTGGACGGTCCCCGAAGGAACGCCGACCGATCACGGGGTTGGCTGGGATGTCGTTGACATCGAGGACGGGGGCCAGGTTGAAGTTGATCCCAAGCGCCAGCAGCTCGGTGGCAGCAGCAGCCCCGAACTGGCGGGCGAGCGCCACCTCGCCCGTGGCCCCCACCGCCATCGGGTCGGGGAACTGGGTAACGGGTGGGCGAAGGCGGGTGACAAGGCCGCCCTCGTGGTCGATGGCGATGAACAGCGGCAGGCCGGGTGGTGCTGCCTGCTGCAGCCCAGCGCTGAAGGCGCGCACCTGAGCGGGGGATTCGACGTTCGGACCGAGGTAGACGATGCCACCCAGGTGGAGACGTTGCACGAGCTCCCGACCACCATCTTCTGGCCGGGTGCCCGGCACCCCAGCGATGATCAGCTGCCCTGCCTGCTCTTCCACCCTCATCCGCGCCACCACCTGCCGGACGAGAAACTCGAACTGCCACTCGGCAGCCTGGGCCGGGGGCACGTGGAGCAACGGCGCAAGGAAGGCAAGCAGCACGAGGAGGGGACGCATAGGCGGGTACCGTAACCGTCCCAACGAATGGTGTCAAGGGCTGGGTACAATGCCAGCACAGGCCCGTGATGCCTGCCAGGGAGGAAGCATGAGCGATGTGGTCCTGACCGAGCGTGAGGGGGGCCTCGCGACGGTCACTGTCAACCGCCCGGAGGCGTTGAACGCGCTCAATCAGGAGGTGCTGGAGCGGCTGGCTAGCACCTTCGCCGAGCTGGCCGCCGATGAGCAGTGCCGCGTCATCATCCTGACTGGAGCAGGCGACCGCGCGTTCATTGCGGGCGCGGATATCGCGGCGATGGCCACCCTCTCCGCCGAGGAGGCGCGCACCTTCATGGAGCTGGGCCAGGCCGTCTGCAATCGGATCGAGAGTGTCCCGCAGGTGGTGATCGCGGCAGTGAATGGGTATGCCCTCGGCGGGGGCTGCGAGATTGCGCTGGCGTGCGACTTGCGGGTGGCAGCAGAACAGGCCCGCCTTGGCCTGCCCGAGGTCACGCTCGGGATCATCCCCGCCTGGGGAGGCACCCAACGCTTGCCCCGCCTGGTTGGGCGCGGACGTGCGAAGCAGCTGATCTTGACCGGCCGGCCGATCACAGCGGCCGAGGCCTGGCAGATCGGTCTGGTCAACCAGGTGGTGCCCGCCGACCAGCTGCTGCCCAGCGTGCGCGCGTTGGCCACCACGATCTTGGAGAACGGCCCCCTGGCCGTCCGCGCCGCCAAAGAGGTGCTTGAGCTGACCAAAGATGCCGATCTCCCCGTTGGCCTGAAAGCGGAGGTCGAGGCGGAAGTTCGGCTCTTTGCCACGGCCGACCGTATTGAGGGGATGACCGCCTTTCTCCAGCGGCGCAAACCGGTCTATCAGGGGCGCTAACCACCGAGCGGCTCACGGATGGGCCTGCTTGGGGGTGAGGGCAGCGTAATACACCCTGGGGTGATGGGGTGGGAAGGTCGGGGTCGGTGTTGGGCTGGCTGCCGGGGTAGCCGTTGGGCTCCGGGTTGGCGTCGCGGTCGCGGTCGGGGTGTGGGCTGGTGTCACGGTCGGAGTCGCGGTAGCGAGGGGCGGTGGCGTCGACGTTGGCGAATGGCCGGGAGTCGGCGTGGCGCCGAGCACCGTCTGGTGGACGGGGTTTGACGGGCTGGGCAGGAAATACCCCTCACCTTCATAGGTCGCCACGATCGTCCGTGTACCGGCAACGGTCGAGGGCAGGAAGCAACGGGCGGTCAGCACCGGCACTCGGCAGACAGAACGGCCGTCGCTCACGCTCACAAATCCGGTGGGCGTGCCATGAGCGGCATCGACATCGAACGCGACCAGCACCGCTTCGCTGAGGAACGATGGGTTGGGGAAGACCTCGGTGACCGTCGTCGTCGTGGGGATATCGACCCGCAGGGAGATGGGCGCCGAGCGGCTTCCGGCGAAAGCGCTGCTCCCTTCGAACTCCGCCACCAGGCTCTTCTGGCCACCGGCGGCAAAGACGAGCGCGCAGCGGCCTTCGCTGACTGGGGCTTCGCAGCTGGTGCCATCGGCAGTCACCCTGACCTTGCCGGTGGGGGGACCGAGCGCCGAACTGACGGTGAAGCTCACCGTGACACTTCGGCCGACCTGGGCGGGGCTTGGGAAAAGCCCGCTGATGGTCGTCGTGGTTGGTCCTGGCACGAAGGTGAACGGCCCGGCGCTGGCAACCAGGCCGCGGCTCTCCAGGGCAACCTGCCCTGAGGAGCCAAAGCCGACGGTCGCCAGCACTTCGGTCGAGGAGGTAACGGTGTAGCCC
The DNA here is from genome assembly GCA_023512725.1 of Chloroflexota bacterium. Taxonomy (GTDB): domain Bacteria; phylum Chloroflexota; class Dehalococcoidia; order SpSt-223; family SpSt-223; genus JANWZD01. The sequence continues at coordinate 5,896 of JAILZB010000133.1, read as the reverse complement.
AGCGCGGCGATGCCACCAAAGGTGACGGCAGTAGCGCCCTCCAGGTTGACGCCGGTCAGTGTGATCACGGTGCCGGGAGAGCCGGCCGTGGGGCGAAGCAGCCGGATCCGGGGCTGGACATGCACGTAGACTGCCCCCACCTCATTGCCGGAGGCATCCGATCGGTTGGGAGCACCGATGGCGATGGTCGCCGCATCGGGGCCGAAGGCGAGGGCGCTGCCGTAGAAGTCACCGAGCCGTCCGTCGCCGGCCGTCAAACGCTGGGTGTAGAACGACGTGCTCTGCCAGCCAGTTGGAGGCCGGGTGAAGATAAACGCAGCCCCACTTCCATTGGCAGCCGCTGGCGCACCGACCAGGAGCAGGCCGCCATCCTCGCTGAGTGCCAGGCTGGTACCAAAGCCGTCGCCGTCGAAGACATCCTGGCTGGTCAGGCGAGCGTTCTCCAGGCTGGTGGTCGTCCAGCCGCTGCTCGGCCGCACGTAGATGAGGGCCTCGCCCGAGAAGAAGGGGATGATAGCCGTTCCCCCCGCGGCGGTGCGTCCGTCAGCGCTCAGTGCCACCGCGGTGCCCAGTTCGCCGTTCAGGGTGGGGGCGGCCGCGGTCAGCTTCGCGGTGAAGGCAGACGTCGTTGTCCAGCCGGTGGGCGGGCGGGTGAAGAGGTAAAGCGCGCCACAGTTCACGGTCGTCGTATCGGCGCCAGGCGCCCCGGCCAGCAGGGTATCGCCATTGCGGCTGAGGGCGACACTCAAGCCGAGCGCATCGCCAGGGAAGCCATCCGCAGCGCTCAGGCGAGCGGTCGGGGTGTTGGTGGAAGTCCAGCCGCTATTCGGGCGGACATAGAGATAAACGGTGCCACTATCGCTCCCGCTCGCATCAGCATTCGGGGCGCCCACCGCGATCGTCTGGCCATCCCCACTGATGGCCACCGCCCAGCCGAACGTATCGCCACTCTGGCTCCCCGCTGCAGTGAGCTTGGCAGGTGGGGAAACCGGTGCGCTCCAGCCCCCAGCCGGCCGTTGAAAGATGTAGGCGGCACCCCCGTTGTTGGCCGCCTCGTCGTTGAAGGGAGCGCCCACTACTACGGTACTGCCATCCTCGCTGAGGGCGATGGTATACCCGAACTGGTCGCTCGCTACACCGTCTGGTGGAGTCAGCTTGGCCGCGAACGTCGCGGTCGTCGCCCAGCCCCCGTTGGGGCGCAGGAAGACATAGACGGCGCCGCTCTCGCTGGAGCAGCCACACTGCGGGGCGCCTGCCACGATCGTGCTTCCATCTGCGCTCACGGCGACAGCACTGCCGAGCACGCTGCCGTCGCTGGCGCCAGCAGCATTCAGGCGTGCTGCCTGGACCCACGGGTCGATCGTGAGGGGGTAGATTGCCTCCCGCGCATCTACCCACAGCCGGGTGAATATCCCCTCGCTCTCGAGCCCGGCGGCGAGTGGCTGCCCCCGAGCATCCCAGGCGAGCAGCCCACTCCAGCGGAGGGCCAGCGTCCCATCGGCGTGCAGGATCTGGAGGCCGCGGCCGTCGGCTTCGGGCCTCGCGCGCAAGGTGCCCTGGTGGCGCAGCAGCAGGGTGAGCAGGCCCTCGCCGGGTGGAGGCTGATGGACGGTCCATCCCTGCTGGACCCCAGCCGGGCCGTTCTGGACCCAGGCGATCACTCCCGCGGCGGCAACGGCTACGCGGTTGTCAACCGCGTAAGGCGCTTCGGCGGTGAGCGGGGCGAGCGTGTCTCCCCGTCCCCAGGCCGCGAGTTCACTGGTCCAGTACTCGGCTCCGTGAACGATCTCCAGCACCAGCCCCTCGACCCGTGCCGTGAGGCGGTGGGGTGGGCTCGTCGCAACGAAGCCTTCTCCCGCTGGCTGGAAGTGGTAGGCAGCGTTCGCTTGTCCCAGTACTCCCGAGAGCGCGAAGGGGAGGGGGAGTGGAGGGGCGGAGAGCCGAGGAACCCCCGGTGACGGTGCTGGGGGAATCAGGATGCTCACTAGGAGGAGACTGCCGAAAAATGAGGGTCGCCCGATCCAAGCACGCGCCCACCCTGCCATCAGTCCTCACCGAATGTCGAATGGCGGGCAGTATATCCCAGGCCAGGACCGGAATGGCTGGGTGTTACCCCCCGTTGGGGTGAGGGAGCTCGCCGACCACCGTGAGGTAGGCCACCATCCCGTAGTCGCGGTGGTCGCCGACCGGGCACCAGAGGAGATACTCCCCGGGCCTAAACTCGAGCGTGAGCAGCTCACTCCCCCCTGCGCGCAGCCGCCGCGTCTCGACCTCGCCGCCGGGGCCGCTCACCGCGAGGGAGTGGACTCGCTGCCCAGCATTCACCACCTCAACCGGGTAGCGGCCGGCGGGAAACTCACTCGGCTCGATGCCGATACTCCACTCGTACAGCTCGATCCGTACGGCCGTCGGCCGTGCCAGCACGGGCGCCGGTGAAGGCATCGCCGGTGGGGAAGCAGGGGGTGGAAGGGAGGGCGAGGCGCTCGGTGCGCAAGCGCTAAGGAGCACCACCACGGCGAGGGCGAGCCGGATCATCCGAGAAAGACCACGGGCGAGCGGCGGAGCAGGTTTCAGCGCACGCTGACCTCGCCGACCGCGACAGCATCCTGGCCGGTGGTCGTCTGAAGGCGGCCGTGCTGTTCCTGGTACAGCCCGGCAATCACTTGATAGCGGCCGGGGTGGGGCAGGACGAGCGTGTGCGCGTCCAGCACCAGTTCGTCGGGTTGCCAGCTCGTGGTCGGGCGTTGCCAGTCCGCCGGGACGGCATCGCTCTGAGCGACCACGCTACCCTGCTCATCGAGCGCGTGGACGAAGACCTTATAGCTCGTCGCGACCGGTTGGCGGGCACTCCAGATGAGGTGGAGCGTCAGCGAGCAGGGAGCAGGGCAGCTGGTCGGCTCGAGGGCGGCGGCGTGCAGGAGAACGTGGTCGAAGGTCGCTGCCAGCGGGCGGGCACGGGCGAGCACGCCGCGGGCTGTCTCGTAGAGTACGAGGCGGACCTGCGTCCAGCTCGCGGTGGCGACCAGGCGAGTGTGCACGTCCAGCCAGCGCTCAACGAACCCGTCGCTATCCCAGTTCGCTGCCCGCACTGGCACCAGCCAGACCCGGTCGTAGCGCGCCGTAAGTTCCGCGAGCTCGCGGCTCAGCGCCTCCCGGCGAAAGGGAACGTTCGCTGGCAGCAGCCGGACCGGGGCAGCGCCGCGATAGTAGAACTCGAAGGTGGGGTCGGGGTAGTTCAGGATGACCAGGTCAGTGGGGCGGGCGCCCTGAGCGACTGCCCTCGCCTCGCTCCGCCAGTCGGCAGCCTTCGCGTAGGCGGGGTCGAACCAATAGTTGCTGAGGGCGAGCAGTGCAACGGCAAGGCAGCCGGCCAGGACGGGCGGCCCCAGCCAGCGGCCAAGCCGGGCTATCCCGCTTGCGACCATCACCACCGCTGGCCCGCCGGCGATGAGCAGGTAGCTCTCGTTGAAGAGGGGGCCACGCAGGCTGGCAGCCCACTCGAGGATGACGGTCAGCGGCACCACTCCGACGACCAGCAGAGCGGGCAGGCCAGCCCGCCGCACCAGGACGATCGCTCCCAGCAGCCCGAGCAGCAGCCCCACTACCCCGGCCAGGGTGGCCCACTCCGGCGCACCGCTCCGCCCACTTGCGAAGGCGACTGCCGCCCGCCGGACTGCTTCGAGGAAGGGAGGCTGGTCGCCATTGCCACTGTACCGCCCAAGGAGCGGCGCGTTGACCAGCAGCCACCCCCCGCTCGTCCCCCAGAGGACGGCCTGGCTCGCCAGCCAGCGCCTGCTGAGGCGATGGCGGAGGAGCCAGACCCCGCTCACGAGCGCAAGGAGCGGGAGCACGGTGTAGTGGCTGAGGGCAGCGAGCAACGCCACGACGGTAAAGCCCAGCAGGCGCCGCCCGTTGGTCGGCTGCTCATCCAGCCGCAGCGCTGCCAGGATGGTCGCGAGCCCCAGCGTAGCAGCCTGGCTGTACATGCGGGCATCCTGGGCGTGCCAGACCTGCCAGGGGTGAACGGCAAGGAGCAGCGCGGTGAGCAGTCCGCTAGCCGGCCCGGCCAGCTGGTGGGCGACCCGGCTCCCGAGGGGCACTGCGAGCACACTGAAGGCAAGCGGCAGCAGCCGGAAGGCGACCTCGCGCTCTCCTGCCAGCAGCTGCCAGAGCTTCGCGAGGAGGTAGAACAGCGGTGGGTGCGGTTCATTCCCGGCTATCGCTGCCACCAGGGGGAGCCAGTCCTGGCGGATGAACCAGAGGACAAAGGTCTCGTCGCCGCGGTAACCGTGCCCATCCAGCCGGAAGATCCGCAGGCCGAAGGCGAGCAGCGTGGTCGTGGCCAGCAGCCAGCGTGTGGTCGTGGGCGCCTCCTGAGGCTAGGCGGACGAATCATAGCGGCCCGCCCAGGTACAATCGCGCGGCACAAGGAGGAACGATGACGACACCATTCACGGTTGGGATCGCGGCCATGGCAGCCGACCCGGTGGCGACGCTGGCGAACGTGGTGCGGGCGGAGCAGCTGGGCATCCGGGCGGCCTGGCTCACTGCCGGAGGGCTGAGCCACGATTCGCTCACCCTCTTTGCCGCCGCAGCCGTCCGGACCACAACGCTGCGGCTCGGGACGGCCGTAGCGCAGACCTGGACCCGCCATCCGCTGCTGCTTGCCCTGCAAGCGGCGACGGTGGCGGCGCTCGCCCCTGAGCGCTTTCGTTTGGGGATCGGGCCGAGCCATGCTCCCCAGATGGAGCCGACCTGGGGCATCCGCTACGAGCGCCCGCTCGCTCATCTCCGCGACTACCTGGCGGTGGTCCGGCCGGCACTCCAGACGGGGCGAGTAGATGTCGAGAACGCGCGCTACCGCGTGCACGCCGTCTTGCCGCAGGTGGCAGGCGTGCCCGTGCTCATTTCTGCCCTGCGCGAGAAGTCGTTCCGGCTGGCGGGGGAGGCAAGCGACGGCGCCATCACCTGGGTCTGTCCGCTGGAGTATGTCCGCACGGTGGCCCTCCCTGCGCTGCGGGCAGGAGCCGAAGCGGCCGGCCGGCCGGTGCCGCCACTCGTGTTCCACGTGCCGGTCTGTGTGAGTGAGGATGCCGCTGCCGTGCGCGCTGCCGTTCGCCGCCAGCTGGCGCTCTATCCCCGCTTGCCGAACTACGCGGCGATGTTCCGGGCCGCGGGGTTGCCGCCCGCAGGGGAGGAGTGGACCGATGCCATGGTCGCGGCGGTGGTCTTCTCCGGCAATGAGCAGACGGTGGCCGACCGGCTCCAGGCGCTGGCCAGCGTTGGGATCAGCGAAGCGATCGTCCATCCTCTTAGCACACCGGATGACCCCGAGCGCTCGCTGGAACGGGTCTGGCGATTGGTCGCGACACTCGGCTGAGGCCGAGCCGACCACCCCGGTTCCCTCTGGCGCCCCTCGTGGTGGTCCCACCCAAGCAGGTTAGGGCTGCCAGAAGAGGGCTCGCGCTCCGATGCCCCCGTTTCGCCCGGTGCAGGGCAGTGGGAGCTCAGGTGCGCTTCCGTGCGACGATAAGCAGGTTGATCGCTGAGCTCGGGTCGCGGCGGACCAGCGGGCCGAAGAGCCAGGGCAGCACGCGGGCGCGCAGTCCGGTGGTCGTGAGCAGGCGCCGGCCGGTCACCCACTTCGCCAGTTGCGAGGGGAACGCAGTGACCAGGAACAGGTCGTGCAGGCGCATCAGGGTGGGGGAGAGGGTGCCTTCGCAGCGGAGCACCAGGAACCCTGCGGCGCTGAGCTGCTCCTGCCACCAGCTGGCGGAGCGGATGGTCACGTGCTTGAAAACCGCGCGGTGACCGCGGCGGTACCAGCGGGCGAGTGTCCGCAAGCCCAGCGCCTGCAGCAGCGCAGGGTAGAACAGGTGGCGGTACATCTCGCCGG
>JAILZB010000132.1 GCA_023512725.1 Chloroflexota bacterium | reverse complement strand
ACCCCGTAATGGGCGGTACCTTGTCGTACTGGTCGTAGAGGTCGAGCAGATACTTCCGTTCTTTGGTGATCCCGCGGGCCGCCACCGGCATCACGCCAAGCTCGAACAGCATGTCCTGGCACGGCCCCGCCAAGCAGACCACCCGCTCGACCCGCCGGGTGAAGGTGAGGCGGGCGCCGGTCGCATCGGTAAAGCTGATTTCCGCTGGGGCGGCCGGCGTCGCCGGTGCTGCCCCCGAGCCGGGCGTGGGGGCGGTGGTACTTGGCCCAGCGGGAGCGGTGGGAGCACACGCGGTTAGCGCTACTGCCACAAGGGTGATCAGCCGCCCCAGCCAGGGTACTCTGGACATTGCCTTCCTCCAGTCAAGGGTTCCTCAGGCGCCCCCTGCGAGTGCTTGGGGGTCGCGCGTTTGCCTTTTGTGCTCTCCTCCTGGGCGCTCGCCCTGGCGGCTGCGGTCGCGGGCGGGGCCACGCCGAGCCGATCGGCAACGAAGCTCCAGCGGTCGGCCAGCCGTTCAACGGCGTCGTCCGTCAGCGGTTCTGGCTCGTGGCCGCCCAGGGGGTCATGGCGCAACAGGACCGGTGCTGGCCCAGCCTGAGCGTGCTGGAGAGCAGCCACGAACTTGAACCCGTGCCAGGGCGGCACCCGTTCATCGTGCCCTCCCGTCTCAACCAGCACCGCCGGGTACACCACCCCCGGGCGGACGGCGTGGAGGGGGGAGTAGGCGAGCAAAGCGGCGAAGTCCTCGGGGTCCGTCGGGTCGCCATATTCAGGGGTCCAGGCCCAGCCGACCGGTCCCTGGGTGAAGCGCACCATGTCGGTCAGCGGCGCTATTGCCACCACCGCGGCGAACCGCTCTGGACGCTGGGTGAGCGCCGCCGCTACGAGCAGCCCACCGTTCGACCCGCCCGCGAGGGCAAGCTGCCCTGGGGTCGTGACCCCAGTACGCTGAAGCCACTCGGCGCAGGCGAGCAGGTCAGCGATGCTCCGCTGCTTGGCGCGCCCCCGTGCCGCCGCGTGCCAGGCGGTCCCCTGCTCGCCTCCACCGCGCACCCCGGCGACCGCGTAAACGCCCCCGAGTTCAAGCCAGGCGATCAGACTGGGCAGAAAGCGCGGCACCGCGGGGAGGCCAAAGCCACCGTAGCAGAAAAGCAGCGTCGGCGCCGGGCCAGGGGGACGGTCGCGCCGGTAGGCGAGGAGCAGCGGCACCTGCACCCCATCGTCAGTGGGAACGGCCTCGCGCCGGAGGGCAAAGGCGTCCGGGCAGAAGGGCAGCCCCAGCTGCGCCAGTGGCTCCAGGGTTTCGGTCGCAAGGTCCAGCCGGTAGACCGTCTCGGGATGGACCAGGCTCTGGAACGCGAAGAACAGCTCCCGGTCGGTCCGCCGCCCACTGAAGCCACTGGCGACCCCACCGCTGGGCAGGTCCAGCCGGCCGTTGGGCGTCCCCTCGCGCCGGAAGCACAGCACCTCGGTCTCCAGGTGACGCAGCAGGACGACAAAGAACTGCTCCCCTACCAGCGCTACCTCGAGCAGCGGCGCCTCCTGCTCGGCGATCACCGGCTGCCAGTGGCTGCGGTCCGGTGCCTCCAGGCGGACGGCGACCACGCGCCCGCGCGGGGCTTCCCAGGTCGTCGCCAGCCAGAAGGTGGTGCCGGCATTCCCAATCACGCGCGTCGTCGCATCGAACGTGGTCTGGAGCGGGGTGACCTTCCCCGTCGCGAGGTCGATGACATCGAGCAGGTTCGTTGGGTCGCTCCCCCGCCAGGTCGTGACCACCAGGTAGCGCCCATCCTCGGTGATCCACCCGTCGAACCCCCACGCTGGCTGGTCGGGCTGCACGCGGATGACCACATCGTCGGCTGGCGCAGTGCCAAGGCGGTGGTAGCGGAGACTCGGTGCACGGGCAGGCGCCTGGGGGTTGGGTGGGGGAGGGTATCCCAGGTAGAAGAACCCGCGCCCATCGTGGGGCCAGGATGCGCCCGAGTTCTTACTCCAGGGGCAGCGGTCAGGGAGGTCCACCCCATCGGCAACACGCCGAACCCGCCACTCCTGCCAATCGGAGCCGGCGAAGGAGAGACTGTAGGCCACCAATTCGCCCATGGGGTCGATCGCGAGGCCGCTCAAGGTCGCCTGGGGGTCGATCGTGCCCGGGTCCAGCACCACCCTCCCAGGCTGGTCCCAACGTTCCCCCACGGTCAGCACTGGTTGGGGCCACGCTCGCCCCTGCTCCAGCGTGAAGTAGCGCCCCCCGCACTCCAGCAGCACACTCCGCCGCGGTAGGGCCCACAGCTCCCCAATCCGCTGCTCCAGCCAGGGCCGGGATGGCGACACCGCCCGCCACGCTGCCCACTGGGCGTGCTGGGCCGCCAGCCAGCGCTGGGTCGCTGGGGAGTCCAGACGCTCCAACCAGCGGTAGGGGTCGGCCACCGGTCGTCCGTGCCACCAGTCCACCCGGGATGAGCGGCGGGCGGGCGGCCAACGTCGCCTCACGCTCACAGGCGGGCCGTCCTCCACGCCCCTTGGCGATAGCGGATGAGCGTCAGCCCGCCGCGCGCGACCCAGAAGGCCACCGCCCCAAGGTACACCCCGGACAGCCCCAGGCCGAGCTGCGTTGCGAGCACCCAGGCCAGCGGCAGATAGACTAGGTACGCACCCACCGTGGCAGCAACGAGCAGCGTTTTGGTATCCCCTGCTGCGCGGAGCATCCCGGCCAGCACCATCCCCAGCACCATTAGCGGGGTCTGGAGGAGCATGAGAGGCAGGACGCTCGCCGCCTGAGCCGCCACGGACGCGTCGTCGGTAAAGAGGCGCAGCACCAGGTGAGGCAGGGCGAGCATCGGCGTCACCAGCGCTGCCACACAGCCACTGGTGATGAGATAGCCTGCCCGCTCCACCACCTCCGCCCCGACGAGGTCCCGCGCGCCCAGCCGCTGCCCAGCCAGGACGGAGACCCCACTGCTGCACGCGAAGATGACGGTCCAGATCACGTTGAGGAGCGCCCCAAGAATGCCCGCGACAGCCACTGCCACCACCCCTAGCTCGGCAACCACCCACATCACCAGCAGGGCGTTGAGGTAGCCCGCGAACAGCATGACACTCTCCGGCCAGCCGATCTGCCAGAGGCGGGCCACCGTCTCTCGCCAGCCGTGGAGGTCGCCCTTCACAGGAAGAGCAGGGCTAAGCCGAGCATGGCTATGCCAGAGCAGCGCCCCCACACCCCCAGCGAGGACGAGCACCGTCCCGAGGGCAGAACCAACCGCGCCCAGGCCGACGAGGAGGATCCAGAACAGGTTGAGCGGAACGTTCGCCAGCACCACCCCACTCGTCACGCGCATCACCACGGCAGTCTTCCCGAGCCCGGCGTAGCACGCCCGCAGCACGCTGAGCAGTCCGATCAGCGGGAGGGCTAGGGCGATCACCCGGAGGTAGTCCGTCGCCCGCTGGGCGAGGAACGGGTCATCGGTCAGCAGGCGGGCGATCACTCCAGCTGCCAGGATGGTGACTACCCCGCAGAGCAGGCCGCCGCCTCCGCCAATCAGCATCCCCAGGCGAGCAATCCGTGCCACAGCGGCCGGGTCGTTCTCCCCCCAGCGGCGCGCGACCAGCACCTGCACGGCAGTCGCCCAGCCGGTCGCCGGCATCTGCATCACCATGTAGACCGGGAAGCCCAGGGTGGCGGCCGCCAGGTCGTTGGTCGAGAAGTGCCCTAGCAGTGCCGCATCGACGACGAGGAGCGCCAGCGAGAGCAGGTTACTGACGATGATGGGCAGCGTCACCTGCCAGAGATCGCGTGCTCCCAGGAGCACCCCGGAGGCAACGGTAGGTCCTGACGATATAGTGGGTTCTTCGGTCCGTCCCGGCACAGAGGGCACCCAGACCTCCTCGCAGCCTGTCAGGCTACTGCGCGAGGGGCTCTCCAGGCAGTAGCAGATGTGACAGCCTGGGGGTCGCAATCACGACTGGCCGCACGTTACCCAGCGCACCGACAGCCTCGCCCCCGTCTGCCACCCTGAAGGCAGCCGGTTGTGCCCGGGACAATCGTGCGAATTTCAGCAAGGAGGGAGCCCATGCAGCAGAAGGGCCTCGAGAGGCTTGGCCCGAAGACGCCTGCTGTCGTGCTGTGTTCTGCCAACCACAGCGCCGTCGCGGGTGTGGCCAGCTTCACCTGGCGCCGCTAAGCGGCTGTGCTCTCGTGGGGTGGCGGTCTCTGCTTGCCCCACGAGGGCCTTCCTTCTGCCTCCGGCGAGCGATGCATTCCCAGGCGCAGTCCAAGATCAGCCCACTGCTCCAGCTGCCGCCAGGAGCGCTGCTCTTTCCTGAGCAGGAACGCACCTTACTCTTGCGGACAGCGAGCGACGACTTCATCCGGGTCCACGGCAGCCCAGAGACCTTAGCCCTCTTCCGCGCAGTCGCCAGCAGTACTCTCACACCCGAGCACGCCCTCGCCGCAGCTGCTGACCCCGGCGAGCTCGCTGATCTCATTACCGCCTGCCAGCGCGAAGGGGTGCTACTGCCACGCCCCGAACCGACTTCCCTACCCACGGTAGCGGTGGGCGTCCTCGACACGAACCCGCTAGCGGAAGCAACCGCCGCAGTGCTGACGGCGGCTGGCCTCACGGTGCTGCCAGGGGCCACTGCCGACCTCCCCTGCGACCTCCTACTCAGCTGCGCAGGCTGGCTGCCCGACTCAGACTGGCTTGCGCTCGCTGAGCGCTGCCTCCAGCTCGGTCGCCCCTGGCAGATGGCCTATGCCGAAGGCGACTGCTGGTACATCGGCCCGCTCCTCGTCCCCGGGATCACGGCGAGCTATCGCGATGTCCGACTGCGCCGCCTAGCTGCTGCCGACCGCCCAGAGGAACTGCTCCGCTGCTGGCAGTGGCTTGCTGCCGAGCGGCCAGCACCCACCTGGCCGGATGCTGCTGGGCGGGCCATGCTGGCAGGTATCATCGCCCAGGATATCCTCACCTGGGCGCGGGGCGAACCGGTTGCGAGCATCCAGCACGCTGTCCACCTCGCCTCGCTGACTATCGAGCACCATCCCGTTCTTCCTCTCCCCCTTCCCCCACGGACGCCCCACGGGGAGGCGAGCGCATGAGCCAGCGCGTCGCCCCCCAGCCCATCACCTCACCCGTCGTCGCAGCCGACCAATGGTTGACGCTCGCTGACGGGGTACGGCTCGCGACCGACATCTACCGCCCGCCCTGGCCAGCACCCGTCATCCTTCGGCGCACGCCCTACAACCGCCGAACCATGGTGGAGGAAGCGCTCCTCTGGGTGAGCCTAGGGTACGCCTTCGTTGCCCAGGACGTCCGCGGGCGCGGCGACTCCGAGGGAACCTGGGAGCCCGGCCAGCACGAGTCAGACGATGGCGAAGCCACGCTCCGCTGGATTGCTCACCAGCCCTGGTGCGACGGCCGCGTGATCGCAAGTGGGTGGTCCTACGAGGGGTTTGCAGCGCTTACCCTTCCCGACCACCCGGCGCTCGTTGCCCGTATCCTGGGCTTTCCTTTCCCTGGCGCGCGGGCGCTTCGCTACGGGGAGGGGACTGTCGTCCGGCTGGCACATGAGCTATGGTGGTGGCTGACCCATGGGAGCGGTCGCAGCAGCCGGCCCGGCTTCGTCGAAGCGATGTTCGCCCAGGCACCAGCACTGCTCCAGCTGCCGCCAGCGCAGCTTCCGACCCGGCTCTGGGGGCAGCTCGGTGCCTGGCCACCGTTCGGCACCTCCCTCCCACCGCTCACCTGGTCAGGGGGGCGCATCCCTCTGCTCCTCCTGACGGGCTGGTACGATGCCTTTGTCGGCGAAGCGCTCCGCCTCTGGCAGACCGCTCCGCCTGGCAGCACGCTCGTCGTTGGGTGCTGGGCCTCCGCCCTTAACCAGCCGTTGCGCGCCCACTGCGCCCGCAACTTCGGTCCCGCGGCAGAGCTGCCTCTCGGCGATCTCCAGGTCGCCTGGCTGGAAGCGATCCTGACCGGTGCACCTTCCCCCTTGCCTCCGGTCCAGATCTTTCTGATCGGAACGCACCGTTGGGTAACGGCCAAGCACTGGCCGCCGGAGCCACTCAGGGCCTGCTCATTCCCCCTCGGCGCCGACGGCCAGCTTGGCAGCGCCACGCCAGGCAGCTGCGGGTTCCCGAGCGACCCCACCGACCCAGTGCCAACACCGTTTCCTGCTGATGACCTCGCCCAACGTCCACCCCGGGCAGACCAAGTGGCTTTCCTCAGCGCCCCCCTTCCGGCACCACTCCGCTGGTACGGCAGTCCACGTCTTGAGCTGACCGGTTCCAGCAACGTGCCGAGCGTCGACTGGCTCGCCCGCCTGGCCTACCGCGAGCCAGACGGCCGCACCTTCCTCCTCGGCGAGTCCCTCGTGGAGGACTGCACCGCCCTTGGCCCCTCGCACCAAGTAACGATCACGCTGCCCCCGCAGGCAGTGGAACTTCCCGCGGGAAGCCGCCTCCTCCTAGAGGTTGCCGGAAGCTCCTTCCCCGGCTACGCCATCAATCCGCATACCGGCCAGCCCCGGGAGAACTGGCTAGAAAGTGCTCCCGCCCACCAGTGGCTGCTCTGTGGCCCAGGCGGCAGTCGGCTGATCCTACCGGTAGCTGAAGCGAGCCCATGGACCCCCGCGTGAGCCGCCTCCTCGTCAACCGCCGCTTCGGCCTGATCACGCGCCTGGTACGAGCCGTGAACCCGCCGGATATCCCCGGGTCATTCATCCTGACCATGGCCTACGTGGCGGATGTCGCGACCACCTGCGACTGGTTCGCCGACCGCACCGCCACCGGCACCGCCTTCGACGACGAAGAGGCGGCCCAGGCGGCAGCGATCGGCGAAGCCGTCGAGCGGTACTGCGGGAATATCCTTCCCCCCCCTCTTCCCCGGGCCTCGTTCGAGCAGCTCCGCCAGCGCGGTCAGCCCGCCCTCGACCCCCAGTCGCTCTGCCTCTACAGTGCCCGCCAGTACGCCGAAGCCGGCTTCCCCTTTGTCCCCTTCACCCCAGACCTCCCTGTGGAATGGCTTGCCGGAGAGGACCTGCTCAGTGGCACGCCAATGCTCCTGCCCGCCCCGCTGTGCTACCTCAACTACTACCACGGCTGGCGCCGGCAGGAGCCTCCGCTGGCCTTCCTGCAGTATGCGGGGATCGCTGCGGGCACCAGCCGCGCGGATGCCGAAGGCGCCGCCCTCGAAGAGCTCATCGAGCGCGATACGACCACGCTCTGGTGGCTCGCGGGGGGGCCGACCATCCGGCTGACGCTCGAACAGTCGCCCGGCCTGCGAAGTGCCCTCACCACCCCGGGGCCATCGGCGGTCGAGCTCATCTTCCTCGCCCTTCCCTGCCCGTTCGGCCTTCCCGTCATCGCCACCCTCTTGCTCGACCACCACGACCAGATCGTGACCCTCGGGGTTGCCTGTCGCCTCGACCCGGAGGCCGCAGCGCGCAAAGCCGCGGCCGAAGCCCTGGCGCTACGGGTGTATGCCCACGGCCTGCTCACGCCGGAGGGTGACATCTGGCGTGCAGCGGCGGCCGGCATGCTGAACGGAGCGCCGCTCAAGCCGTTCCGGGCCGACCGGCGCTACGCCGACGACTACCGGCCCGACTTCCGCGACCTCACCGACCTCAGTTGCCACGCCCAGATCTACCTCGACCCGCGCCTTCACCACTTCGTCGCACCCCTGACCTCCACTCAGGAGACACTCCCCCTGGCCGCGCTCCCTTCTCTTCAGGGAGACCGCCGAGCGGTCATCCTGGAGCGGCTCGCTGCCCAGGGACTACGCGCCTACTCCGCTGACCTCACCACCGTCGATGTCGCCCAGGCCGGACTTCGGGTCGTGCGGGTGATCGTTCCCGGGCTGTACGGCAACTTCCCGGCTGCCTTCCCCCTGCTCGGTGGGCAGCGTCTCTACCACGAGCCGGTGCGCCTCGGCTGGCGGACGCATCCCCTTACGGAAGCAGCGTTGTGCCTGGCGCCGTTGCCCCACACCTAGCGATGCTGCCGCCGCCCCTCGTCAACTGCCGCTTCGGGATTATCCGCCGGGTTGAGCCGCGCCCGCTCCCGCGCTCGGTCTGGAAGGGGCTGCGTGCCTTCCTCGCCTGGGCAGCCGATACCAGCGCCCTCACCGAGCCGATTGGCAACCCTCTCGGCGCCGGCTGTGTCTGGTGGGATACCGCCGCTGCCCAAGCCGCTGCGATTGGCGAGGCCCTGGAACGTTATGCTGCCACCCTGATCACCCCCCAGGTCATCGGACCCTCCTACCGCAATCTTGTCCAGCGTGGCCTGCCAGCCCTCGATCCAACTACCCTGGCGCTCTATGCCCCTGCCCAGTACCACCAGCCCGGCTTCCCCTTCGCCCCCTTTACTGCCGATACGCCAGCAGCCTGGGTGTGGGGGCAGGATGCCCGCTCTGGCCAACCTGTGCTCGTGCCGTGGAGCCTCGTTACCCTCCGGCAGGATCCCTTTGACCTCCCGCGGACGAACTTTCCCATCGCAGCCGGTCTGGCAACGGCGACCTCCTGGGAGGCGGCTGCCCAGGCTGCCCTGGCCGAAGTCATCGAGCGCGACGCCTTCGCTCGCGCCTGGGCAAGGGGGCAGGGCTTCCTCCCTCTGGAGGTTCCTTCGGCCTGGGTCCCCGAGGGCCCGCAGGGCGTGCTCACCACTCGCCTGCTCGCGGTGCCAAATGCCTTCGGGCTGCCGATCGTGCTCGCGCTGGTGACGGACCGCGAGCAGGGGTTGCTCGGGGTGGGGATCGCTTGCCGCTCCGATGCGGTCCTAGCAGCCCGCAAGGCCCTCGCTGAAGCAGCAATGCTCCTCGCAACCAGTGCGGAGCTGGCGGACCCCGCCAATCCTGTCCGGGCTGCCCTGGTCGAGATGGGCGTGCTCAAACCCTACCGTGCCGACCGGCGGTACTGGGAGAGCTACGACCCCGACTGGCACGACGCCATCGACCTGGTTTGCCACGTCCAGCTCACGCTCGACCCAACGTACCAGGCCGCCATCGAGCATCACCTGCACTCGTCGCAGCCACCCCTGCCGCTCTCGGTCCTCCCCCCGGGGGTCCAGAGTACGGGGCGCTCCTCGCCCAGCACGGTTTCCGTCCGCTCCTGGTCGACCTTACTCCGGCCGACGTGCGCTCAGCGGGCGGTGTCATCGTCCGGGCGGTCGTGCCCGGTCTTGTCACCACCGCGCCCGCCGCTTTCCCCATGCTCGGGCACGACCACCGCCCCAGTGCCGGCCTGCCACCACCGCTGACCTGAAGCGGCCCCAGTCTTCACATCGCGCAGGAACCCTGATCCCGCCCGTTCTCCCTGCTGAAGAAACTAAACGCTACCGGACTGGGATGGACCGTTTGCTTCCCCCCGAGGAGACTGTCGCCCGGCTCCGCCCGCTCATTCCCCGGTGCGGGGTCACGCGCGCCGCCGACATTACCGGCTTGGACTGCCTCGGTATCCCCGTCGTGACAGTCATTCGCTCCAATGCCCGTTCGCTTTCAGTCGCCCAGGGCAAGGACCTCACGCTGGTAGCCGCCCTCGCCTCCGGCATGATGGAAGCCATCGAAACCTGGCACGCCGAGCAGTTCGACGGCCCGCTCCGCTTCGCAAGTGCCCGTCAGCTCCGCCAGCGGCTACCACTGGCCGAAGTCGCCCGGCTTCCGCGCGTGGCTCCCTCGCCCTACCACGACGACCTCTGCCTGCTCTGGACCGAGGGTGAGGAGCTCCTCAGCGGGGTTCCCCGCTTGGTACCGTATGAGATGGTGCACTGCAACTACACGGTGGCCGCCTGGCCAGGGCAAGGCTGCTTTGCCACTTCTTGGTGCCGGCCAGGGCTGCCACGCCCGCCGCGAGATTGCGTTGCTGCGGGCGTTGACTGAGGCGACCCAGAGCCGGCTGACCGTGATCGCGGGCACCCGCGACGACCTGTTCGTCGATGACGACGCCAGCTTGACCGAGCGTACCGCCCTAGCCACCCACCGCACCTTCCTTGCTCAGCCACCTGCCGAGCGCCCCTTCACCGTCGCCCCGCCTTCGATCTCCCGACCTTCACCACTGACCTCCAGCTCGTCTGTGACCGGCTCCAGGCAGCGGGCATCCGTGAAACCATCCGCGTCAACCTGACTCGGCCGGAGATTGGGGTCCTGGTCGTCCGGATGATCGTCCCCGGGCTGGAATGGGAAGATGAGCCACCGGGTTCCATCCAGTGCGGCGAGCGTGCCCGAGCCCGCCGGGGGGAGCTATGAGCTCCATCGTCGTCTTCGTCGGCCCCACCCTCCCGGCAGCAGAGGTCCAGGAATGCCTGTCCC